>CAUZEB010000087.1:0-7619 GCA_963578655.1 Dehalococcoidia bacterium | reverse complement strand
AGGTGTAAGAATCCAACACACCAAAGGTCTAGACGGAACTAGTGATGGAGACGTGCTGATTCACTCAATCATCGATGCCTTATTAGGAGCAGCAGGTCAAGGAGATATCGGTCAACACTTCCCATCGTCAAACCCAGAATATCACGGAATTGACAGTGGTGAAATGCTTATTTCGGTCAGGGAACTTTTAACTGAGGATGGCTGGCAGATACACTACGTTGATGCTACAATACTTGCCGAACGTCCGAAACTTAATCTTTATGTCGACAAAATTAAAAGTAATTTGGCCTCTGCACTGCAAATTGCCACACATATGATAAACATAAAAGCCACGACCACAGATGGTCTTGGATTCATTGGTAAAGAAGAAGGTGTGGTAGTTATGTCAGTTGCAACGATCAATCGTGGGTAATGAAGTTTTATAACACCCTAAGTGGATTAAAAGAAGATTTTCATCCATCGGATACCACGGTTAAGCTATATGTCTGTGGTATAACCCCCTATGCTCCTTCTCACATTGGCCATGCCATGTTTTCCATCGTATTTGACGTTATAAGGCGCTATTTGGAATTCAAAGGGTACGAAGTAAAACATGTACAAAACTTTACTGACATCGACGATAAGATGATCAAAGCTTCTTCTGAAGAAGGCATTACTACTACAGAACTCTCAGAAAGATACATTGAAGCATATCTTCGAGAAATACATACATTAAATGTCCTGCCAGCACATGTCTATCCAAAGGCAACTCAGGAAATTGACAAAATCATAGATATAATTGAATCGTTGATTGAGAATGGATTCGCTTACAATCAAAATGGTGATGTATATTTCAGGATTAGTGCAAACGATGAGTACGGCAAACTAAGCCAAAGGAATGTATCTGACTTACTTGCAGGAGCAAGAGTTGAAATCGACGACAAAAAAGAACATCCATCAGATTTCGCGCTCTGGAAGTCTAGAAAACCAAATGAGCCAAGCTGGCCAAGCCCCTGGGGACACGGGAGGCCCGGCTGGCATATCGAGTGTACCGCAATGGTAACGCACTATCTAGGTGAGACGATAGATATACACGGCGGAGGTCAAGATCTAATATTTCCCCATCACGAGAACGAAATCGCTCAGAGTGAAGCTTATTCCAACACACAGCCATTCTCTAGATTTTGGCTACATAACGGGTTTCTTCAATTCGGTGAAAATAAAATGAGTAAATCACTAGGGAACATAATAAATGTGAGTGATTTATTGGAAAAATATTCGCCAGACGCTATCAGACTCTTTTTCCTTAATTCGCATTACCGTAGTCCAGTTGTTTACAGTGAGGAAGCTTTAACAGCTCAAGAACGGGCATCGGGGCGATTAAAGAATGCTATCACTCTAAAAGGAGAGTCTAAGTCACAAGATATACTAAATAGCCAACCATTTGTTGATCGTTTTGTAGCGGCCATGGACGACGATATTAATACTCCTAGAGCATTAGCCGCGATATTTGATTTAGTTAGAGACATTAATCGAGGACATGAAGAAGCATTGAGTATCTCTCACGCCCAATTAACGCTAAGAGAATTAACCAAAGTGTTAGGTCTGAAACTAGATGATAACAGTAAGATAGACCGAGATATCAACTCTTTCATTCAATTATTAATAGATCTACGCTCTGGATTAAGAGAATCGAAACAATATACATTAGCTGACAATCTAAGAAAGCGTATGACTGAATTGGGAGTAATCTTAGAGGACACTGCTCAAGGTACGAAATGGAAATTCACCCGTAGGTAATTATGCCTCCTTTTACCAATGTCGTTTTCGGGTTCCTGAAAATATGTAACGCTCGGACGTAAATCATATGAAAAGTAAATTAGTTTTAGATTTACAAAAGATCGTTGGCTCCGGTTATGCTACGAATGACCCGGACGAAATCCAAAAGTATTGCGGAGATGCCTTAGGTGTTTACAGATCTTTCTCAAATTTCCCACTCTTATTCAAGAATCCTGCAGCAGTCGTTTCTCCTAAATCAAAGGAGCAAATATCCCGTGTTATAAAATTTGCTCACTTACACGAAGTACCTGTTGTGCCCTACGGAAAGGGAACAGGGATTATGGGTGGAGCTCTTGCCACAAAGGATAGCATCATTATAGACCTCCAGCGTATGGACAAGATTATTAACATTGACCAAGAAAATCTAACAGCTAGAGTTCAGCCAGGGGTCGTATTAGAGGATATAGCTAAAAGTTTACATAAGTCTGGACTTCTGCTTGGACACGATCCCTGGAGTCGCCCAATAGCTAGTGTAGGTGGTGCAATTTCGACAAATGGTGTTGGATACAGGGCAGCTAAATACGGTACTATGGGCGACCAAGTACTAGGGTTAGAAGTAGCATTACCAGATGGAGAGATAATAAAGACGAAAGGACTACCTATCGCATCCTCTGGTCCGTCTCTCAATCAATTGTTTATAGGTTCAGAGGGGATTTTAGGCGTTATCACAGAGGCCACTATAGAGACATATCTCATTCAAGAAAAGCGAGTGCTCATTGGAATGACATTCCCTGACTTTGAATCTGGATTTAGATCCATTATAAAGATAACGCATTCAAACTTATATCCATCAGTTGTAGACTTCGGTCAAGAATTAAAGGACATAAGTGGTTATTCACAGTGGAAGATAACTTTATATCTAATGTTTGAAGGATTAGAGGATAGCGTTAAAATTTCAAGCCTTGAAGCAATGAAAATATGCAGGAGTTTCAATGGGGAAATGGTGTCCGAATCTCAAACTCTTACATTCTGGAAGGAGCGACACTCTACAGCACAACTCTATAAAAAAGAAGTGTTAGACAGGAATGATATCTATAAACGCAGACGTGATAGTAATTACTACAGAATGGAATATCTCCATGTTATATTACCAATATCCAAAGTTCTGGAATATCGTAAGAGATGTAATGACATTTTCAATGAACGAGATGTAATCGTGAAGGAGTGGTCTATATGGGGAAGACCAGAGTTCTTCTCATTATTAATTCAAGAACGGGACGATCAAGGACATCCAACTTCGATTCATATGGCGGAAACCGTTGATATTGTACTGGCATTAGCTCAGGACATGGGTGGTGCGATGGAATATTGTCATGGTGTCGGCGTTAAGTTGTCTCACTTAATGAGAGATGAGCTTGGAACCAGTTATGATCTGGTAAGAAACTTGAAGAGGACTCTAGATCCGCATGGGATAATGAATCCTGGAAAGATCATAGTATAATCCATATTACTACCTACCAAACCAATCAAGGGGATTGACATCGTATCTCTCGAACCCTATGTACTGTTCATCTTAGGTTAACCTAAGATTGTTGTCTAAATCGATCCTAGAAAAATCGTGAACTAGCACTTAAAATGGATATGACAATAAATATTGCTATCAAACCTATAGTGAATTGAAACAGCGTTTTTTCTAGTCCTCTACGTGTTCTAAATGAACTCTCAGCTGAACCAAATAAACCACCACCCTGACCACGAACTTGAATGAGAATTACAAAGACAAGTAGGACCGAAACAAAGATTTGAATTATATTTAGTATAGTACTCTGCATGCTACTTTGATGATCCTCTCTTAATTATATTTCCGGCTTAAAGACCATCGGAAAAAATTCTTCAATTTACGCTCTCTATGATACACTCCTATGATAGTACGCGCCAGCCTATTTGAGTCATGAAGCAAAGGATGATCCACGTCAATTAGATCTGCTTTTTCCAATCTAATATGCGGTGAGATTGATCCATTATGAAGAACTGACTCCACCTCTACATTTGGATCCAATTCCACGGAGTGATTATTTGCAAGAACATAGTGTACTATCTCATCAAAAGTGTGATTTTGGAGAGCATCAATATGATCGGCAATTGAATATCCATCGGTTTCCCCTATTTCCGTAGCAACATTACAAGTGTATATCTTTATTGCTCCAGATTCACGGATAGCTTGAGATATTTGATCAATAAGCAAATTAGGCAGCACGCTTGTATATAGGCTCCCTGGTCCAATAACTATTATCTCAGCATTTTTAATTGCCTCCACAGCCGGTGCATACGCCAAGGCATCTACTGGATCAATTGAAATATGGTCAATGTTGCCACCACTTGCTCGTATGTTGGACTCTCCAGAAATTTCAACACCTCCCTTTAGAGTCGCTGTAAGTGTTATATTCGCAGTAGTAGCTGGGAATATACGTCCATGAACTGAAAGCATTCTACTCGACTCTACTACAGCCTGTTCAAAACTATTAGTTACATCAGCCATAGCCGCCAAAAACAAATTACCGAAATTATGTCCTTTTAGACCGTTACCTTGATCAAATCTATATTGGAAAAGATCTGTAACTAGCGTTTCAGTGTCAGACATAGCCACTAAACAATTGCGGAAATCTCCAGGAGGTACCACTCCTAACTCTTTTCTCAGACGCCCTGAACTGCCTCCATCGTCACCTACTGTCACAATAGCTGTTAGATTGTATGTGTACTCCTTTAATCCTCTTAGGAGAACAGACAATCCAGTACCGCCCCCTATAGTTACTACGTTAGGCCCTTTGTTCAATAATCGTCGCCTATAAACGATACTTGTCAAATCTTCTAACTTATCCGACTCCAAGATAAGTGGTCCAATTGTCTTGTAGAACCCGTGTAGTGATTTTGCTAATAGAATTATCCCTGCAACACTCAAGAGAGAAGGAATTACATTATTGGCGAAGAGTCCTATTACTAAAAAATTCAATATTTTATCTAGAAAATACAAAAGTCCCGTAGAAAATATTATGAAGCCAAGCCCTCCCAAGGCGATCCATCTTTTGATACCAATACCAGGGTACATAAGTTTGGATAGAGTAATAAATGCCCGATTTCTAGGCATTCCATCACTGTCCATCTGAGATTCCCCTATCTTCCAACTTGCCTTTAAGCATAGTGGTTACAATCTTTGGGTTGGCCTTACCTCGGGAGGCTTTCATTACTTGACCAATAAGATACTTAAGGGCTGACTCTTTACCATTCAGGTAATCCTCAACAGGACCAGGATTGTTATTTAATGCCTCCTCTACAACTCTCGTCATCAATCTCTCATCATTAATTTGGGCCATTCCCTTCTTTTCGGCTATCAATCTAGGTGATTCTCCACTATGAAACATTTCTTCAAATAACGTCTTTGCTAAATTGCTGCTCAGTGTACCATCCTCAATCATATGAAGGAATTCGATGAATTGCTCTGGCTTGATTGGGATATCTTGGAAGGAGCATCCCTCTGAATTAACTAGGCGAGATAACTCGCCTAGCATCCAGTTACATAATGCTTTAGGCAAAAAGGTCGGTACTATTTGAATCGATCCAATAATCGACTCAAATAAATCAGAAAGACTCAACGACGAACTCAATAGAGTTGAATCATATTCAGATAGCCCGAAGCTCCCAACATATTTTTGCTTTCTTGCTTGAGGCAATTCTGGCAACTCAGCTTTCAATGTTTCGACCCATTTCCTGCTAATTACTATTGGAACCAAATCTGGATCCGGAAAGTACCGGTAATCTGAAGCTTCTTCTTTAGAGCGCTGTGAAACAGTGATTTCCTTATCTTCCAACCAACCCCTGGTTTCCTGCACTATTCTTATTCCTTTTGAGTGGTGGTTAATTTGACGCTCTATTTCATATTCCAGTGCCTTATAGACAGAACGGAAACTGTTCATGTTCTTGACTTCAACTTTGTTACCTAATGTTTTGATACCTTTCAGTCGAATGCTTATATTAGCATCACAACGAAAACTACCTTCTTCCATATTAGCTGAGCTTACTCCAAGATATCTAAGAATTAGCTGCAATTTCGTTAGATAAAGCCGGGCCTCTTCGGGCGTTCTCATATCGGGATCTGACACAATTTCCATTAAAGGCATGCCGGCCCTATTTATATCTAATAAACTGTATGCATTTCCTCCTTTATCAGATCTGTGAAGAAGTTTAGCAACATCTTCTTCAAGGTGAACCCGTGTAATCCGAATTATTCTGATATCGTCTTCATCTTCTAATTCAAGGTAACCTGAACTGGCAATGGGTTGGTCAAATTGGGAGATTTGATATCCTTTCATCAAATCAGGATAAGGGTAGTTTTTCCTGTCAAATTTCGTTTCATCTGATATTGTGCAATTTAACGAAATTCCCGTCCGTACAACATGCTCTATTGCCTTTTGATTGATAGATGGAAGTGTTCCCGGCATCCCTAGACATATAGGACACACCACTGAGTTAGGAGTGGCGTCTTTATACTTAGTGCTACACGCACAAAACATTTTACTGTTCGTCAGTAACTGGGCATGTACTTCCAATCCAATTACCGTTTCGTAATTCAAATCAGATTTCCTTTACCTGCCTTAGTACTATTGCAAATATTACGTCTAACAAATTTGCAATTTTCAGGACCATATATGAATACACTTTAACACTTTTCTTGTGAATTAATCTCTTGTTCTGGCCATCCACATTCGCCAATCAAGGGGACAAATTGACAGCTTCCCAAATCTGTCACCGAATATCCATCTCTTAACTTTATGACTTTCAATAAATTTTGTTCGGAAATAGATCCCACTGGAACTACCATTCTTCCTCCCACTACGAGTTGGTGTATAAGTGGTGTTGGAATCTTCGAAGCTCCCGCAGATACGATGATTGAATCGTACGGCGATTTTTCTGGATAGCCCAATCCCTTAGCTACTAAATGCAATTCTACATTGCTATAACCCAGGAGTTCTAGTTTCCGTGATGCTATATCCATTAGGATATCAATTCGTTCCACCGATACAACATTATACGCCAGTTGCGAAAGAAGGGCAGTTTGATATCCGCTTCCGGTGCCTATTTCTAATACTTTATCCGTCTTCTTAACTTCAAGGGCATCGATCATTTCTGCTACAACGAGCGGCTGGGATATCGTTTGGCCTTCCCCTATCCTGAGGGCCCTATTGTCGTAGGCAGAGCTTAACAAATACTCTGGTATGAAGAACTCTCGTGGAGTTCTTTCCATCACACTTATGACCGCCGAGTTGCCTATAACACTCTTCAAATATTTGAAGAGTTCTTTCTTACTATATCGCAATTAATCTCACTCCTCTAAAAGAGAATATCCCAGATAGGAGACTATAATGATCCTATCATTTGTTGACTGGTTTTTGTTCAACATGCTAGGCTACAAACATAATTGCTAAGCTCATCTTACTAACTGTTTAATGTTTGACAGGCGGAGACGAATTAATATCAGTCTACTAAAGAATAATACGTTTCAGGTGAAGGCACATTTTTTTCCTTTGCAGTGATGGTTATGCCCGACCTTGAGATATTCCATAGCCATTTTTATTTAATGGACCTGTCTTAATCAAATAGGACCACGCCACAGAAGCCTATTAATATTTTAGTATCGAAGGATTTTACTGTGAAAGTATACTACCCGGTTTTCATGGACTTAACTGATCGGACCGTAGTAATAATAGGTGGCAACAGTATGGCAGAAGAAAAGGCGAATTCTCTGCTGTTATCAAAGGCTAAAGTTGTATTGGTCAGCATAAACATTACTGACAGTTTACTTTACT
>CAUZEB010000086.1:0-7717 GCA_963578655.1 Dehalococcoidia bacterium | reverse complement strand
TATCGCCTTCATAGGGGAGAATCCCGCCATTGCAAGACATTCAACTTCATTGATCGTATTACCAAGTTTGTAATCGTCCCACGATGAATCGGAGCCAGTTATCATTTTATGCCCCATATTTATTAAACGCCTACATAACTCTAATCGTTCTTCAAACGTGCGAAGGTCTACATCAAGTCTTTTCTGCTCTTCACGACTTAAGGGTCGAAGTTCACTCATTCGCTGTAATTTCCATGCCCTTGCACGTGCTACATGAACAGTTGGGTTGATGTACACTCCCTGCTCACCCATCCTATCTGCAACGGCTGGATTAAAGTCGTCTGAACCATCTCCATTTTTAAAATAGCAATGTATTATCATGTCTACATCAGCATCTAAGGCATTAACTATACCCGAAGTTGCCATACAATGAGCCGCAGACAATTTGCCAAATTTGCGTGTTTCCTCCGTAATGGCACGTAACTCGTCTAAACCAAATGAAGGCAAATAAGGAAATGATGTACGAGTACCACCACCAGTCGCCGTAATTTTTATATAATCAGCGCCTTCTTTAATCAATTGTCTGACCATACTTCTGGCCTCATCAGGACCCGTGGATTCTGACCCAAAGTATCCCATATGACCTCCAATGATCGACATTGGACGCCCGCAAAGGACCATCCGTGGCCCAAGTATAATACCTTGCTCTATAGCATCTCTTATTCTAAACATAGTGAGATTCTTAGGTCCGTTTTCACGTATGGTGGTAACACCGGTATACAGGCTCGCTCTTGCATTCTTTGCAGACTGTAAAGTCAAGATCTCATCATCGTATCCCGCTATGTCATCCATAGGAGTTCCGTCTCCGAATCCGTTATGATGAGTATGGCAATCTATCATACCGGGCATAGCGACCTTATCAGGATAGTCATATATGTCTACATTGGCTACGCCTGGAGGCATAATATCTTCACTCTTACCGACAGCTAGAATCATATCATCCTTTATGAGAATAGCTCCATTTAAAATCGGTTTTCCGCCCTTACCGTCTATAATCCTCCCAACCTTAATTAAGACATAAAATGGCTTTTCGATATTCATTTTGACTGGCTATCCTTCCCCTATGAATGGTATTTCCAACTCATGTATTAACTCTATAAATGCTGGTACATCTTCTTTTTCAATTTGATCTAACTCCGACATCTTATCGTCAGCGAGTTTAGAAACATAATCAAAAACTTGATAAGTCTGTGTTGTCGGTGAGCCATCAGCGGCCTCAATGGTACTTATTAAATCGGCCATTCTGATGTTTAATGCGTCGGCGAAAAATCCTTCTCTGGAACTAAAATTCTTGCTAATTCCGGTGCTAGCCTTTTGGATCATAGACTGTTCAATTTTCCCTAATTTTTCGAACAAACTTTTAGAAGCATTATCGAGGGCATTATTAGGAGTCTTCGAACGATTTCCCCATTTTGATATCTGGGTTCTTAATATCCTGAGTTTCATGACTGCTTCATTAATCTCGGTCACTTTATCTCTTACATCCTTGATAAGTTTAAATTGTTGCTCTAACTCATCCTGACTAGACGAGACCCTAGGGTCCTTTATAATCTCAAAGGTTTGTGACAATGTAATATCTGACGTATCAAGTATTACAGAATAGGTCCCAGGAGGTGCTAATGGGGCCGTCCGAACACGTTCTAGTGCTTTATCTCCGGCTATTAACTTGGATCCTGGATAACGAGTATCCCAAACAAATTGATTAGATCCAAGATTTGTTGTCAAAGGTCGCAGATTAGCATTATCGATTGATGTATTACTAAATTTTGTTATTAGCGAACCATCGGCATCTTGAAATGAAAGACTTATCTCTCCGATAGGGATATCTGACAGATAATACGTTATGATTACTCCACTGGGCGGGTTAGTACCCGCATTAAGGAATTTCCTCTCTACACGCCCGTCAGAAGTCAAGATTTCCCTGAATGTCATAGGGGAACCCAATATCGATATGAAGTAGTTTTTCTCACCTACCACGGGTTTTTCATCAGGCCTCCACGAAGGTTCGTCCAATAACCTGAAATAAGGACTGGGTTTAAAAAGATAAACGGACGAATCTAGCACATTATCGTCAATCTGGCGAAGAGGACCCAGATCATCTAATATCCAGAAACCTCTGCCATAAGTGGCGACTATCAAGTTGTCATTTTTCACAACCATATCGTGAATCGGAACTGGAGGCATGTTCAGTTTTAACGATTGCCAAGTATTACCGTCGTCGAATGAAACGTAAGTCCCGCCTTCAGTACCCGCGTAAAGTAATCCAGTAACTTCAATGTCTTCTTTCACCACGCGAGTAAAATCCACGTCAGATATACCATCGTTTATTTCTTGCCATGAATTCCCAAAGTCTTCTGTTTTCCATAAATATGGTCGGTAATCTCCATCTTTATACCTAGTTGCTGAGATATAAGCTCTCGCAGGATCATGATTCGAAGGCTCTACCTTGCAAACTAGTGACCATTCAGGCATAGATTTTGGCGTCACATCATGCCAATTTTTACCATGGTCTTTCGAAATTTGAACAATGCCATCATCTGTCCCTACCCAGAAAAGGCCTTTTTGCATCGGAGACTCTGCGAATGAAAGTATGGTACAAACATCATGTGGGAAAATAGTTGTCTCTGAATTCCCAGCATTCTCCATAGGTTTTAAATCATTCCGTGTTAAATCGGGACTGATTGCTATCCAACTAGTGCCCTCATCGGTAGAACGGAAGACCATATTACCAGCTGCGTAGAGAATGTCGGGATCATGTGGGGATATAACGATAGGGAAATCCCACTGGAATCTGTATTTGCGATCTTTCGCCTTCCAGCCTGCTAGGTCTGGCCATATAGTAATAATCCGTACTTGGCCTGTATGATGATCGTAACGTATTAGAACAGCCCCTGCACCTTGATGGCTGCCAATGGCTCCCGCATAAACAATGTTAGAATTATCTGGCCGAACTGCTATGTGACCACTTTCAGCACTACCAACTGGGTATACGTCAGATCCAATTATGGCACCTTTATGTGATCTGCTAGGTACACATATAGCAGTATTATCTTGTTGTGTGCCGTAGACTTTATAGGGAAACTCTTCATCTACGGCCAAATGATAGAATTCAGCAGTTGACTGATTGTATATACTGGACCACGAGTCTCCAGCATTAAACGAAACATTAGCCCCTCCATCATGAGATTGGATCATACGTTTCGGATCCTTCGGATCAATCCATAATTCGTGATTGTCTTTATGGGGAGTCACCATTTGTTTAAAAGTGTATCCGCCATCCGTTGATTTCCAGGCATTTCCACTCATAACATAAACTCGTTCTGGATCCTTCGGGTGGGCAAACACGTGACTGTAATAATGAGGACGTCTCGTCAAATCTGGATTATTACTGACCGTATTCCAAGTCATTCCAGCATCATCAGAACGAAACAAACCGCCGTTCTTTGCTTCTATTAATGCCCAGACTCTATCTGATCTAGCTGGTGATACAGTAATACCTATACGCCCCTTTAGACCTACTGGAAGTCCGGGGCTATCGGTCAACTCAATCCAATTGTTTCCCCCGTCGCTGCTCTTGTAAATACTTGTATCTGCCCCCACGCTATGAGACTCCCAATAACTGCGTTTAGCATCCCACAAAGCCGCATACAGAATCCTTGGATTGTTTGAATCCATGGACAAATCACAGGCACCAGCCGTATCGCATCTGTATAAGATTTTTTCCCAATGCCCGCCCCCATCTCTAGATAAATAAACCCCCTTTTCGTGATGAGGCTCTTCTAAATGACCTAAAACGGCCACGTACACAATATCTGGGTTCGTGGGATGTACACGTATTCTTGATATATGACGTGTGTCAATTAAGCCAACATTATTCCATGTTTTCCCTGCATCAGTTGATTTATAGACGCCATCTGCCTGGGATGTCCAATGAAATCTTGGGACAGCAAGGCAAGACTCTCCCATACCTGCGTAGAGAACATTTCTGTCAGACTCCGAAATAGCTAATGCCCCTACTGCGGATGTCTTGAAGTAACCATCAGAAATATTCTCCCAATATTCACCTCCATCCCAAGTTTTCCATACTCCTCCAGCAGACCCGAAATAAAACACCAACGGATCCACAGGGTCGGCAGCAACGGACACTACCCTGCCACCTCTGTGTGGTCCTATATTCCGCCACGTTAGGGTATTACAATACTCCATCGGCACACTAACTTCACTCATTATTATAGATTCTCCCGCAGCATTTTTACGTCCAATACTCATGTCAAAACGATATTCTCTCACAGGGTCTATTTCTATTCAACATCTGGAGCAAATACCGGATATAGGTCAATTGCAGTTGCCACCAAATCCGAAGCCCCTACGAGCCATAGTCGACAACTTGACGCCATGTAACAGCATTGCTACACTCGCTCCATCTTCAAGGAGGCACACCAATATGATTATCGACGCCCACGGCCACGCTTTCCCACCCATGGGAGGCCCCTCTGGGTTTAGGAATGCCGAAGACCACATGCGGTACATACAACATGGAATGATGTTTCACCATCAACCATTCCGCCGTATTGATGACGGATCTACGTATACAGGCCCTAACCCACTTTATGACGGAAAAGATATGACGTTGGACGGACTAACAGACGTTAATTTCAGAGGCGGGGGTTTTGGACGATTCACCTGGACAGTAAATGAAACCGATTATAGCATACAGTACTTGCCTCCTACACTAACCGACCTTAACGCGCCGCCTGAATTGATGATAGCTCAAATGGATTTCATAGGAGTTGAAAAGGCAGTCCTTCATAACGGACATTCTTATGGACGGCTAAACGAGTATCTATCAGATTGTGTGAAAAGATATCCAGAGCGTTTCAAAGCCTTGGCATTGATCGACGAGTGGAAAGCTGACGACTCCAATGAATTACACACTCTGGATCATGCTATACATAACCTTGGACTACATGCGCTTTGGTTCCAATCCGGGAACCTCCGTCTTCACAACCGTGAGGAAGCAGTAGATAATCCTATATTTTATCCATTCTGGGACCACGTAAGGGAATTGGGTATACCTGTATTTTGGTTTGTAACTCCCAGCATTCCTGGTAAAGAACCCTATCTAGAGGAACTCAGAGCTTTTCACAGATGGAATGAACGCTACCAAGATATCCCCGTAATGTTCACACACGGTATACCGCTATTCAGATTCATGGACGGAGACAAAGTAACTATACCTGATGAAGTCTGGAAGATATTGGGAGCGCCCAACCTATTAATTGAACTACTAATCCCTATATTCCAAGGTGCAGTTTGGGAATACCCGTACGTCGAATCCCAACCTATTATTAAGGAATACCTTGAACGTTTCGGTCCGGATAAACTAGCATGGGGCTCCGATATGCCCAATGTGGAACGGAATTGTACCTACAGACAGTGTCTCGACTACCTGAAGTTTTATTGTGATTTTATTTCACAGGCTGATATGGACAAGATATGCGGCGATAACGTGGCCAAGCTGATGAAGTGGTGAGGGTATCTCTCAGATATTTTTATACGGGTTCAAAGTGTTGATGTGATTATTGATGCCCACACACATATCTTGCCACCACACGTTGCTCGACATAGAGATCAATACTTGAAACGTGACAGCACTTTTCGAGAACTTTATGGAAACCCGAAAGCGAGAATGATAAACGCCGAAGACTTGATAGCTAATATGGACCAAGACGGCGTAGAAAAATCTATAGTACTAGGTATCGGATCATCCGATCCGATCTTAGGACGAGAAATCAACGATTACATTATTGAATCAGTTAACTTGTATCCCAACAGACTCATTGGCTTTGCCGATATAAATCCGTCTTGGGGAGCTACAGCTTTGCAGGAAATAGAACGTTGTGCAGAAGCAGGCCTACAAGGGATTGGTGAATTACATCCTGACACACAAGGATTTGATATTGGGGACTTAAATACCATGGCGCCAATGATGGACTTGGTGAAAGATAAAAATTTTATAGTGACCACCCATTCCTCGGAGCCAGTAGGTCACTTTTACCAAGGCAAGGGAAAGATTAATCCCGAAAGATTATGGCGTTTCATCTATAACTTCCCCGATGCAACTATTGTCTGCGCGCACTGGGGCGGAGGGTTGCCATTTTACGCGTTGATGCCAGAAGTAGCGAGAGCGATGGACAACGTCTATTTTGACACCGCTGCGTCTCCCTTACTATATTCCTCAGATATATTCAATATAGGCATCTCACTACTTGGCAAGGGAAAGATTTTGCTGGGAAGTGATTATCCTCTAGTTCGACCAAGAGTTTTGATTGCAGAAATCGAGAAGTCTAAGATTTCTCACGACTCGTATTCAGCCATTACATTTGATAATGCCTCGACAATGTTGACAAACCAAATTTAGTTAGCCACGCTGCTTCTTGGGCCTGAATATACCATATGCGCTTGTATAAGCATGCAAATATGTATACTCGCCCACAGGACCGATTTCCCCGTTACAAAAAAAACCGGCTACTGGTATTTCTCCTATTGAATCTTTAAACGCACGAGTATCATGGTTTGGCTTGCCATACAGATAGGAACCCCTCCCCAAGCATTGAAACAGCAGGACGGATGACGCTGATTCCCATAGGTCGTCTCTTTTGTAGCGAGTTAGCATACTATTTAGATCTTTAGACGAGGTTTCAGCATCTCTCAAATGGAACTGGACAGTCTGACCTTCTTTGAGTAATTCACTGATCTTCAGCGTGCCTGTCCGAGGATCTATTCCTACAATATTCCGAATCAGGAAGTCACCAAATTGAGGATCATTATTTAGTTCATCCATTACTACACCGAGGAATAGGGAATGTTGTATTAGCTCTCTATCACGGGCACTTAATAGACTGAAGATTTCTTTCAGTATTTCAAACGGTGTTTGTTCATTTAACTCTAGCAGTTCGTTACCTTCACACATTGTGACTTGCATGACGCTCCCTATAGGGCGACATCCTTGAGCAACAACTGTATCTAATGCCAAGTCACCTTGGAAAGCTAATCCTATAGCACCTGATCTGTAAATGTTACCGTTCATATATAAAGCATTTTCCCCATGCATCCTGCCACCGCTAGCCAGACCTCCAATCATAGAACTATCCGGAAATGCGAAGTCTAGGCCCATAAGTAATTGTCCCACTTGCATACTGAATGGATCTGCTAATATCACGAAACTGGGACATTTCTCGGACTTAACATCGATTAAATTCTCCCAACTGCTTGGGGGATCATCACCATCAGGCATATCGTTATTCTCAATATGAAACGACGTTATTTCCACATTTGGTAAAGAGCCGGCCATCATCGCGAATCCAGGCTTGAATTCTACTTCTCTTCCCGCTCCAATCACACTACTTCCCGAGCATCCGAATATAATGCTGCCACCTAATTCAAGCCGTATCAAATCCGGTACCAATTCATATTCCAGCTCGTAATGAGAAGAAGGGAAAATCATAATCACGTCCGCCTTCAATCCATCTAATGTCTTGCTGACTTGATAACAACATTCAGCTATAGCTTCTCTAAGACTATGATTTTCTGAAACAGAAGATACCCATTTCATTTCATATAATCCAATCGCATAAACAAGGCGAAACAGGGCGTTCTGTGGAACACCATTCTAAGT
>CAUZEB010000085.1:0-8048 GCA_963578655.1 Dehalococcoidia bacterium | reverse complement strand
TTACCAGACTTGGATCAAATCCTCATCATGACAGTTAATCCAGGTTTTGGTGGACAAACCTTCATTCCTACTATGATAAATAAAATAAAGAGAACGAGAACTCTTATTGACAACCAAGATTTAAATATTGAACTGGAAGTAGATGGTGGCATCAATGAACTAACCGCCCAAACCGTAGTTAAAGCCGGTGCTCAAATCCTGGTAGCTGGTTCAGCTATTTATAACAGCGAAACAAAGGTTGCTGAAGCTATAGCCCGTATAAGAGGCAGTATAGGAGATATCTAAATCGCAGAATCGACTTATTTTGCATTCGGCCTAGTATGAATATTACATTAGGTGACGCTTGACATTTTTCAGATTTACTATGTAGCTCGTTCCATGCCGTTGATTTCAAAATTGACAATCTGTAACCTAAATCTGTAGAAATCTGCAACAAAAGTGTAGTGTTAAGAACATTACCTTCACTCTAATTGCGCCCCAGATACACAATTAGTGATAACATAAAAGTATGAAACTTTTAGGCATTGAGACTTCCTGCGATGAAACAGCGGCCGCTGTCATTGAAGACGGTAGAGTAATCCATTCGAATATTATAGCCTCTCAAGCCGATATGCATGCGAAATTTGGAGGCATTGTACCTGAATTAGCTTCTAGAGAGCATCTTATCACTATAATCAAGGTAATAGAACATTCCCTTGATATAGCCAACGTGGCACTCCGTGATTTGAATGGTATAGCTGTAACAAACGGTCCAGGGCTAGCAGGATCATTGCTTGTAGGTGTGAATTCAGCAAAAGGCCTCGCCTGGGCAAACGATCTACCACTAATTGGTATTAATCATCTAGAAGGTCATGTTTATGCAGCTTGGTTGGAGGGAAGGGACCCTGAAATCGACCCTGGATTCCCGTTACTTTGTCTTATCGCTTCAGGTGGGCATACTGACCTTATTTTAATGCACGACCACGGTAAATTTAGTCTCGTGGGGAGGACTAGAGATGACGCTGCGGGTGAAGCTTTCGATAAAGTTGCACGCGTTCTAGGATTAGGTTTTCCAGGTGGTCCTGCCATTCAGAAAGTAGCCCAATTAAGTTCAGGTGAAGAACCTCGACTTCCCAGACCTCACGTAAAGAATTCTCTAGACTTTAGCTTCAGTGGCCTCAAAACTGCTACCATCAGGAGAGCAGAAGAGAAGGGGTTATATCCTAGGACAAGAGGACAGGAAATAAATGAAAGTGAAATTGCGAATCTATCAGGAGCATTCCAAGAGGCGATAGTCGAAACGATGGTCAAACGTACCTTAGAAGCAGCCAAGCATTACCGAGTGAATGGCATATTGTTGGGTGGCGGAGTGGCGGCGAATACACTTCTCAGAAAGGAATTGGTCTCTCAATCCGATCTAGACGTTGTAATGCCCAGCCCGGGCCTATGCACTGATAACGGATCTATGATCGGGGCAGCCGGCTTCTTTCAATTTAACAAAGGTTTCTGTAGACAATGGGATATGGATGTAATTCCTAATCTTAAACTAGGTTAGTGGATGCAGTAGGCTTATCTTACAATTACCACTACCTGCCCGACGTTTCCTCTGATGATAATCCACGGCATTTCCTATAATCGTATTAAGGCTACTGCTCGATTTCATTTCATAATCAGAATACGACTATTCCTTCGCTGCCTATGAATCGTAATTATCATCGATACCATTTTCCTCCTTTTTCATTAAATGCCCATTGACTACCCTTTGACGATCATTTTCCCCTTTCCCATCGTCTATTTCATATCCTATATGAGATACATCCTGGGGATTATTCTTGAGTTCGAAGAATTCACGTATGAAAGGATAAGCTTTCTCAACGACATGTTCAGGTTTTATCCTGCAGGATATTTCTGAGGAATTTGACTTAAATTGAATCTTACACATGGTAGTACTCAAGACATGGTCAATAATTAAATACAGACCCATAAGACCCACAATCAAAGATGTGACAAGACGAATAAAAAATGGATCTATAATTAGAATTAGTGAAATAGAGAGTACGAAAGCAAGCGCGGCCCAGAGGTATGCGTTCTTGTTCCTATCTTCAACGTTAATCTCTACACTAGTAATCTCATCAACGGGTATAAACGCTATTTGCTTTTGGTTAAGAGCACCAGGGAAATACATTAGACGCTTGTTACTGAGAACTATAGTCTCGGGATCATCCGCTCTCTTTTTGTCGAGAGACTCCGAGAGGTTTAGTGACGATATAATTCTTTCACTCGTTACTAAATGAATCTTGGCGAAACTAAATTCGGACAATTCCATTAAAGCCACCTCCTTATGACATAATCACCTATACAATTTTTATAGTGACTCCATATTTCTCTAATATGAATCATTTGAGAGCACTAACCCAATTCATCTAGGTAGACTTCTCCAGACTTCATTACAAATCTAACGCTCTTACCTTCTTCCAGTATGGAAACATCACCAAGAGGATTTCCATCAACCAAAATAAGATCCGCTCTTTTACCAGGTTGTATAGTCCCGATTTCGTTGTCCAAACCCAAGCATTCTGCAGCCCGGCTTGTTGCACTGACAATCGCATCCATAGCAGTCATGCCTGCCTTTACAAAGCACGTAATCTCCTGCGCATTGTTACCATGAATCCAACCACCTGCATCGGTACCAGTGACTATTTTAACACCCGACTTCTGAGCTAGTTCAAAGCTCTTCAAGTGATGATACATTAAGGACTTTGCTCGTTGCCGACCGTGGGAAGTTCCTCTAGTTGCATGAAACAAATAGACGCTGAATGTGGGTATATAAAATATGTTTTTGTCTGCCATAACGGTGAGAAGATCAGGGTCTTCATCCAAATAAGTACCATGTTCAATAGAATCAACACCAGCTGTCACCCCTGCACGTAACCCAGGACCTCCAAGAGCATGGCACATTACCTTTCTTCCCAATCCATGAGCTTCATCGACCAATGCTTTAATTTCATCCAAGCCGATCAGCATATCTTTCGGGCCGAGTCCTGAACGTGAACTAGCTCCTCCTGTGCTGGCAAATTTAATCACATCTGCACCAGCCCTAACCATCTCTCTAACCTTAATACGCATGCCGTCAGGGCCATTCGCTACAGCAGATGGCAAACCCGGCTCTGAAAGCACAGGATTGTGACATACTGCAGGGCTTACGTCATCACCTATTCCGCCAGTTGGGGTTATTATTCTGAGAGCGACTTGAAGTCTGGGTCCTTGAATAATCCCTTGTTCTACTGCTTGTCTAAATCCTGCGTCAAGACCTGCTGCATCACGCACTGTGGTGTAGCCTGTTTGTAGAGTATTCTTTAAAACAGCAGCAACTTTCATGTGCCGTAAACTCTTCATTTCATCTAATCCCCAGCGGCTTTCTAAATCATAACCGAAATTCGCCAGATGGTCATGACAATCTATGAGGCCAGGTAGCATAGTCCGTCCGCCAGCATCCGCTATCACTATGTCACGAGACAGATCGAAATTTAAACCCGATGTTATAGACTCTATAAACCCATCATTTATCACCACTGTGACGTTATTGATTGGATCAGCACCAGTTCCGTCAATTAGAGTAACATTCTTAATAGCCTTCACAGACGTCCTCACGATGGTCAGCAATTATGATATATAGTATTCGATTCGACACCCGACAGGGTATAACTATATTCGACTGTTAATAATATTACCATTGGTGACAATTTAAATGACAATAGTTTATTAGCTTTGGTTATAGTGAATTTGGTTTACACAATAGACGTGCTATTTGATCTATGGTATTCTCAATCCGGAATTCGTTAACAAAACACCACCCGTTATTGGAGACATAATGGAACGACCTATATTTAAACCAATTGGAACTCCTACTGAAGAACTGGATACCCCAGCACTCATAATAGATCTTGATGCTTTAGAGCATAATATACGTACCCTCCACTCTTTTTTTAAATCGAATGTAGGAGCGCAGGTAAGGCCACACGTGGAAGCTCATAGAAGTCCTGCTATTGCCCACAAGCAACTCGCTGCTGGAGGTACCGTAAACGGCATTGCTGTTAACACTGTTAGCCAAGCCGAAATATTTTCACAGAATGGCTTCAGCGATATCTTTATAGCAAAGGAAATCGTGACAATTCAAAAGATAGCGCATATGTGCGCCCTCGCACAGCATTGCAAGATAACCGTTGCTGTAGACAACATAGAAAACCTGAAAACGTTATCTGAAGCTGCCCTATTTAACAACGTTACTTTGCATACAGTTGTTGATATTAATACTGCACAAAATCTTTGTGGGGTTGAACCGGGCCTGCCTGCTGTCAATCTAGCATTGGCCATGACGAAAACTGAAGGAATAGAATTCGCAGGAATAATGACTTATGAAGGCCCAATACTAGAAAAGGATTCTGGACAGTTATCTCAATTGTCAAAGAAATGGATCCAACCAGTTCTCGACACAAGGGAATTGATTGAACGAGAAGGTATTACCGTAGGAATGGTTTCCGCGGGAGGGACTCATAACTACGAAATTGCAGGGTCTCTGGCGGGTGTTACAGAAGTATCGCCGGGTTCATACGCTCTTATGGATTACAAATACAGAGAATGCAGACCTCAATTTATACCTGCCGCTAAGGTCATGGCAACAGTAATGAGCCACCCAGAACCTCAACTCGCTCTGTTAGACTGCGGACAAAAAGCAGTAGGATCAGACCTAGGGTTCCCAATAGTCGAAGACTTTCCCAATGCATCGATAACCTCAACCAGCGCTGAACACGGGTATTTGGTATTTTCGGACGGGCAAAGTGAGGTTGATTTAGGGGATAAGGTCTTATTAACGCCTTTTGACTTAGGGAACTGTATTAACTTATATGATTATATGAATGTAGTGAGAAGCGGGAAACTCAATTCAGTGTGGGAGGTATCAGCTCGCGGAAGATACCGCTGACTCATACGAACGTTTATAACCAACTTTTAAGTGGGAAGAGGATATTTTATGGATAATTATAGACCGCAGATTGGGACGTTAATAAAGGACTTAGACACGCCTTGTTTGATCGTAGATATGGATACATTGGAACATAACTACGGAAATGTCGCCTCAACCTATAAAGATACCGTTGTTAAAATGCGCCAACATTCAAAAAACATCAAGAGTCCGGCAATAGCTAACATGCAAATCCGCGAAGGAGGTACTATGGGCGGGGTATGTGCAGCAAAGGTATCAGAGGCTGAAGTAATGGTTGACGGAGGTATCCACGATGTTCTGGTTACCAGTCAACTACCCACTAAAGACAAAATTTTACGACTATGCAACTTAGCTAAGCGCGCTGATATGAAGGTAGTCATAGACGACCCCCGTAACCTCCGATTGATATCAGCAATTGCACAAGAAAACAAAGTCACAATTGGAGTACTAATAGAAGTAGATACTTCAATGCATAGGGCTGGTATTAGAACTGCCAGCCAAGGTGTTGAACTGGCCAAGCAAGCCACCGATCTACCCGGCATTGACTTCAAAGGCGTAATGAGCCATCAATCACTTCTTGGGAAACCTGATAGGGAGACAAGATTTATTGAAGGCCGCCGATATATGCAAATGTGTTTAGATGTCAAAACTGCCATAGAAGATGAAGGTATCCCCGTAGAAATAGTTTCTACAGGCGAAACTTGGACAATTGATGTAGCTGCAGACATGCCTGGAATCACAGAAGTAGAAGGGGGAACTTATGCTCTTATGGCTCATTCAAATGACTACATGGAAGATTATGATATCGCGGTGAAAGTACTGTCCACGGTCATCAGCACACCTAGATCCAGTACGGCAATAGGAGATGTTGGTATAAGGGCTTTAGCTTCTCCTAACGGTGTGTTGCCTGCTATCGATGGTGACTTAAAAATAAAAGTAGAAGGTCTCTTTGATGAGCACATAGTATTACGAAGCCAAGGGGAAATGCCATTAAAAATAGGAGATAAATTCCTGTTATCTAGTGGGCAACAGGATATAACCGTAAATAGATGGGATAAATTCATTGGGATACGCGATGGGAAGGTAGAAGCAATATTCGACATTCTCGCCCGAGGTTGCCACAACTAAATTGAAGTTATCTCCGCATCCGAACCATTGACACAAACATCGACTGATGACTTTGACCGATCGTCCGTTTGATTAATACATATCTAAATTGCTTTTCACTTTTGGATTTCTTTAATCTGTCAAATAAAACTAGATCCTCTTAGTGTTTTTCTCGTTATCTTTTGTTTCCAGAGAGCATCTCTCATAGAATGTTCACGAACGTAACGATTTGATCCAACCAAGACCTGTGAATTAGTGATTTACCTGATCCATTAGAGGTGAAAAAGAATTATTAGCGTTAATTGTCTCCCCAACGGAAACCGGGCACCACAAATACCATGTATTTACAACCAATTCTGTACGTGAATCATCTTGGAATATAATCAGATCTACTCAGAAAGCTGTCTTAGATTTATCAAGATATGCCATACTTGAAATAATTGAAAGGTAGAACTATCAAAACGCATAACTTCTCCAATTTAAGCAACCGCATGTTTGCGGCCTGGTATGACCAGCTAAATATGATAGTGGAAGGTTTCGTCAAGCCATATCGAGATGAAACGGCGGGACGAGCTCATGGTGAAGTTTTGGAAATAGGAGGCGGCACAGGAGGGAATCTTGAATACTACTCAAAACAAGCACGAGTAACGGTTCTAGAGCCGAATCCACATATGTCCAGACGTTTGGCGAAAAATGCTATCCGGACTTGCCGTCCCATAAATATCGTTAGTGGTATTGGCGAAATGCTTCCATTTCCTGATGAAACATTTGATAGTGTGGTAAGTACACTTGTTTTGTGCATGGTAAAAGATGTAGATGCCGTGGTATCAGAAACTTACCGTACACTTAAACCAGGTGGCATCTTCTACTTTTATGAACATGTGAAATCAATCAATTCTTCGGGACGTATATGCCAAAACATGCTGAATCCAGTATGGAAATTTATGACAACTGGATGTAACCTTAATCGTGATATAGCCTTGAATGTTAAGTTATCTGGATTTAGAAAAGTAGAAATAAGAGAATTTAGCCTAGCGATCGGTCTGCCAGTTACAATACCGAACATCGTAGGCAAAGCTGTAAGATAGTTCACCTGCCGGCAAAATTCTATCTGGATTCCCCGTATATTATCCCAAGGTCTTATAGTGCCTATGCGAATATTATGTCACGCCCAAACCGTTAAGGATTTCTAATTCATGTTCGAGACATGAATTTGTTATTAAGTTTATTTTGGAATCACAGAGAGAACTCTCGGGGAGTATAAACCAGGGTTAAACTACAGTCACAAGGAGGCCCTATGTCACATAAGCAAAATAGCCCTGATAGTGGAAACACTAATAACGTTATTAACATAGAATCCATTAGCGCCATTACATTAGCTGTCAAAAGTATGTGTGAGTCTTTCAGATTCTACTCTCTCTTAGGGTTTAAGCCCTTATACGGAGATGCGAAGTCGCATTTCTGCAGTTTCTCTGCCGGATCTAATTATCTGAATCTTATCGTCCAATCAGACCTAAAGATACAGTCGTTCTGGGGTAGGATTGTATTCTACGTAAATGACGTAGATAATATGTACTACAAGATAGTTAGACGCAATCTTCTCCCTGAATCTCCGCCAAGTAATGCCCATTGGAACGAACGATACTTTCACATAATTGACCCGGACGGCCATGAACTTAGTTTCGCCAAAACTCTAGATTAGACGTCTGTTTCGTGTTCAACTCTTTGGTCGAGTCTTATGTTATCCTCTAGACAAGTTCATTCAAATACCCATCTTCATAAGGAGTACAGAGATGTCCAAAGCCAATAGAATGGTAGTCAATTCAGTTAAGGCTCCTCAACCAATAGGTGCATACTCGCAAGGCATTCGTATCAAGGGAGGTGACTTGATATTTATTTCTGGGCAAGTATCCATTGATAACGATGGTAACCTCGTAGGTAAAGAAGATATCGCTTCACA
>CAUZEB010000084.1:0-8054 GCA_963578655.1 Dehalococcoidia bacterium | reverse complement strand
TTGGGCTGGGTTATTAGAATAATAATTAAGGTTATCGATAACGTGTACGATTCTCGCTCCTAAGATGCCTCCTAGAATAGCCCATATCGCGATTGAATAAATATCGTCTGGATCGATGTTTTTCATGGGAGCCCAACGTCCTACAAGGAATACCGCTGTCACGATGGCTATGAAACTGAAAAATCCGTGCCAGCTCACTACAAAAGAGCCGGCGGAAAACATGTATGGTCCTATATCGATTTCTATCATCTATAACCTACTATCTATACAACTAGGTAATGCTAAATCTAAGGGTGTGGAAGGATCGTGTCAAGTCACTTCGCTTCGCTTCACTATGAACAGTCCTATAGATGATATGCTAGAATGACATTCGAATCAATACAGTAGCTGGAGTATAGTTACTTGAAGGAATATATAGAGAAGTTTCTGCGTTTTTTGGCTATCGAGAGAGGTGCGTCGCTTAATACTCAAGCGGCCTACAGAAACGATCTTTATCAATTTCTAAATCACGTTATAGATAGAGATGACAAGACAAATGTAGACAATTGGAACAAAGTTGACGAAAAAATTCTTAGCAGTTACTTAGCAGAATTGGGTGCTCTAGGTTATTCTGCAACAACCCGTGCTCGAAAAATCGCATCTACTAAGTCTCTCTTTAATTTTTTACTAGACGATGGTGTCCTTTCTAAGAATCCTACCGAAGGTCTTAATTCCCCACGTACAGGTCGTTCATTACCACATGTTTTATCGACCGGCGATATTGAAAAGCTCTTAAGCGCTCCGTTACGATGTTCAACACCTGAAGCTGTAAGGGACCAGTCTCTATTAGAAATGCTTTATGCCTCAGGTATGAGAGTCAGCGAAGTTGTATCGTTGGACATCGATGATGTGGATTTCATTCAAGGCTCTGTTAGATGTTTTGGAAAGGGATCAAAGGAAAGAATTATACCTGTTCATCAAAAGGCTCTTGAGGTTCTGCAACTATATTTGGATAAATTTCGTCCTCAGATGGCGAATAGTAAATCTGGAAACGCTATATATTTAAATCATCGTGGCGTGCGCATCACTCGTCAGGGATTTTGGCTCGTATTAAAATCTTATGCAGAGTATGTCCGAATCCCCGGTAAGATCACACCTCACACATTACGCCACAGTTTCGCAACCCATTTATTGACAGGAGGTGCATCCCTTAGACATGTACAAGAACTTTTGGGCCATACTAGTATTACTACTACTCAAATTTATACTCATCTCACTAACGAATACCTTAGGGAAGAGTATAATAAAGCTCATCCGAGAGCATTCTAATACGGTTAGATTGATAATAAGTAATGAAGATCATGTCTTACCTTTAGTTACGGACTTAACAAAAAAATGAGAGATAATCTAATTTAAATATCTACATGAATTTCGTATAATATGTGTAGGTAGGAATGTATTGGTTCTGGTGTGAAAGGAGGAATAAACTAATGCCGAAGAAAGGAAAAGGTAGAGGTGTTGCCGCACGACAAGCCCAACTGCGCAATCGAAAGAATAGGAGCAAAGTAGTCCGACATCAAAATTTTGATGCGGGGCCGTCTGCAAAAGTATCCTCTGCCACGGAGCCGGACGTAGGGACGACTGTTGCCATTGTATCCGAACAAGAGAAAGATAAAACTATCTCAGTACAGCGCGGCTCTGCTCACTCCAGGAATCGTCGCAATGTAAAGTCAACAAAGGAAGTAGCTCTTACCTACGATTATTTAGGTATAGAAATAAGACGAATAGGCATACTGACGGTTTTGATTGGTGTGGTTATCGCTGTTATGACTGTTCTTCTAGGCTGAGAAATTTGGATTAGATGAATTTGAAGCGTTCCAATTGTCCTTGTCCAGACGATAATAAAAATGATATACGTCCCAGAGATTTCTTCGATCGTCTCAGAGCTATACCCCAAAAACCTGGGGTTTACCTAATGAAGGATAAATATGGGGCAGTGTTGTATGTTGGCAAAGCAGCTAGGCTACGGAGTCGAGTGGGTTCGTATTTTGCCAATTCGGCTAATCATCTTCCTAAAGTCCGTATATTAGTAACAAAGGTTGCGGATTATGAATTTATAGTGACGGAATCAGAACAAGAAGCTCTTTTACTCGAAGCGACCCTCATTAAAAAACACAAGCCATTATATAATGTTCGCTTAAAGGATGATAAGAGCTATCCCTTTATTAAAATAGATAGGTCAGAAGATTTCCCTCAAGTGCTTATTACCAGATCAGTGTCACGAGACAACTCCACATATTTTGGCCCCTATGCAAGTGTACACAGTGTTCGCAGAACCTTAAACCTTCTGAAAAGACTATTCCCCTATCGTTCTTGTACCAAAGCTATCACTGGTAATGATGAAAGACCTTGTCTCGACTATTACATCCAGAGGTGTGTTGCACCCTGTATAGGAGCCGTTAATAAAGATGAATACGCAGACATAATAGATAGCGTAAGTTTATTTTTGGAAGGTAAAACCGATTTGGTAGTTAAAGGATTGTCAGTGAAGATGACAACGGCGGCCGATAATCTGGAATTTGAGAAAGCAGCGGCATTCAGGGATCAACTGAAAGCCATAGAAAAGGTGAACGAAGGCCAGAAAGTTTTACATATAAAACCTGAAGACCTGGATGTCATCGCTGTAGCTCCAGCCCAACAAGAATCTTGGATCGAGATATTCTTCATTCGTCAAGGTAAACTGATAGGTAGAGACAATTTCATTATGCATTCAAAAGAGGAAGAAACGTCACAGGATTTAGTGACAGCATTTGTTAAACAGTTCTATGATTCTAACTCATATGTGCCCAACAATATACTTACTCAGCACCCTTTGACTGATTGTAAAACTATAGAAAGATGGCTTAGTGGTAAAAGGCATGGGAAAGTAAATATCGTTGTGCCTCAAAGGGGTGAAAAGCGCAGACTTGTACAGATGGTTGCAGAAAATGCTTTTCAAGGTTTAGCACAACTCAAAATCAGACAACAGTCGGACACCTCTAAACTAGATGAAGGAATGATTGAATTAGAAGACGCTCTAAGTCTACCAAGACCTCCAAGGCGAATTGAGTGTTATGATATCTCTAACATTCAGGGCGCACACGCCGTAGGCAGTATGATTGTATTCGAAGATGGAAAACCAAAACCCTCTCACTACAGGCGCTTCCAAATAAAGAATGTCCAGGGTATTAACGACTATTTGATGATGCAGGAAATGCTAACACGCCGCTTCAGGCGAATATCTGACATTGAGTCTAAAGATGGATCAATATCACCAAACACAGTTCTCGCAAAACCCACGGTCAATTCGCGTAGCTGGGGTGTCGTACCCGACCTGGTCTTAATAGATGGCGGTAAAGGGCACATGAGTGCTGCTCTTGAAGTGTTTTTGCAACTTGGAATTAATCACATTCCACTTGCCAGTATAGCAAAGGAAAACGAAGAAGTGTTTGTTCCCCATATGCAAGAAGGTATATTGTTGCCAAGGAATTCTCAAGGATTGTATCTTCTACAGCGAGCTAGAGACGAAGCTCATCGATTTGCTGTAACATTCCATAGACAATTACGGTCTAAGAGAGGCGTTGCTTCTAAGCTGGATTTAATTCCGGGGATTGGTCTTAAGAGACGAAAGATGCTAATTAGACGTTTTGGTTCGGTAAAGGGAATAAGAGGAGCTGGACTTGACGAAATAGCTGCGGTACCTGGTATGACCATGAAATTGGCACGCACGATCGCTCAATACATTTAGCCTTGTCAATTGACTATGGAGAAAGATCGTTCTTATTTGTACGCTTAATGCCGTCCATGAATGGCTTCAGTAAATTAGTGAATTCCATCGGGAATATGAATTTGGTGGATGGCGTAGAACCTAAGTCTTTTAAGGTGTCAAAATATTGGAGGCTCAGAGTGTTGATATCAACTGTACGAGCGACAGAGTTTATTTTATCAAGGGCCGTGCTAAATCCTTCCGCTCGTAAGACGGCAGCTTGTTGATCGCCTTCCGCTTGTAGTATTTCTGCTTGTCTTCCCCCTTCAGCCTTCAGGATCGCCGATTGTTTCTCACCTTCGGCAACAGTAATTGCTGCAGTTCTGGTACCTTCAGCTTCAGTCACTACTGCACGCCGAAGACGTTCAGCAGACATTTGCCGATTCATTGCATCCTGGATGTCTCTTGCAGGTTCAACTTCACGAATTTCAACTTGTGTTACTTTGATACCCCAGCGTACAGTTATCTCATCTAATTTACTTCGCAATACCTCATTGATCTTTTCTCTTTGAGAAAGGACTTCATCTAATACTATGTCTCCTATAACAGCTCTAAGCGTTGTCGTTGCGATACCCACAACTGCACTACGATATTCTACAATTTCCAAGACTGATTTTTCTGCTTTCGATTCGATCACGCGTAAATAAACTAAGAAATCTATGTCAATGGGGGCGTTGTCCCTTGTAATGTTGGTTTGTCGAGGAATTGAAATAACATCTTCACGCAAGTCTATCCTGGCTGTAGTGTGAAATGGCCATAATAGGACTTTCAGACCTGGATTTTCGAGACCTCTAAATTTACCCAACCAGAAAATCGCAAGTCTCTGATATTGATGGACTACAACAAGATATGGAACCATTTTCATCTCCTCACTAGTAAACAGATCAGTTAGTATCGAATTAAGAGGTTATTTTGAAAATTCTAATATCGTTATATCATATTCGCAGAGTGGAAGAAAGAGATTAAAAGCTTCTAGTTTCAACATTAAAGCTGGCATACAGACCATCACTCCTCGTACAAATTGGCTCTGATCGGAGATTAGCTTCTGCGGCAACCAATGCATAAGATAAGAGTCCATCATCATGGATATCAATTGATCTTAACCATATGCCGGCTAATCTTGCGGCATCGGAAGTTAAAGATACCATTTCTATGAATGTGAGTAAAGCAACATAATTTATTTCTGCATGGCGGGTCAGTTTAGGATTTTTCCATACATCGTAAATTGAGATTGATGAAACGGATGCTGTGATATCTCCTTTTATGATTCGATTGATTAAGGTTTTTGCGCCCACATCACCGTCAAGATATGAGTCGAAAAGGGTTATGTCTAGCATTATATCTGCCAAAACGTACAATCACCTTTCATGAAGATAAGTAAAACAGGATTAGTTTTTCTATCACTGGATTATTTAAGATCAAATGTGGCACTAATAATTGATGTGGCTTCGTCCGACGTTAGCTCAACTGGCGATCCGATAGGTTGTTGACTTTGTATTTTAAGGTACTCATCTTTCCATATTGGATGCTTGTCGTGATTACCGTGATTACTAGGAGTATTGTCCAGTTCAAGGGCTAGTTCTAGAGCTCTCTCGATAAATACCCTCATCGGGATTCTTAGTTTAGCTGCACGTGATTTCGCTGAGAGATACAGACCTTCTTCTATCGAGGCGAAAAGCTGACGAGTATTAAGATCTGGTTTGCTTTTTGGCATTTTGTTCAGTCCTTTATTGAGTGGGATATTACCATATTAACATATTGAAGTATACTATATGTCATCTCAGATTGCATATGATTAATTCCCTAGGTTTAAAAAAGATTTTCAGATGATATGGACAACTATGACCGTTCAGATGGCTTGAAGGGTCACCTAACAATAATTTGTTATATAATATCTCTATTATGAAAATTCTCATCGCTCCGCAGACATTTAAAGGTAGTATTTCAGCATTAGAAGTAGCCAAGGCTATGAGGGAAGGCACGGAAAGGGTAATTACCGGGGCCGACATTGTTTTGATTCCTGTGGCGGATGGAGGAGATGGAACCCTTGAGACCTTAGTGGAAGCGTCCGGAGGTAAAGTCAGAACGGCTACTGTAACTGGGCCTTTAGGCCAACCTCTAACCACTCAATGGGGAGCTATGGGAGATGGGAATACAGCAGTTATAGAGATGGCTAGAACTTCAGGACTTGCTTTGGTTCCTGTGGAAATGCGCAATCCACTTATTACAACTACCTTTGGACTTGGAGAAGCTATTCAACATGGATTAAAAGAAGGTTATAGAAAATTCATTATAGGTATTGGAGGCAGTGCAACAAATGATGCTGGTGCTGGGATGGCTCAGGCCTTGGGTATAAGATTACTGAGTAAGGATGGGATAGATCTACCATTTGGTGGTGCGGCACTGTCTCGACTTGATCAAATAGACATTAGCGGGTTGGATAAATTGGCAAGGGAGTCAGAGTTCATGGTGGCTTGTGATGTCAATAATCCACTTACTGGGCCAGAGGGTGCATCAGTAGTTTATGGCCCTCAAAAAGGCGCAAACTCAGATATGATTGAAGAATTGGACAGTGCTCTCGAACATTTCGCAAATGTCGTTAAAAGAGATATAGGTGTTGATATCGGTAAGATACCTGGCTCTGGTGCTGCTGGAGGCCTAGGAGCAGGACTGATAGCATTTCTTGGAGGGAAATTGCGAGCCGGAGTGGACATCGTTCTCGACGCGGTGGACTTTGACAATCGATTGACAGGGGCTAATCTTGTAATTACTGGTGAAGGTTCTCTAGATCATTCAACAATTTACAATAAAGCCCCCGTAGGAGTAGCTCGGTTAGCCAAGGCTAAGGGAATACCCGTTATAGCAATATCTGGGTCTTTAGGTGAAGGATTCCAGGAAATCTACAATTATGGTATAGATGCTGTGTCTGCTATTACACCAGGTCCCATGACTTTAGAAGCGGCATCGAGCAACGCTTTCAGGTTAATAAGTAACGCCGCTGAGGAATCTTTACGTTTCATGAAGCTTGGAGGCAGAGTGTTTTCTTGAAGAAATTCCCTATTCAATGAGAATCATGTGCACTTCTGCTGGTCCATGGACCCCCGTCACAATTGTGTGTTCTATATCTGCCGTGCGACTAGGACCCGTAATAATATTCATATAGCTAACCAGATCTCCATTAAGAAAGTCGTGTCTTACTAAGGTGAATAACTCGTCTAGGCTAGGTAGAATTTGCTTACTTTCAACAATGGCTATATGAATTGGAGGGAGTAGCGACACTAGTCGACTTACCCCGGTACGAGGAATTAGTACACATGACCCAGTTTCCACTATCGCGTAGTCAACACCAGTTATACCGATATCTGCCTCTATAGCATTTGACCTTATAGACAATCTCTTTAAAGTCTTTTGTTCGTCGTTTAAATTTTGGTTTATAGGGCAGGTGTTTATTGTAAGTTCTGTATCACTGAAAATCTTTTCCAAATCGAGTTCTCTTAGGATCGGGTGTGCTGAACACATGATTTTGGACGCTTTAAGTTCTATACATATCTTTTTGACGTATCGAGAGGCTTCACTGGTAGAGTTAACAACCTTGACTTTCCATCCTGCCTGTAAAGCAGTTTCGGCTAATTCAGATGTTAGGCAGCTGGAGTAATCCAGAGTCTGTTTGCGTATTAACTCAACTTTGGAGGAAATCACCGATTCATTTTCAAATATTGATGTAACGTCATTTGAGAGAGGAGGAGAGGTTTCCCGTGAACGTCCCAAGGCTTTTCGGACATTAAGAAGGAATTTATTACGGTCATTCATATGTAAATACGATAATACTGAAAGAATGAATATGTTCTAAATTACGGTGCTGAAGAAGTTTTGTCTTCAAAGAATTCACTCCAAATCTTATTAAAAGGTTTTGCTGCTAATTTTGGGAGACTTCGATGCATAGTCCAACCAGAAAGAGGAGGTGGCAACTTGACGATTCTCCCATTCTTAAGAAAAGGTATTTGCAGTAACCTCATAATTCTATTGGTGATGTTTACTGTAATTCTATTGGCCATAGACAGACCCCATATTTTCATAGCAATTTTTTCTAGAATACTAACGTTTCTGTCGTTAGGGTATGTATTGCCTTCTGTCAGCTCTTTTCTGAGATAGAGGAGCATACGCGGGATGTTAATTTTTACTGGACAGGCTTCTTTACAGGCCCCACATAATGTCGAAGCGTAGGGCAGATCCTTAGAATCGGAGAGATTAGTCAACATGGGTGACACTA
>CAUZEB010000083.1:0-8161 GCA_963578655.1 Dehalococcoidia bacterium | reverse complement strand
CCCTTATCCGTAACTGCTACTGCTGATACGAGAAGATTACTCATTTGATACCCAGCCCAAGTACCTATAGAAAGACCAATTAACACTATTACAATATGTTCCAAACCAATCACACCCACCATCTGGAAATGTGATAAACCTAAGGACCTTAAAATTCCTATCTCACGCCGACTATATTTTGAAATCAGTAAGATATACGTAATATAACCAAGCCCTGAAACGAAGATTACTATACCTAAAGACAGTATCATTAACGCCTTCCATCCCATAGTTATCAATGGATCTAAATCAATGGCTTTTAACTGAGTCTGCCTATCTTTTATTCGACTAAACGATCCTAGCTTTTGTGCGACTGATTCATATACAGAATTATCAGAGGTTTCCAATTCTTTGATAAACATTTCGTTTGGGTACACATTAGATGTAGGACTTAAAATATTTAGATGGCGTAGTAGGCTTTGAATATCTACCAAAAGGAATTTGTTGCCTGGAGAGTTCATAGTCGGAAAGTTATAAATGTAATCGACTATGGTTACAGGAATTAATCTACCAAACACGTTAATAATTAATGATTCATTCACATTGATCCCAGCCGAACGCAGGAATGACAAACTAGCGACAACATGGACTGGGCCTCCAGTTGAACTCCGATAAAATCCTCTAATACCTCGATCGGTATCTTTCCCAAAAACAAATAGGCCTGAGAATGCTCCATCATATACATCCGCATTTGAGGAAGACAGATTATCTTTGGCCAGGGGTGAGGTGGCTAAAGAAATCCAATCAAGAGAAGACTCGAAATCTTCTAATATTAAAATGTCGTCGGCATTACCTAATTTTACCTGTATATTATCCATCAGTATCTCGCCCGACGTACCTCCAGGACCAAACGCCGGCTCAAACACTTGTACAGAAACAAGGGACAACGGTCTAACTAGATTTGAAGGTATCTCATGACCTTGAAAATGCCATTCCGGTTCTCCTGTGTTACCTAAAGTAAGCGTTTTTACTGAACCTTCGGCATCCTCGATAATAAGCCACATATAGAATTTAGGGTAAACCTCCATTGGCTTGATCCACAAACCTATAGAAACAGCATCATCTGGAATAGGAATAGGGCCTTTTTGATTTGAAGATTTGAGTACATTCATCACTTCCAACAAATTTTTCTCCGAAAAATCGTCTCTATACCAAGACATCTGCTCAAATTTTTCGGGCTGTAAGGCTAATATCTCGAAACTTCCTGAGGAATGTGAAGCGAGGGATCCTTTAGTTCTGAGACCAAAGGAAACAGACTCAACGCCGGATATATTCTGGATTTGTTCGTCAATTTCAAGGATATGCCTATTTGTATGCATTAGCATGTTTGTCACTCGTATATCAGAACCCACATCGTATAGAATACGTTCGTTGTAACTACGATTCAATGTTCCACCAACAGTAGTAGAGAGTATTCCCATTCCTGTAACCAGTACTAATAGCAACACCAGCCAACTATACTGAAACGGATTCCTGGACATATGCCATAGTCCCATAGACAACCATATTGGGGATGATTTAGATATCCTTCTAAAAAACAAGAATGACAACTCTGCTGGTACCAGTAATGAAAGAACTATGTGGGGAAAGTTTCCCATAGTTCCTTTGTCCAGTGGCCAAACCCAAATCATAAATATAATAATGGATGACATTAGACCGATTAGTAAAAGGCATTTAAGGGAATTGATTCGTACTCTACGGTAACCAGAATAAGTTAGAGAAATTACTAATAGAAAACAAATTGAGATAATCCAGTTTAAATCTGATCCTTTTATAGACAACTCATCTACCAGTGTCGTGAGCACAAGCAATGATATTGAACCCAATGCTATTAGATTCACCAAACCGGGTGAATCGCCGCTTACGAAACGCACAAACAACGGAAAAATCCGCATAAAGATAAGACCCACGGCTATTAGGAACAGAACCGGAGCTAACAGGAGCACCTCATTGATTTGGATCTCTGCAAAAAGCCCTCCTGACACAAATTTACCCCTGGCATACAACTCCCAAAATACTAGACCTCCAAGCCCTAAAACACCTATATCTAGATATAGTCTCTGAAATAGAGGAGTAGAATTAGGTCGTGACGATTTCATCTTTTGTGATAAAGAAGTAGTCCTAGAAGCAATTAATGATGGAATAACGTAGAAACCAACACATATGATTCCGACCGAGGCCGAAAGGAGAAATTGAACCCAATAAATCCTAAAGGGAAATGTATTACCATCAGTGAACATATTAAAATAAGGCAGGATTCCTGCAACAGCTACGGTGCACGAAGCCAACAATGGCGCAATTACAACAGCTAATGCGGAAACTATCAGACCCTCTAGACTATAGATATTGAGAAGCTGCAAAAATCCTAAACCTCTACTTTTGAGCAATGCCGTATCATCTTCCCGACTAGTACTCATGTATGATGCAATCATGATTAGATAGTAAAGCAACGTCACCAACATTACCGTCAACAACAACAAAAGTGGTATACCTGTAAAGAAACTCCTTTCTTGAAAATTAGAATTCATACCCTTTATTCCAGTGAGCATGCCGGAACCTGGCAAGCTCTCTGTCAACTCAGTTTCCAAAGCTATAATATGATTATTTGAGTCATTGACACTCCATTGTTTTAGACTTTCTTTGTCAATTAATACATACCAATTGGAAGTCACAAGTGTTTCCGGATAAGCCGTACCTAGACCATTTATCAATGCGGTCTCAGTTATAAATACTGTTAAGGGAGGTTCTCCTGAATCAACCACAATTCCCTCTTCAGGGATGTCATCTAAAGGTTCTGGCGAAAGGTAGGTTGCAGCATTATATTGCCAAAATTCTCCTTGTGGCTCGATTGCATCCATTATCCCGACAATTCTCACTTTAATGCTGTGTCCATCAGACAAAGATCGAACTATTGTGATTTCGTCACCGAGGTCAATCTTGAATGTATTAGAAGACTTCAGTGCCACCACACCTTCCAATATTGTATCTTCAGCTTCTTGGATAACCGTATCGGTAGACATCTTCCCCTGAAGAAATTTCACGTGTTTATCTATGTTCGATATAGATCTGAAAAATCCACGGGATACACGCTGGTTTTCTAATAGACCCAGTGATAACGGACGGTGAGGTAAACCGATTAGATATGTGGGTGTTTTGATATACCTCTCATATCCTCTATATATACCCTTAATGTTACGCTCTAGAGCCTCACCAAAGAATAAGCCGGTATCCTCTACACCATTGTTAGACAAGGGAATATGAGGAGCATAGGTAAATATGTGAAGTGAGGGTGCTGAAGTTCTATCAATTGCTGTAGCAAGTCCTATTTTTTGCAACGCACCAAAATAGACAGGAGTCCCTGAAACAAGGGTAGACGCAGCTAGAACACCAAAGAATACACTTGAGAGAAGTTTCCAATTCACCAACAATCGTTTTAATACAAAACTTCGCAGATCTAATTGAGACATATCACAATGTTACGGCAGGGAGTGTATGAGAAAACATTGCTTAATTGATTGCAGTTCTAATGATTTCAATTTATACACTCGGGAACAAAACTCCTATTAAAAAGCCTTAATGCGCAAAAGCAAAGGGCTTCACTATACCTAGTTCACAAATATAACGTTTGTTTCAAGCAACAGCTACCGATCATATTCGCAATTTCTAACGAATATGTCTGGTAACTATGAAAACTCACCGACGCCATTTCAGTACTCTGGACATCGTACAAAGGGAAACTTCCTTTATATTTAAGGACTATTCACCGACAGACAAGTAACTGTACGTACAATACCATTTATTGTGTGAATCTCACTGGTTAATAGACTACCAACAGCATTCAAGTCCGGTGCCACAATTATCGTTATTATGTCGTACGGTCCGGTAACTGAATCAACGGTTTCTACACTTTGGAGAGAACGTAAGGCAGCGGAAACATCTCGGGATTTACCAACAGCAGTCTCAATCAAAACGTAAGCTTTTGTGGTCATATAAACCTCCCTGTTATTTACATGTATTCCCCGTCTAAACATATCCTAGCCGCATTCTAAAAGCCTCGCGTTATAGTGTCAATCGGAATATCACTTATTCCTGTGGATTTAACGAATATTTACCGACATGCTATACTCAAAAGAATTTAGTTGAAAAAATTAGACCAGATTATTGAGGTGACCAGATGGGATTGAAAGACAAGGTCTGTATTATTACCGGAGCAGGAAGCGGTATTGGCAGGAGTACTGCTATAAGAATGGCTAAGGAAGGAGCAACTATTATATTAGTTGGTAGGACAGAATCTAAGTTACAGTTGGTACAGCAAGACATAACGGTGATTGGCGTCGCATCTAAATTCTACACACTTGATGTATCGGATTATCAATCGGTCCTCGACATGGCGGATGATGTCATGAAATCTTTTGGGCAAATTGATGTACTTGTAAACAATGCTGGCCATAGTTCACATAACAGAAGAGTCTTATCAACTACACCAGATGAAATCAGAAACGTAATTAACTCTAATTTAATAGGGACTATTTTTTGTACAAAGGCTGTTTTACCCAGTATGTTACAAGCTCATGAGGGTACAATAGTGAATATCTCATCTCTTTCAGCATTAAACGCAGGAGTGATGGGCGGAATGATTTATGGAGCAGCAAAATCAGCAATTATTAATTTCACGGAATTTCTGAACAATGCTGATCTCAAGAACACAGGTATTAGAGCTAGCGTTGTGATCCCAGGGGAAGTAGATACACCTGTCCTAGATAAAAGACCAATACCTCCGCCCAGCGATGCTCGTTCAAATATGGTCGGTGCAGAGGAAGCCGCTGAAGCAATAACCTTAGTCGCGAGTTTACCATCACGAACCAACATACCTCAGCTTATTATAAGACCTACCATGCAAAGAGAAACATCAGAGACAGTAGGATTCCCTTAAATAATTTACATGAAAACCCGCAATATAGGCATAGATCTATACGAATTTATCTTGCACTCCAACTGCGAGTAGTTAGTTGTGGCTAAGTGTTCTTAAGACGTCTGATTCCCTCCAAACAAATTGGCACAAGAAGGGCAGCTAGGAGCAATTTAAAGGCATCTCCAAAAATGAACGGAGTTAGACCATACTCTAAAACTTTATCTCTTGGCACATAGAAAGCAAGCCATGGTAGTCCAAAGGCGTATATGAGTACCTCTCCAGCAAACATTGCGGTAATTAATTTGTATGGATTACTGCTCCATCCTCGTTCTACCAGATATCCAACTATGACCGCAGCAGCAACAAAGCCAATAAGATAGCCTCTACTTGCACCTGATATTGCTCCTCCAGATGCGAAAACAGGTAATCCAATGATTCCGGCTGCCAAATAAACCGACATGCTTGCAAAACCACGTTTACTACCTAGGGTTGCTCCAGCCAGTAATACAGCGAAAGTCTGACCTGTTATTGGTACAGCGGGATTAACAAAAAATTTGATTTGAGCCGCCAAACCAGTTAGCAAGGCATATCCCACTATCAAAACAACATCTATAGGCAAATCCCTCAAAGCGCCCCGAGTAGGTAAAAGAGCCTGCATAATCGTCGTAGGACTTGAAACACTTCTCATATATTACTCTCCCGGATATAATGAGTATTATCAAAGTGGAATTATACTGTGTTTTACCTTTTATGGACACCCTAATCGGTACCACATAAGATGGTTTTGTGGAATTATATGGAAATATGAAGCTAAATTCTAAACAGAAAGTTATATAGCGGTCATGCGAAATTCAATTTTGTATGAGAAGCTTGTAACTAGGCCCAATTCAGGCTATTATAAACTGTCTAGGCAAAACCTTTTGTAATACAAGTTAGCGCTCCACTTTGACAACTAAAATGGGCCGGTAGCTCAGTTTGGCAGAGCATCGGACTTTTAATCCGAGTGTCCTGGGTTCGAATCCCAGCCGGCTCACACTCTTTCCCTCTGATAATACAGATGTTAAAAACTTATTATTGTTATTCTACGTCATCTAATCCAGCTCTCCATGATTCTTTTTTTTGACCGTTTGTTGGATAATTTCACCTTTGATATTCTGGTGATTATTTAAATTTGCCGAGTTATTTCCTGATCTTTCAATATTTACTGTATTAGATAACCCCCATCTATCGACAAAGCATGGCCCGTAATAAATGATGCTGACTTAGAACACAACCAGACGACAGCATTAGCGATCTCATAGTCTTCACCTATGCGGCCCATTGGTATTTTGGGAATCTCTTTATCTAGATATCTAGGTTCATCAGAGAGAGCACGTTCTAATCTAGGTGTGCGAATTACAGCTGGACATACAGCATTCACCCTTATCTCATTGCTTGCGTATTCTAGAGCTGCGGTCTTGGTTAGTCCAAGTACCCCGTGTTTAGAGGCAATATAAGGGGAGGTGCCGTTTATTCCTCCTACAAGTCCCATTATTGACGAGGTATTGACTATCACACCTCCAGCATTTTTCAGCATCTGGATAATTTGATATTTCATACCCAACCAAACCCCCTTCAATAGGACAGAAACCATGCGATCCCATTCTTTCTCTTCATACTCATGTAATGAGGCCGTATAATTGTTGGCCGTGGCGGCATTATTGAAGGCGAAGTCCAGTTGCCCATATCTATTTACTGCATAGTCCACTGCACCTGAAGCATCCTCACTGCTACTAACATCCCCTCGTATAAAACACGCATCACCCCCGAGATTAAGTATCTCACCAACGGTTCTCTCTGCACCGCTGGGTTCTATATCTTGAATAACTACACAGACCCCCTGCTTGGCAAATTCTAACGCCGAGGCCCTTCCAATACCTGATGCGCCTCCTGTAATTAATACCACTTTACCTTCCATCGCATAATTCATACTCTATCCTTACAAATGTTTAGGCATCTTTAGCTATATCATGATATTCATCATTTTTAATATTTGTCGCCCTAGATCGATATTACCTTCTATTCGTACATCATCGTATATAAATGGGTTTTGGTGGCCCACTCGACCAGAGGCCAGTAGTATAAAAGCTTTGGAAGTCATGCTAAGGCTCGTATCTGAGTATTCGGGTATGCTAGCCATGTTGCGAGCTCGTTTTCCATCTACATAAATACACTTAGTAACCTCAACCTGACCTCTAATCCTAAACACTACGGTAGTGCCATTAGTAGCACCTACCTTCTTTGCAATCACATAAGGCATTGCAGAAAATAACCGGGAAACGGTATGTTCAGCCACATCTCCATCCACATTCCCAGGTTTATTTACAGCCCTTCTAATATCCTGTTCATGCAACCAGCAATCCATAATTCTCATAGACAGCAATTCACTGAACGGCTTGGGACCAATTGGTGTATCTACATCAGTCGAAAATCCAACCTTACATAATTGCGTGAGTGTTTGAAGTCTTTCTCTAGTAATGTTCCAGAATTCTGAAAGAATTGTTTCACCAGAAGAAGAACGGCGAAGGATTACATCAATTTCGTTTCGTAAACCTAAATCGTTTTTTATGTGCTCTGTGTGTTCGATGTTAATGCATTTAACGTTCCGACTCGTCAACCTGTACTCAATGCCCACCAGGTGCGATAAAGTATCTTTAACAGACCACTCGGGACATTCAGTTTGTTTCGACCAATCGTCATCATTGAACTCTCTACATAGAGCGATTATCGTTCCCCAAACAGTTTCGAGTAAGCCTAATAGGCGAGTATCTTCATCCAAAAGAGTTATCTCCATAACAAAATTATTAGTATGACGAATACGGTTATTCTTCCATGTCCATACCCATGTCAATAATATTCGGCTTCTTATTGATAGTATCTTTTAGATCATTAGTGAATTCCGACCATGCACTATCGTCTACATCAGAGTCTTCTTTGTTAACCTTACGCCTAAATTCCATCAATAAATTATCCTCTACTTTACCTGTTGGCATATTGAAGAACTCACTCTCAAATCTCGGCAACTTACCTGCACTGAAATAACCCTTACCTGGGAGCTCGTAAGCTTCTAGATCTTCTGTACCCTTACCCAGAACCTCTCCTGTATTAACGTAATGTTCCATCACTGGTTTCATGCCATATTTTTGGATAGGGCAAACTTTAATACATACA
>CAUZEB010000082.1:0-8280 GCA_963578655.1 Dehalococcoidia bacterium | reverse complement strand
CCAAACTTCCGTGTATCAAGCTGTTCATACATTTGCCATCTATTGCATAAGAAAATAATTGAGGATTTAGACCTAAAGTCTTTCGGACTAGAAATCTACCCATTGGATCCGGTTGCATTCTCTCCATTCCAAAATGGACAGGCTATCTTGAGATGGCACAACGATGAACGTACTGCTAAAGAAATATCCCGTATATCAAAAAAAGACGCTCGCAACTACTACAAGTGGTTGGATTTTTGGAAACGAGCATCAGGTATTTTATATCGTTACTTTCTTAAAGATCCCCCTACGTACTCCGAAATCATTGCTTCTATAAAGGGAACGTCTGATGAGTTGGTATTTGAACAAATGTTAAATGGCAACATGAAAGATCTAGTAGACAAGTATTTCGAATCAGACACGGTACGCGCCTTTTTCATAGATGCACAAGACGCCGGTGACATCACTGCACCAGGAAGTATCATGTCAGTTGCTTACATTAAATGTAATCAGTTCACCGATCACAGTAATCTAGGTATCCCAAAAGGAGGAATGGGTAGCATAACTGGAGCGATGTCAAAGGCCGCATTGACAAACGGTGTAAAGATTCGTACTAATTCCGAAGTAACAAAAATAGAGGTGCATAATGGTAAGGTAACAGGCGTTACATTGACTAACGGAGAAACAATTAAATCTGACACTATCCTATCCAATGCGGATCCCAAGAGGACATTTCTAAAGCTGATTCACCCAGACGAACTGTCAAACTCCTTTATCAAAAGTATTAAACGGTTAAAAACTGACGCAGCATACCTTAAATTTCACTGCTCAATGAAAACTCTGCCCGACTTCTCTAACTATTTTAGAACAAACTATGATATCAAATATCTTGCCTATATAAGGATTTGCCCATCAGTAGAGTATTTTCAACGTAGTTGGAATGATGCTCAAAATGGTTTACCATCGCGTTCGCCGATACTTTACATACAAATCCCTACAGTTTATGACAATACAATGGCCCCAGTTGGTCAGCATGTGATGTCAGTATGGGTTATGTATGCACCTGCTAAACTAAAGACTGGTTCTTGGTCATCATTGAAACACAAGGTGGGACAACATATAATTGCCACAATTGCCGAGTATGCACCTAATTTTCCCGACATTATAATAGACTGGGAACTATTTACACCAGATGACTTGGAAGAACGAGTTTATCTCACAAATGGCAACATACGTCACTTAGACATTATAGCTCAGCAAATGTTTTCTAACCGCCCGAATAAGCTATCTTCGGATTACCGAACACCGATAAAAGGATTGTATCTATGCGGAGCTGGAACTCACCCTGGAGGAGAAGTGACAGGAGCTCCCGGGCATAATGCAGCACGTACGGTGTTAAATGACCTAGAAAAAAGCTTGCCTTAACATGTCAGACTCGTTACAAATCCATCTAACTTCAATAACAGATGAGAGGAATATCAAATGACCGTAATTCTTTGCTATTCTGACAGTTACATAAAAGAATTTGACGCTATTGTTTTGGAAACCACAAACAAAGGTGTCATATTGGACAAGACAGCTTTTTATCCAGGCGGAGGCGGGCAACCATCCGATACAGGCACTTTAACATCAAGTGGCACGACATATTCAGTCAAAAAGATCTCTCGTTCCGATGGTCAGGTCATACATGAATTAGACTCTCTCCCACCCCAGGTGGGATCTCTCGTTTACGGGATAATTGACTGGACTCGCCGATATCAGTTGATGCGCACTCATACAGCGTTACACACACTCTGTGGGGTTATCTGGCGCGACTTTGGAGCTGCGGTAACTGGCGGCAATATGAAACCATTATCCGCCAGAATGGACTTCGAACTTGATGACTTATCCGCAGATTTTGCTGCCACTATAGAAAACCTAGTCAATATAGAAATCATGAAAGAGAGACCTATCGAAGTAGACAACTTACCCAGAGAAAGAGCCTTCCGTATACCTGACCTTATACGAACCAAGATTAATCTTTTGCCAAAGGGTATAACTGAGGTGCGGACAGTGAATATAGTCGGTTTAGACCTGCAGGCAGACGGAGGCACCCATGTTGCCAATACCAAGGAAGTAGGTGCAATAAGAGTTGTTGGGCATGAAAGCAAAGGTCGTATAAACAAACGATTACGAATAGAAATAGACCCATAATATTGATATGTAATTCTCACCATACATATGAACAACTTAATGGGTATTTCCTCGCTGGAAAGGGCTATGTTCTAGTAAAAGCTTTGACGCTGCTACCAAGCATAAACATAAATAAATAGACCCCATGATACGTATGTGATATTACAACACTTTGGTAGGGAAACCTTTTTGAATACGATTAATCACTTTAAAAGTGTCCTTTATCAAATACTATTGGCAGCACTTTCCCCAGCTATTTTCCCAAACACAGATCCATGCATCAATCCTGCCGCCCTTAAACTGTTGTGATAAAAAATCCCCCCTATGATTTCTCCAGCTGCAAATAATCCTGAGATAGGTTTGTCCTCCAAATTTAATACTTGAGCATCCTTATTTATCTGAAGGCCGCCGTAGGTGTATGTTATACCACCAGTAACTCTATAGGCAGTATAAGGGGGGTTATCTAATTTTATAGCCCAATTAGATTTCGGAGGATCTATATTCGTCGTCGAAAGTCCATCAAGAACCCTTGGGTTATATTCTCCGTCATGAGCATTTTGGTTAAATGTTTCTATAGTCGTTTTTAGATTCCTATGGTTGATATCTAATTTTTCAGCCAGTTCGCTTATGGTGTTTGATTTAATAGCTTCAGATACACCGTATCTATCTTCTAGTACTTCTGTCGCTTTATCATCGAAAATTTGTATAGCCATACTTCTTTCTTGATGGAGAATTCGCGTACCGACTTTAACGAACGTCTGCTCGGCAAAACTTTCGCCTTCATCTACGAATCTACGGCCTTGGACGTTAACCATTATTCCGATAGGGTAAGACCGTCGTGGCATTCTGTCAGTAAGTTCTAAAATCCCAGTTGCTGGAGCATTTATATCAATAGGAGTTGCATGGCATCCAGTCCACTGTCCAAAAGGTTTCGCTCCTAGTTCAAGGGCAACTCTATGACCATCTCCTGTATTGTATTTTGCACCTCTTACTTTCGCCCTTTCCCAACCTGTGCCCAAATATTTCACGCGCATTTCGGGATTGGCTTCGAAACCTCCACAAGCTAACACTACACTAGAGCAAGGAATTTCATGCAATCCATCCACATCTTGAACTACAATCCCTGAAACCCTCCCTGTAGAACCCTGAAGAATTCTCATCATCTTTGTTTCATAAAGTATGATAATGCCATTCCTTCTAGCTGACGTCGTCAGCATTTCAATTAGACCAGGACCAGAACGCAAAGCCGATAAACCCACAGAATTAGGTATCACTGAAGGAGCCGTGGCTATTGAGCTGCCTCTTATTGGCAACTCCCAAATCACACCCTTCCCTTGCATCCATTCAACGGTTGGTCGCGATTCTGATATCAGCACATCAGCCAATCCATCGTCTGTATCACCATACGTAACTGACATGAGATGGTTGCGAAAATCTTCCTTTGTGTATGGTTCCATGGTTAATCTGTCAAGTTCTTTGTCAGTTATGTCTGGTAACAGACCACGCAAATCCTCTATTCCATCATGGACAAACCTAAATCCAGCCCCAGTATATGGACAATTGCCTCCTTGTTCACTGGCAGGTGCCTTTTCAATGACTAAGACTCGTGCGCCTTCTTCTTTAGCAGATAGCGCAGCGCATAAAGCTGCATTGCCTGCACCAACAACTACTACGTCATATAGCGGATCATTAACTTGCATTTCAACTCCCTCTAATCCATGTTAACTTAATAGATTATAGACATATCCCTCACCGCAATAATTTAACACATTTTAAGGTTAATGTAGCGTTGACAATTTCAGTATCACATTGCATCTGGGCGGGATCCCAAGATTATCTCAACATTCTCCCTGGCGGTTTTCCTCCTCAGTAATTCCAAAGTTATCTCTTGTTCAGGCGAAGTAAGCTCGATGAGATACGTTATAAGTTCACTCATGTTGTCTACAGATATTCCGTCTATACCCAGTATAATATCACCTGTGAAATCGATATTCGAACCGTTATTTCTCAAAAGTTCTTCAGCTACCTTCAGACCTGCAAGATCTGCAGGTCCACCTGAAATAACACCTGTAATTAATATTCCTTTGGTAGTAATTGGAATTCCTATTAACTTTGCTACGTTTGGTGTAAGGTCAGTGCCGCTAATACCAATCCAGGAATAATTGTACATCCCGTGTTCGATTAAAGATGGGACTACCCTCTTGAGCACATTTATTGGAATCGCGAAGCCTACGCCATCGTTACCTCCACTACGACTAATAATTTGTGTGTTTATACCTATAACCCTACCGTACATATCTAAAAGGGGGCCTCCTGAATTACCAGGGTTAATTGCGGCATCTGTTTGAATAACCTTCGGCACCGAAAATAAACTGTTCTCGCTCCTGATGATACGCCCTACAGCACTTACGATCCCACTAGTTAATGTGAATCCTTGACCGAATGGAGCGCCTATAGCAGCAACTAGTTCCCCTACCTTCACACCGTCACTGTTGCCTAATTCAACTCCGTGGGCTCTACTCGACAGGGATTGTTCAAACTTGATGACGGCTATATCTGAGTCAGGATCACTTCCAATAATTCTGGCGGGCGTTTCCACACCGTCGGAAAATGTTACTAAAATTTCATTGGCTTCCCTTACGACGTGGTAGTTAGTCACTATATACCCGTCTTTATTCCATACAAATCCCGATCCTTCAAACCTAGGTGATCTTAACGTTGTATCGTATGACCGTTGATTATTATTGATGAAGACACGTACACTGACAATAGATGGAAGAGTCTTTTCATATATGTTGTTTAGCACTTCACCTTGAGCAGCGACTATTTGATATGAATCTAAGGATTGAGAGGACATTTCACGACCCAATGAAGTTTCATTGAAAATACCTGACTTATCGATATTAGACCGACGACGATTTTCCTCTATATCGATCCCCGAGCCGGTCAAATTATGCCCTCTTGGTGCTGAATTGTAGACGGGTCTACCTGAATCGCTGTAATCACGCTGATTATACCCATTACAAGCAGTGATTGATAACAACATAGCTATTAGCCAGCTAACCATATATTTATTACCACGCAACTTACACATGTACATTCGCTACTTCCCCCGTTTCTTTAAGAGTACTGTACAAAATAAAACGCGGGAACTGGTAAACGGATAGTATGATTATGAAAAACAAAGGTGTTATGGCTCATAAGAGAATTAAGGAATTGCGTTAGATTAATGGCAAGGAGAAGCAATCCAAATCATTTCTTCACTTTCACCGTCGAACGATGTTCTGTTAAAGTCACCGTACAAATCAATCATGTTATAACCACAATACCTCAACAGATGATACATCTCCCACCTATATACATAACGTAGCTGCAAATCACGATATAGTCTTTTCGTCATTACATCATCGTTGTTCAATATTTCGATTATAAGCCTTGTATCTAGTATTTGAGTATGCATATTACATTTAGTTTGGTTCCAAACAACCAATCTGCCACCAGTTTTTGGGTCGGTCACATCAAACAAGTGATTCGATAGGTCCCCCTCTTGATTCATAGTCTGAAGATCTGGGACAAAGAAATTAAGGATTAATTTACCTTTATTTGACAGATGACGTTTGATATTGATAAGAGTCCTAACTTGATCTTCAACGGAAAGTAAGCACAAAAAGCTCCTAAAGGGTATTATGATCAGGTCAAATTTTTCATTGAAAGAAAAATTCCTCATATCACCATGCACAATCCGCAAAGGTTGCGAAAGATCACTTGAGGCATCTATTCTTCGTTCTAATGCACCAATCATACCTCTAGAAATATCAAGGCACGTTAAATTCACTCCCTGCAAAGCAATGGGGAGTGAAACTCTGCCGGTCCCACACCCTAGCTCTAAAACGGTACCCTTAGCTGTAAGAGCTTCATCTACATAAAACTGGATATCTTCTGTAAATCCTGAATATAACAGGTCATAGATGTCAACCCAGCTATCGTATACAGACTCATCCATATTCAAATCAGGACATTCCTTATTTCAAGTCAATCAAAGATCTGAAGTTTTTCATCAATCGTTGATACTTTGCAGTGCAAGTCGAACTTTATCTTCTACAGTCATGGATTCGTTTGGCTTTATAGATGAAAGGACTCTTCCAGCCTCAAGCTCTGAGTAACCCAGAGCGACTAAAGCTCGAATAGCTTCCTGATCTTTAGAGTGCTCTACTGAAACAGACCAATCTTGCCTCAGTTTCCCTCTAAGTTCTAGAACTATCCTACTAGCTGTTTTCTTGCCTACTCCACTTACTTGCCCAAAAGCACTATTATTTCCTGATTCAACTGCGGAGATTAAAGACTCCGGAGATAACTTGGACATAACATTAAGTGCTACCTTGGGACCAACACCGTTAACTCCCAGTAATAATTCAAAGGAGAGTCTCTCGTCTTCAGTGAGGAATCCATACAATGTCAAACTGTCTTCTCGCACCTGTAATGAAGTTAAAAGTCGTACTTCATGGCCAATGTCACCAAGCCTGTCACTCACGGAAGTAGGGATGTGAATCCTGACACTAATACCTCCTAGGCGGACATCGATCCAATCAAGTCCCATAGCTTCTAGTGTACCTGAGACAGAAGTGACTAAAGAAGAAACCATACAAAAAACACCCTCTAATTATAATAGTTGCCTTATTTGAACTTCCCTGGAATGACAAATTGTAACAGCTAAGGCATCTGAAACGTCCAGCGAATCTGATATCTTTTCTAAATCTAATATTACTTTAACCATTTCATGGACCTGTTCTTTTGAACTGTTACCATAATCAGTTACCGATTTCTTTATCGCTTTAGGAGAATACATTTGGACAGGAATGTGATAGTGAGCTGCTGCTAGCATCGCGACCGCTTGTACATAGCCTATCATCATAGCAGTACGTACATTAAGGTGCACAAATGGCTGTTCGATCGCTGCTTCGTCTGGTTCCCATTCCTCAATGATCTCAATCAGTCCTTCATATAAAACACGGAGCCGATCAGGCAGATAATCTGCTTTCGGTGCTGTCAAAAGATAGGATTCAACAAAACTTATCTCATCTTGATTCGTATCAATCAATCCTACTCCCAACCTATATGTACCGGGATCAATACCTAAGATACGCAATATAGTCACTCTCCTGTCAGACGGAAAAGACAGTCAGTCTATTGACAAGACGTCTGTATACTCTGTCGTAGTTATACCGTCAAACGCAGTCATTTTCACTCGAACGTCAGTTTTCCCTACGATAAGTTTCTATAACCCCCTCTGAAAAATCCGCGTTTGAAAAGACTCGTTGAACGTCATCAAGCTCTTCCAAGCGGTCCAACAGTCTTAAATTTTTCATCGCTGTACTGTCGTCCAACTGTATAAGATGTGACGGGATCATTGAAATTTCTGATGATCTGATTGAAGCTTCAGTACTTTTTAAGGCTAGTCGAATATCTTCTAAGGCATCAGGGGAAGCATACACCTGCAGAAATGAATCGAATGTCTCGAAGTCTTCAGCACCAGCATCAATAGCTGCGAGAGCCAAATCGTCCGCGTTTGCTTCACTAGCGTCCATAACAAGGACCCCTTTCTGCTGAAATTGCCAGGCTACGGCTCCGGATTCGGCTAAATTACCGCCAGCCTTGGTCAGTGTAGACCGAACATCAGAAACGGTTCTATTACGATTATCTGACAAAGTTTCCAGAAGAATAGCCGTTCCTCCAGGGCCATATCCTTCATATATAGCTTCAATCATTTGAATTTGATCACTACCTTCCCCAGTAGCGCGCTTAACAGCTCTGGTGATGTTATCTGCCGGCATATTATTGTCTCGCGCCCTTTGAATTGCCATACGGAGACGTACGTTCATATCTGGGTTTCCACCACCTTGACGTGCAGACACAATTATCTCTTTGCTAAGCTTGGTAAATAGTTTACCTCTTCGAGCATCTGATATAGCCTTGCCATGTTTAATTGTTGACCATTTAGAATGCCCAGACATGAATTATTCCTTTCTTATGTAAACAAATTAACTTCAGAGCCATTTTAGCATTGCAATAAGTTGACGGTCAAAACTTAGAAGAATGCCTCTGATTAATAAACCACACTTTGCCTGCTGC
>CAUZEB010000081.1:0-8308 GCA_963578655.1 Dehalococcoidia bacterium | reverse complement strand
AATCAAGTTTCACACTAATAACCTCATAGATTGGATTCGGTAAAGTAACTACAGCCAATAAAAACAGATCATCGTGGAAATTAGATGGCCCTACACTCAGGTTAACGTAAGTGACTCGTGCTAGTTATATTTCCCATACAGGATAATCATGCCATGGGATTCGGATAGTAGCATTGCTATTCTGTGGAGTCAAATTATTAAGCTATATATCCGGTATATTTGGTTGTGGACTTATCGCAGATGTCCAGCGAGGCGTCTTTGAAATAGACTAAGTTTTATCTTGCAATAGGCTTGATGCCTGTGCTATATTTTGCGGACTTAGACCACCATAGTAAAGTGCAGAACGGATTATGACAGACGACTATTTTCGGCAATATGGCATAATTGCAGTGTTTACGGCTTTAGCAGTCTTAGTACCCACTGGTATGCTTGTGCTGTCATGGGTGCTTTCTAAATTTAATATTAGACCTAACTTTCCTAATCCTATTAAAGGGAGTATTTACGAGTGTGGATTCGAAGTTTTCTCAGATAAATGGAACCAATTCAATTTTAAATATTATGCTCTGGCTTTGGATTTCGTAATATTTGACGTTGAAATTATTTATTTATTTCCGTGGGCTGCTAGTTACGGTCTTCTTTCAATTCAGTTCGGACTTACCGTGTTATTCTCGATGTTAGTTTTTATTGGCGTACTTGCACTTGGTTGGATTTATGCTTGGAGAAAAGGATCATTAGAATGGGCATAGAACAAAAACTAGATGATTTATCTGGATCACCTATTCCTCTTTTTGCTACCACATGGGAATTAGATCAGAAAGAAGGCATCTACGTTAATTCACTTAAAAGTTCCAAAACAGATCCCATAGATGAGCCAATTCTTAGCGTTCCTGAAGATTTGAAGAGAAATCTCCTTGTTACTTCAGTTGACGCACTATTTAATTGGGCAAGAAAGTCCGCAGTTTGGCCCTTGTCTTTTGGATTAGCTTGTTGCGCTTTCGAAATGATGGCAACTGCTATGTCAAGATTTGACATAGCACGATTTGGCATGGAAGCTTTTCGGCCTTCACCACGGCAAGCAGATCTTCTCATAATAGCTGGGACAGTTACGTGGAAGATGGCTCCCGCTATTGAACGTGTTTACGAACAAATGGCCGAACCTAAATGGGTCATATCTATGGGTGTATGTGCCACTAGCGGTGGGCCGTATTATGGTTCTTATAGTGTTGTTCCAGGGGTAAACCATATCATTCCGGTTGATGTATATGTTCCTGGATGTCCCCCTAGACCGGACGCATTACTTTATGGAATTATGCAGCTACACGAAAAAATAAAGAATTATACGAATTTAACCAAGAAATCCTAGAGCTTCAAACTGATATGACAACAGTCTTGAACGGAAATGACGTAGCCATAGAGATACAAAAATATTTTGACGGAGCTATAATTGGCTCAAATGATATAGATATATGGGTTAAGCCAGATATCTTTCGTGAAGTTTGCTCGTTCCTTAAGTCCAGCGAAGAATTCGACATGAATTATCTAGTTTCGATATCTGCTGTCGATTATGTGGAATACTTTGAATTGGTATATCATTTTGTGTCTATGTCGAAAAATCACAGCCTAGTTTTAAAAATGAAACTATATGGAAACCGAGAAAGTCCTGTGGCCTCCTCTATCGTTAGTTTATGGAAAGGAGCCGATCTACAAGAGCGTGAAATCTGGGATTTATTAGGCATAAGTTTCAAAGACCATCATAATATGAAGAGAATTTTGCTTTGGGAAGGTTTTCCCGGACATCCGTTAAGAAAAGATTACATTGATTAATAAATGAGTATGCCTAAATTCACAACAGAGCCGGTAACTATCAATTTAGGACCGCAACATCCTAGTACACATGGAGTATTTAGAATAAGGATATCGTTCGATGGAGAGGATGTTGTCGATGCTGAGCCAGTTTTTGGATATCTCCATAGAGGAACCGAGAAACTAGCGGAATCGAGGACCTATGTTCAGATAGTTACGCTTACTGATCGTCTGGATTACGTGAGTAGTATGTCTAACAATCTCTCATATGTCTTGGCTGTAGAAAAATTAGCCGACATAAAAGTACCAGAGAGAGCAATGTTCTTACGTGTCATCAGCGCCGAATTACAACGTATCGCCAGTCATTTAATGGCTATAGGTTTTTGGTTAAACGACCTTGGTGCATTTGCTACGCCTCTAATGTATTGCTTTCGAGAACGTGAAAAGATTCTGGATATGTTTGAAATGTTATGCGGAGCTAGAATTACCTTGAGCTACATGCGCCCGGGCGGAGTTCTACAGGATGCGCCTGAAGAGTTTTGGCAAGCTTTAGAAGTCTTTCTGAAGGAATTCCCAGGCTATATTCATGAACTTGAGGACTTGATATCAGGTAACGAAATCGTGTTAGCTCGATCTAAAGGGATTGGCATATTGTCTGGAGCAGATGCTGTTAACTCTTCTATTACGGGCCCTATCCTAAGAGCTAGTAATGTCAATTGGGACCTTAGGAAGGCTGATCCGTACGAAATATACGACCAATTAGAATTCGATGTTCCGCTTGGGGAAAATGGAGATACCTTTGATCGGTATATTGTTCGAATTTTAGAGATGAAAGAGAGCATCAAAATAGTAAACCAATGTAAAGAGAACATTCCGAATGGGAAGATAAGAGAATCCAATGTCCCATTCTTCATCAGGCCACCTGAAGGCGATGCCTATGCTTCGGTCGAAGGGCCCAAAGGAGAACTAGGATTCTATCTAGTTAGTGATGGAGGTATTTCTCCTTACAGGTGTCATATTAGAGCTCCTTCATTTATAAACCTGACGTCTCTCACCGATATGTTGAAAGGCTGGAAGATGGGCGACGTGATTAATATATTTGGTTCGCTAGATGTAGTCATAGGCGAGGTAGACAGGTAGTGTGCAACGAATCCAATGGGATCTCCTTTGACTTTTGTAGTATTCAGGGCATAATTGGTGGCTTTCTCCCCGAGTCACTCGACTGGTTAGTATTCCTTTTAACAGCTATTACTCTGTCCTTCTTAGTAATTAATGCCCTAGTGTTATCTACTGCCATATATACTTGGTTTGAACGTCGGGTGCTTGGCCGATTTCAGGCAAGACTAGGTCCTAACCGATGGGGCCCTTTCGGATTATTACAACCTATCGCAGACTTATTAAAGTTGATTTCTAAAGAAGATCTCATTCCAGATCAGGCTGACCGTATCGTCTTCAGCATCGCTCCTGTTGTGTTCTTAGTTCCTGTACTGCTAGTGGTTTCAGTAGTTCCTTTAGGGGGGGATTCTTTTTTGGGCAGATTGAACATTGGTGTACTATTTATAATTGCCGTGACTGGATTGAATACAATAGCAATTTTTATGGCTGGATGGGCATCTAGGAACAAATACGCCATGCTTGGAGCAATGCGAGGTGTCGCTATGCTAATTAGCTATGAGATACCAATGGCGCTAGCCATAACTGCCATATTATTGATTTCTGGCTCGTTTGCGTTGACAACTATTGTTAACAGCCAATCGGTTTTCTTTGCTTTAGTTCAACCCATCGGATTCTTCGTCTTTTTTACAGCATCTCTTGCTGAGATGAGTAGAACCCCATTTGATCAAATAGAATCAGAATCAGAATTAGGGTCAGGCTATCATACAGAATATAGTGGTATGAAGTACGCTATATTCCAACTAGCGGAATTTATGGCCCCTATTGTAACTGCAATTATTATTACTACACTTTATTTAGGAGGAACTCGAGGATTCGATCCAATACCAGGTCAGTTGTGGTTCGTGCTTAAAGTTTTCCTGTTAGTCTTTTTAATGTTGTGGTTCAGAGCGACATGGCCCAGGTTGAGGATAGATCAGATAATGTCGTTTGCGTGGAAAGCTTTGTTTGGTCTAGCTTTGTTTAATTTAGTTTTACTAACTATTGAGGTGCAACTCCTACAAGATGGGGAAGGGAAATTACAGACAGATGATCTGTGGCTTATGTCTGCGATCAACTGGGGTATAGCGCTCCTTATATTTGTAATGATGGCTGTATTTAAATCTCCCAATCGTCATGGAATCAATGCACAAGTGTCATCTACGGCATCAATAGGGTTAAAATTGGAGGACAAATAGTTATGATGAATATGTATGGAATTGGGATTTTTAAAGGACTCTGGATCACGCTGAAAAATCTCGTTATTCCTGGTCGAATGTTTACTATACATCAATATCCAGATAGAAAAATTGGTCCTATGGGGTTGGCGAGGATGTCAGGCACAAATATATTCAATTTTATGTTACAACAACCTATGCTATTCATGAAATCAATGACTGGATTTACTTCCGTAGAAGACAGAATGGATCAACATCCTCGATTTAGAGGAGAAGAATTCTCCTGGTATGAGCAGCGGTGTACTGGCTGTGCAAGTTGTGCTAAATATTGTCCCCTAGGCATAATACGAATAGTTACTAGTCCTAGTGGATTGCAGGTACAAGAAGGCGAGAAATACGCTATTGATGTTTTTGACATAGACATTGGCCGATGTATGTTTTGTGGGCTTTGTGTAGAGGCGTGTCCTTACGATGCTATTCATATGGGTAGCGGTTTTGAAGAGGGGAGATACAAACGTAACGATCTTGTAATCTCAGTGGATCAACTGCGGAAATCACCTAAAAAACCAAGTGCTTGGTTTAGACCTCAACTGGAATCCAAGAAATACAATCCCCATACAGACGAGGAAGTATCTTGGCGAGATATAGGTCGACATGAGAAACCTACCTTGGATGACCTAGAAGAGAAATGGGTTAAAAGATGATATTTGATGGAAACGAATCCACATTGGCTATTGATATAGCATTTTGGTCTATATCAGCTTCGACTATTGTAGGGGCTATAGCGGTTGTTCAATTGAAAGATCTGTTTAGAGCCGCTCTATTCCTAATAGTGTCTTTATTAGGTGTTGCAGGTATGTTTATTTTACTACGAGCTGAGTTCTTAGCGGCCATACAGGTATTGGTCTATATTGGTGCTATATCTATCTTGATAATATTTGCAATTATGATGACCAGGGATATGGATCAGGGCAGTCCATTCAATATACTAAAGTTTCCAGCAGCATTGATTTCTATTTTATTCTGTTCAATTTGTATTGTTGTTTTTCTATCTACAGATTGGAATCTGATGGAGATTGCATTATTAGATAAAACTTTGGATTCCACACTTATCGATGGGATGTCGAATGTTTTTACAAATACGATACCGTATATTGCTAGACTTTTAATCGGTAACTTTATTATCACGTTTGAAATTATTGGAGTGCTTCTACTGGCTGTAATAGTAGGAGCATTAGCTTTAGTAAGAGAGTAACTATACGGAGATAAATTGAATCTTGAAAACTTCCTAATTGTATCAGCTATAATATTTTCGATTGGTTTATACGGTGCGCTTTCTAAACGCAATGCCATTACAATACTGATGTCTATAGAATTAATGTTTAATGCTGTTAATATAGCTGCCGTTGCATTTTCGAGATATGTTGTACCTGCGAAGAGCGCGATGTGGATGATTGGTGATGATATTGAAAATAGTGTTCAATTTATACTGACTGGGCATATCTTTTCGATGTTCATTATCACGGTAGCTGCTGCCGAAGTTGCTTTAGGATTAGCAATAATCATTGCTATATATAGAAATATACAAACCGTATCTGTAACTAATATGAGTGATCTTAAGAAATAGAACATGAAAATGGTTGGTAAGGTAAGTCTCACATGTGGGTTGTGTATAAGCGGGTAGATAATTTAATAATAGCAGAAATGTGGAAAGATGTTCTTGAGGGAGACGGGCTCCCTACAAAACTCCTCCCGATAGCAGACATTTGCTCTTGGGCTGAACAAGTTCCATTTGTGGTTCTAGTTCCCAAAGGTCGCGAGCATGTGGCAGACGAGATTTTGAGGAAAGTCTAGATGATTTCAGAATTAGCAGTCTGGCTCATATTATTGGCTCCCGTATTTTCTTTCGTAATAATCGGAGCTGTATTGAGGCCCTTTTATAATCGTTTGTCTGTTCTATCGCCATATATCACTATTCTAGCTGTTGGGACATCCGCAATTCTTGCCATATGGGCATTGTGGAGTGTAGCGGCTCATAAACGGGCCATTGAATTTGCTGACTATCCATGGATGAAAGTCGGGGATTTCGATTTCGTCGTGGGCATCATTCTCGACCCGTTAACAGCAGTAATGTTGGTTGTTGTAACGATCGTTAGTCTTCTCGTCCAAGTTTACTCCATAGGATATATGAGAGGAGATCCCGGCTACTCTCGCTATTTTGCATATATGTCGTTTTTCACCGCAGCTATGATAGGCTTGATATTGGCTAACAACATTGTATTAATATTCGTTTTTTGGGAATTGGTCGGCCTAGGTTCGTATCTTCTCATTGGCTTCTGGTTCCAACGACCCGCTGCTGCTGCTGCGGCTAAGAAGGCCTTTATCATCACGAGATTCGGTGATTTCGGCTTTCTTATCGGTATATTATACCTATTTACCCATTCGGAAAGTATGGTGTTACAGGGGCTTAATCCCTTAGTTATAACCGACATTTACAGGGCAATAGAAATGGATCTGATTTCAACCACTTTGGCGACGTGGGTTGGTCTTGGCATATTCGCTGGAGCGATAGGTAAGTCGGCACAATTCCCATTACACACCTGGTTACCGGATGCAATGGAAGGCCCCACTCCAGTAAGTGCATTGATTCACGCTGCTACTATGGTCGCGGCAGGAATATTTCTTGTAGCTAGGTTCTTCCCACTTTTCTTGATATCAGATGTGGCACTAAATACCATAGCGATCATAGGAGCATTTACTGCGATATTTGCGGCTTCTATGGGACTAGTTGCGAACGATATTAAACGAGTATTAGCCTATTCAACAGTTAGTCAACTTGGCTACATGATGCTTGCCTTAGGTATTGGAGCATATGGCCCTGCAATCTTCCACCTTGTCACACATGCATTTTTCAAAGCCCTCTTATTCTTAGGATCAGGAAGCGTTAATCACACGACTGGTACGTTTGACATGCGATATATGGGCGGGTTAAGAAAACACATGCCGTTAACATACATTACATTTTTGATTGGTGGACTAAGTTTAGCAGGGATATTCCCATTCTCCGGGTTCTGGAGTAAAGATGAAATTATTGTACATGCATTTGGAAGCAACGGTATCGTTAACCAAATAATTTTCTTCCTAGCATTGATAGCTATCTTTATGACGGCTTTTTACATGTTTAGAATGTTATTTATGACATTTGAAGGACAATTCAAAGGGGGTGGCAAAGCTGACCCTGATATAGCTTCCAAATCAGAAATACAGCTACATGAATCGCCTATAGTTATGACATTGCCTCTAGTAATTTTAGCAGTCATCACATTGTCCATAGGATTTCTTATAAATCCAATAGTGGATATTCAGTTTATTCGAATTCATTGGTTATCCCATTTTCTAGGGACAGGATTCATAGATGTGGAAGCAAGCCATTTCAATTGGACATTAGCTTTACTATCCAGCGTAATTGCTGTGGCTGGGATACTCTTAGCGTATCTAAATCATAAAACAAGTGTTCTCTCCTCGTTAACGAAGCTAACCTTGGGAGCAAGCATACATGAGTTGTTAATCAAGAAATACTATTTCGATTATATTTATGAAAATATTATCGTTATCAAAGGCTTTTATCTTGGGATAACACGATTCTTGGATTGGAATGATCGTTCCATCGTTGATCGTATTATCAATATAATAGGTTGGTTGGGTATCAATATTGGCTCATCAGTCCGACAGTTACAAACTGGACATCTACAGGGCTATGGATTTGCAATAGTTCTGGGAATAATACTTATCTTTGGAATAGCTTATATTGCAAAATGAATTTGGTAGGTTACTAGAGGACAGATTTTGGAATTTAACGGACTACTAACGACTACGGTATTTCTTCCCATAGCGGGTGCTATGGTAGTAGCTCTTTTCTTAAAAGGAGCTACTACCATTCGTCTTTTCTCTGCATTTATTGGTCTTATTGAACTCGTTTTGACGATAGTGGTCTTCTTTTCCTACGATACTTCACATAGCGCCCCCCAATTCCAATTTATCGATAAGTTACCAAATTGGATTCCAATTGAATCGTTTAAAGTGGAATATTTTATGGGAGTAGATGGTCTGAGTGCACCACTGGTTCTTTTAACAGGGGTTTTGGGACTTGTTGCTATTTTCGCCTCATGGGGGAA
>CAUZEB010000080.1:0-8336 GCA_963578655.1 Dehalococcoidia bacterium | reverse complement strand
GCCAGAAACGAACCTAAATACAGCCACCATAACCTGGACATACTATCTCTCCAAATCAAAATTAACATATCCATCATTGATACAGTTTGAGGAACATCGTACAATTAACCTATACAGACTATCATATTTTACATATAGATAAACCTGTCGATACATCGTAATTTCGGAGCCTTTATGATTGATAACCCAACCTGTAATGTGGTACTTATAAATCCAGAAATACCTCAGAATACTGGAAATATCATACGTCTCTGTGCCAATGTAGGTGCACAATTACATCTTGTAAGACCACTAGGTTTCCATTTGGATAACACCAGTCTTAAAAGAGCCTCATTAGACTACCGTGATCTGACAACTATAGTGAGCCACGACTCCATAGATGAGTTTTTGAATGTTGATTTTAGGGGACAAACCTTCGCGGCATTACCCAATGGTTCTATACCATATACTTCAGCCGAATATCATATAGGTGATACGATACTCTTCGGTTCTGAATTAACAGGCCTACCTCCACGGGTTGTGAAAAACATCCCTGCCGAACATCGTCTGAAAATTCCTATGAAACCTTCCAACAGAAGTATTAACCTTTCTAATTCCGTCGCAGTTATCGTTTATGAGATGTGGAGACAGTTAAACTTCATTGGATCAGGGGCTCATTAGTATAGGCTGGGATCCTTTTAGTCTCAGTAGCAGACCGCGCAACAGAAATTGCAATCAACCCTTGGCTGGATTTCATTATCTTATCCATAGGGATAATCAATCGCTAATTTACTTGGGATAAATGACTATGTTCATGTGGCGCGAATCTCATAAATTCTCCTGCAGAGTCACTGATTTAAATCTAGTCAAATAATCACGCCGAATTTTAGCCAGTTTTGGTGATATTACTACCTGACAATATGGTTGATTGGTATTTCTCATATAGTATTTCTGATGATAATCCTCGGCTTTGTAAAACTTTTCAAATTTGGTGATCTCGGTAACCACGGGATTCTTCCAGATCTCAGATCTCTCGATGTCCTCTATAGTTTCTTCTGCGATTAGCTTTTGTTCAGCGTTGCTATAGAATATAACAGACCGATAAGAACTACCGATATCATACCCCTGCCGATTAAGTGTCGTAGGATCATGTATTGCGAAAAAGATTCCTATAACTTCTTTATAAGAAATCTTCTCGAAGTCGAATACAACCTCTACAACTTCCGCGTGGCCAGTAGTTTCTGAACAAACCTGTTCGTAAGTTGGAACATCTACATGACCCCCAGAATAGCCATTAGTAACGCTCTCAATCCCTTCTATCTGTTCGTAAACTGCTTCCAGACACCAAAAACATCCACCGCCCAACACAGTGGTCTCAGTATTTCCTATACTCATGATACACTCCTATGTACTACTCCTCTAGACCATCGCCCCACGCAAAACACTAGTCTGGTGTAATTATATACTTGTCTCAGAAACAAACAAGAGATTACCATACTCAGATAAAAATGGTAACGTTAGTCGCTATTATAATTCATGGCAACCTATACTTAATTGACACCAGAAATGTGGATTGATACCCTTCACTACGGTATATTCCCAATGTAGTGTACCACTTAGAATTCCAGTAAGGTGAGGTAGCCACCAGGATGCGTAACGTTAGAGAACAAAAGAATAGATCTCTTATAGCCCACCTGTTGAGAAGATCTGGTTTCGGAGCAACCCCTTCTGAATTAGACATAGCCATTGAACTAGGGTATGACGAAGTGGTTCATCAACTACTCCACCCAGATCATCCCGACGTGATACCAGAGGATCTTATCCGACGTTTTCACAAAGAGCAGTCAGATATGAGAGGTCTAAGAGGAGGTCCGGGTGCACATTGGGTCTATCGGATGGTTATGACAAACACACCGTTAAGAGAGAAAATGTGTCTCTTCTGGCACCGCCTATTCGCTACAGCACATACAAAACTAATACAGGGCGGAGTCGTGAAAAACCAAATAGACATGTTTCGTGAGAACGGGATGGGTAAATTCGATGATTTACTCCTGAGGTTGGGTAAAGACCCATCCATGATTATGTGGCTTGACAATCAAGACAACCATGCAGGTCAAATAAATGAAAATTTTGGAAGGGAAGTTCTCGAACTATTTTCCATGGGTGTAGGGAACTACAGTGAAGAGGATATTAAAGAAACTGCCAGGGCTTTTACTGGTTGGCGCATAGTTAACTCTGAATATATGTCGATCAAAATGAACAACAACACTATGAGGCCTTTCGGATACATGAAGTGGCAATTTGAATATGACGACGAGGATCACGACCATGGAGAGAAAACCATATTGGGAGAGACTGGTAATTGGAACGGTGAAGATGCCATTAGCATCATATGTAAACAGGAAGCAACTGCACATTTTCTATCTAGGCATTTATATCATTTCTTTGTTGCGGATGAACCACCTGTGCCCCAATGGCCCCATGAACCTCCAGCAGATCCTGAAGCTATTTCAACGATTTCCAAATCATATTTCGACAATAATCATAGTATACGAGCTATGTTAGACACCATCTTTAATTCTGATTTCTTTAGGTCAGATTCAGTGAGATATAGTAGAATCAAGAGCCCAGCTGAAATGGTCATTGGGTCAATGAGGTTGGCAGGACCTATTGATCTTCCCTCGGAAGATCATATAGTTGGAAATGATGCCTGCACAAATATGGGCCAAGCACTGTTAAAACCACCCAGTGTTGAAGGGTGGCAAGGCGGCCTGGAATGGATCAATACAGGATCTTATGTTGAACGAATAAACTTTGTTAGCCAAATCCTTAAGGACCATAACAAGAAAGGAGTCCGTAATTTAATTTGCCGCATAAAGAAATATTCTAATTCTACTAACATGACATCAGATGACTTAGTTGATAACGTTTTAGACATACTGGGTCCGTTAGAATTCTCCGACCGGACACGCAGAGAACTCAAGCACTACGCTACCAAATATGGAGATCTTAATTGGTCCACAATTAATTCATCCAAAAACTTTAATGAAGCGGCGGTGGGAGTTATTCAACTAATTGTGTCTTGTCAAGAATATCAACTAGCGTAGCATTAACCAAATTAATGAGCATTATTGTATGGGAATTACAAATTTAAAACTCAACTATGTCACGAATGTTGGTTTTGGTTCGGATACGGGTGGCAGAGCATTCCATCATCCCTCATGCATTGCTATAAGATCCGACGGCGTCATTTTTATAGGAAGTAGATCCACCCCTACAACTGGTATACAAATGGTATCTTTAGAACATAAGTATTTTGGCACTATTGGTCGGGAAGGTTCCATGGAAGGACAAATGAAGGAACCTAGCGCACTAGCTCTTGATAGTGATGAATTCCTTTACATGGCTGACGAGAAATTAAATCGTATATCAATCTTTAACAGAGAGTGTGAATTCGTATCTTCGTGGGGAATCGAGGGCGATAGGCCCGGAGAATTTAATAGACCAACTGGACTTTTAATACGTGAAGATACCGTTTATGTAGTAGACGCTTTGAACCACCGAATACAGAAATACTCCAAAGAGGGTAATTTTATTTATCAATGGGGTGGGTTGGGATCAAATGAAGGACAATTTAGATACCCATGGGGAATAGCTGATGACAGAGACGGCGATATCTATATCGCTGATTGGGGTAACGACAGAGTCCAAAAGTTCACAACCGATGGCGAATACTTGCATACTTTTGGATCCAGCGGTCACAATGAGGGCGAATTATCAAGGCCTGCAGATCTGACATTGGATTATGAGAAGAATATGTATATCGCTGATTGGGGTAATCAGCGACTACATGTTCTCAATTCAAAGGGCAACTATCTCGATCATAATAGAGGTCAAGCATCAGATTTAAATCCCTGGGTGCAAGAATATTTTGAGGGCGTACTAGATGAAGCGCAAGCAAGAAAATCGTTTGTCCCTATTTTTGACGTAACCACTTCCGATCTGCATGAAACTTCTGCTCTCCTTGAACCATTGTTCTGGGATCCATCCGCCGTAGCACGAGATCAGACGGGAAAAATTTATGTTGTCGATACATGTCGTCATAGAATCCAAGTCTTTGAAAAAAATAACAGATTAATGGACGACTAATAAGTCACAGGAGGTCTGTATTGGCTGATAAGAAATTAGTCGTCGTACAACTCACAGGCGGCAATGATTATTTGAACTGTGTGATTCCCTATAATGATCCGTACTATGTTGACAGCAGACCTAATGTCAGAATCACTCAAGACAAAGTATTACCTATTGACCACGAATTGGGGATGAATCCTGCAATGGCACCTATTAAAGAATTATATGATCAAGATAAAGTAGCCATTCTTCATGGCGTCGGTTACCCAGTACCCAGCAGATCTCACTTTCGTTCTATGGATATATGGCATACAGCCGAGCCGGATACGTTAGGAGTGGAGGGATGGCTGGGAAATACAATCAACCAAATGTATCCTAACAAGGATAACGTAGTCGCAGCTGTTAATTTCGGCACAAATCTTCCGAGAGCTCTCGTTGCCCCGCGAGCGCCAGTGGCAACGGTAGCAGATTTAAATAATTATGGCTTGATGAATTATGTGCCGGAATCCGAACGAAATGATATATTGACCGCCTTTAAGAATATGTATAGTCCATCCATCGGGCATGGTTTGGTCATGGATTATCTAACTCAGACGGGACTTAATGCCCTAAAAAGTACTGAGATATTAACTACTGTGATGGAAAAATATGAATCCAACATAGAATATTCCAACAATCCGTTCGCCCGATCAATAAAAGGTGCCAGTGCTGTACTCCAAGCAGGTATAGGTACTCGGCTTTGTTACACGCAGCATGGTAGTTTCGATGCGCATACTAATGGTATATCTCTTCAGGAAGGGCTCCTCACAGATATATCCAACGGTATTTACGACTTTTACAGCGATTTGAAACAGGCTGACAAATCTGACGATGTCATCTTATTCGTTTTTTCTGAATTTGGAAGACGTATCAAAGACAACGGTAACGGAACAGATCATGGTGCAGGTGGAGTCGCTTTCGTTATCGGGGATGCTGTAGAAGGTGGACAATACGGTGAATATCCATCACTACATCCAAATAAACGCGAAAATGGTGAAGATCTGAAGTTCAACCTTGATTTTAGAAAGGTGTATACGGAGATATTAGAAGGATGGTTAGGAGTCGAAGCAAAACCAATAGTTAAGGGTGAATATGAAACAGTTGGCTTCTTAAAAAAACAGTCAGTGTGAAACTGACTAGCCAATTCGTAAATTAATAATTCGATGCCGATTAGAGAATATTCAGATCGAGAGTTTACCGACTATAATTCGGTTCCTTACGATTCTTCCATCTCACACCAACTAATGGGTTTACTGCAAGATTTATAACAGCGTCAGCTCATCCCAACTCAACTTTCAGTGGCTCTAACGTAGCATCATGGGCTACGGAAACAATTTCTTTTCCAAATAAATCTATAGCTCGTTCAGTATTTCTAGTCCAAGCGGCAATTCTATGGCCTTTGCCTAACAGATATGCACCGTAGGTCTACCAATAAATCCTGTCCTTCCTAGGAATAATATGTTCACGCGTTTCCTCGTTCAGTTTGCTTACTTTACCTTTAATAATCTAATATGATGTACACTTAATGACATCACTTCAGAATTCTAAGCGGAACCCTTTCTAATATTACAGTTCAGCACTGGGTTGAATAAATACCCCACGCTCATGAATTTGTTTATAGTACCTTTGTTCCTTTAGGAGTTGAATAATGCCGTATGGTGGAAACGACTGGCTAGAGCAGACTGTGGAAGAAACCTTGGAACCCGATCTACCTATTTGCGATCCTCATCATCACTTCTGGGATTACAGGTTAGAACGTCTTCCTTACCAGCGTTATTTACTACACGAACTGCAAGATGACATTGATAGCGGACACAATATCACTTCAACCGTATTTGTAGAAGCCCGTGCCATGTACAGGAAGGAAGGTCCAGATCCAATGAAACCTCTAGGTGAACTAGAATTTGTACAAGGCTTGGCCGCAGCAAGCGATAGCGGACTGTACGGCAATTGCAAAGCAGCAGCTGCTATCATTGGTCATGCCAACTTAAATTTAGGGAAGAAAGTACAGCCAGTTTTGGAAGCATTACAGGCTACAAGTTCCAATCGTTTTAAAGGGATAAGACATTCTGTAACTTGGGATCCTCATCCAGAATTTCATAACAACGCCCAATATAAGATCAAAGGCCAATTAAAAAGTACGGATTTTATAAATGGCGCTCGCCTACTGGAATCGATGGGCTTGACCTTCGAGGCTTGGTTGTATTTTCACCAACTACCTGAACTCGTTCATTTTGCAAAATCTGTCCCAAATTTAACGATTATCCTGAATCACGTTGGTGGATTAATTCGTCAAGGCCCATATGCTAATAGTAAAGAAGTCATAGATACATGGAAAAAAGGGATAGCATTAGTTGCAGAATGTCCAAATATATCAATCAAATTAGGTGGCCTGGGGATGCCGATATGTGGATTTGACTGGCATCAAAGGGATATACCAATAGGGTCACATGAATTGTCACTCCATCTAACCCCTTATTTCGATTACTGTATTGAGCAATTCGGACCAAGTAGAAGCATGTTTGAAAGTAATTTCCCCGTAGATAAAGTTTCCTATTCTTACCACATACTGTACAACGCCTTTAAGCGATATTCAAAGAGGTTCACGAGATCTGAACGAGCAGCGATGTTCCATGATAATGCTGTGCGCATTTATAGCATAAATCTAAATGGATCAGAAAACAGCGGATAGACTGTTGATCCGACACATGTAAGGCAATTGTAACCGAAAAGCCGTACACTATAGCAGTATCGTCATCTTCACATCCATTGAAGTCACGTTTGCACCACGGGAAGCCTTGGTCACCTATTTACAACTATCAGCAATGCCGGCATCTCATGTTTTCGGGAGCAAAAAGGTCTCTAGGTTCTACATCCTCCATCGCGTAATCTAAAAGGATACGCATAATTTTAGATTCATCAGAGGAAGTGAATTCTGAAGCGTTTTCTGTTATCCAGTCAAGATGATCTTTTTCGATTTCAAATGTAATTTCTACTTTATCTTTAGGCATTTTATTTACCTCTATCTCTCTATAAATACCAAGACATTATATACTATCAGCTAATTCCTACTATATATATTCTATCGTTGCAACCCTTCATCTGTACAGTAAATTTTATACGCGAGAGAATATTCCCCGTTAAAATGAATGTGATACCTCGTACCTTAAAATAAATAGTTAGAAGCTATTAAATTTAGCGTTTCCAAAGTATTATTCAAACTTGATCGAAATGTGACTGTACAAATCATAGGACAAACATATACTGAATTTAGGTGACATATCAAACTATTATCCATAGAATAGATGCGAGAAGTGTATACTGTCGAACTTTTTCTAGTAACACTAGATATCCAAAATAATACCTGACTGCATAGGGAATCTTCGTTAGACGGCTTTCTTATCACAGCGAAGTGATTAAATTTGTGAATACCACATATGAGGAGCAGAAATCATGACCGGTAAACATAATAACCTCTCGAGAGAGGAAAGGTGTATTATTGAAGCAAAAGGGACTGAACATCCGTTTTCTGGTAAATATGATGATTTTTACGAATCAGGGACTTATACGTGTAAGCGTTGTAATGCTGAACTGTACCAGTCCGTTAACAAGTTTGACGCTCACTGCGGGTGGCCTGCGTTTGATAAAGAAATATCAGGTTCAGTGAACCGACTACCCGACCCAGATGGATCTCGAATCGAGATTGAATGCTCTAATTGTGGAGCACACTTAGGGCACGTTTTTTTAGGAGAAGGTTTTACCGAATCGAACACCAGACACTGCGTGAACTCATTATCAATGAACTTTACTAAACCTAACAACTAAGTATCTTGATAACAAACCTTACACATTCTTACATTTAAGTCAATTTACAAAACCATCGCTGAAAGTGTTGAACTCTTCTTGTTTATTTCGAGACATTATTTGTGGGTCTCGCACCTGATTTCTGCTGGCAATATCGCTAAATTAAGTTTCCGGATAACTTAGGTCATTACAACGCTGGCAGACATCTTCTGGTATAAGTCCCCACTTAATCAGATACCCAAATATATAACAACCAGCGCAGAAACTAATGCATGACTCTAGAACAGCAAATAGTAGCAACACTCCCAACACCCACTCCGCTAAATTATTCTGCCCAAATCCGTATGACAGAATAATGGCGACTATGGAAACAAATCCTCCTA
>CAUZEB010000079.1:0-8390 GCA_963578655.1 Dehalococcoidia bacterium | reverse complement strand
GGCGATGCTTTCAGGTAATAAATTGTAAACTGGACCAAACTCTTGATATGCCATCGCTACTTCCCCAATTCCCAACGATACAAAAAGCATCAATGTTAGTAGGATTGGGATTATCCAACGTATAAAAACTACCTTAAGAGGAGATTTGGTACAGTTCATCTAGATCAACCTCCGAACGCTTGATGGAATATCTCTCAGTGAGTAAATATATATAGAAAACGGTGAATGTAACCATAGAAACTAAAAATGTGTAATATATCCTGGAGTTAGCTATCGCTTCCGTTTCATCAGCTAAAGGCCCCAAATTCAGCTCAGGGTGGGCTGTACGCCACCATACCGAAGCCATATATATAATCGGAGCATCCACTGCCCCTATCACGGCAATAATAGCCCCAAACCTTGCTCCTTGGGTGCCCTTACCAGAATAGGCTCTAATCATTAAATATCCAATAAATATAAACCATAGAATCAGTGTAGTCGATAATTTAGCATCCCAAGTCCACCATACTCCCCAAACAGGCTTCGCCCACAATACACCTGTGACTAGTACAAGCGTAGCAAATATAACTCCGATTTCAGCTATGGAATATGCCAGATCGTCCCATTTTTTCAATCCTGTCATCAAATACGTTATACTTGACAACGCAACCAATATAATTGACAACATCCCTATCCATGCCAATGGAACATGTAGGTAGAATATTCTTTGCGATACCCCTAAATTGATTTCAGTCGGAACCCAAAAATAAATGAGGTATAGGTTAACCATCATCAGGATGAACGCAGCCAACATCAAGGCTATTCTGTAATTAAAACCTCTTATTACTATCAAAACTATATCCATTAAAGCTAGCGCTGTTTAGCGCCGAAAGCTAGTATATTACATTGCTCTATACTACAGACAACAACTTTACTGATACTCCCTGATATTTGATCTTGTATAACAAGAACATTAATTTTGCCTATTCTACTTAGTCTTACGATGTAACAGCTCCTTTTGAAGCGGAGGAGACGAGTTTCGCGTACTTAGCCATAACTCCCTTTGTGTAGGACATTAAAGGTGGTTTCCATTTGGCTGCCCTACTCGCCAATTCTTTATTAGATATTTGTACAGTTAATTCTCTCGTATCTGCATTCATAGATATAATGTCACCATCCGATAACATTGCAATGGGACCACCCACAGCTGCTTCAGGTGCAATGTGTCCTATCATTGGACCTCTAGTGGCACCAGAGAAACGACCATCCGTAAGAAGTAAAGTTGTTTCACCGAGCCCTGCACCCATTATTGCTCCAGTAACTGCTAACATTTCTTGCATCCCCGGTCCTCCCTTAGGACCCTCATATCTTATCACCAATACATCTCCATCCTTAATCAGTCCTTTAGAGACGGCATCAAAGGCATGTCTTTCGCCATCGAATACCCTGGCTGGTCCTTCGTGAATTAAATGCTTCGTTCCAGATACTTTCATGACTGCACCTTCAGGCGCTAAATTGCCTTTCAGTATAATCAAACCTCCTGAAGGACTTCTAGGCGCAGAAACCGGATACATCACACGCTCATCTGGTGACCTATCAACAGATTCTAGATTCTCAGCCAGTGTCTTACCTGTGACAGTCAGAGCATCTCCGTGTAACAATCCAGCTTTCAATAATTCCTTCATTAAAACAGGTACCCCACCCGCTTTATCGACGTCTGACATCACGTAACGACCAGCAGGACGCAAATCCGTTAAATATGGTGTCTTACGACTCAAACGATCAAAATCCTCTATTTCCAGTGGTACATCTGCTTCATAAGCTATTGCCAACAAGTGCAAAACTGCATTTGTAGAACCACCCATAGCAAGTACAACCGTGATAGCATTCTCGAAAGCTTGTCTAGTCATAATATCTCGTGGCTTAATTCCACGTTCTAATAATTTGTATAAGACAGCTCCTGATTTCCTTGCAATTTCTTCGTTCCTTTTATCAACCGCAGGGATAGATGCTGCTCCTGGAACAGACATCCCCATAGCTTCTATGGCCGAAGACATCGTGTTGGCTGTAAACATCCCAGAGCATGCTCCTTCCCCAGGACAGGCAACTCTCTCCATTCCCAGTAGTTCTGATAATGTTAGATTGCCCTGTGAATACGCCCCTACAGCCTCATACATATCCTGTATATTAATATCCTGTCCCTTCCAATTCCCTGGTAGAATTGCCCCACCATAAACAAAAAGAGAAGGGACGTTCAATCTCGCCATAGCCATCATTGAAGCAGGCATGTTCTTGTCACAGGCGGCCACAACAATCAACCCATCTAAACTTTCGCCAAATATTACCGTCTCTATAGAATCTGCAATTACTTCTCGGCTGACAAGAGAGGCTTTCATGCCTTCGGTGCCCATTGAAATGCCGTCGCTTATAGTAATGGTACCGAACATAAATGGAGTCCCATCAGCAGTCCATACTCCGTCTTTAACATGCTTTGCCAATCTATCAAGGTGCACGTTACAGGGCGTTACATCACTCGCTAGATTGGCAATTCCGATGAAGGGTTTATCCATATCCTCATCCTGCAACCCCGTTGCGCGAAGCATAGACCTTGCTGGTGCTCTATCCGGACCATCAGTAACGACGTAGCTTTTATGTTTGAGATTGGATCTGGAATTAGTGAGTGTCATTGTTTGACTTCTCCTGAGTGTCTTACTGACTGATTCATATGAGAGATTTAACGTAATGCGGTAGTTCTCTGTTCATTTGTATTTACTTCATTTCCAAAATTAGGCTTCTTATTAACTCTCAAAGCGCCAACTGATATCAATTAACTCATTGCTTTATATTTCTCTACCAATGAAATGACGCGTTGATCTATACTATCCCCGAGAGGTCTACCCGCATCGGAAAGGGCTATCGCCAAATGAGCATCTCTGGAAAGTTGCTCAAATTCAGTGCTTTCTTCCCAGTCGCGTTCTAACTCATGAAAAAGCGCGTCAAGGCCATTCTTTGTAAACATTTTCCATCCTCCATTTCCCAGTATCACAAAGCAGGGGGTCAGCAAGTAGCTAACCCCCTGTCCGCAATCAAACTTAATATATCTATAACGGCTATTCGTCTCCCCTGGTAGATCTTCCTTTATCTAATACGGTTTTGACTTTACTGGCGAAGGTCGCCAATTCTTGCGTACCGGCTGAACCTTTTTCCTCCAATTTTTCCATAAATTGCTCAAACAACCAATCTTCAGTTCTACCATGTGGTATATCGAAAAATTCACGATTGAACCTAGGAAGCTTGCCCGGAGGGAAATAACCCTTCTCCTTGAAGTCATATCCTTCTAGGTTTTCTGTACCTTTCCCTAAAATTTCGCCTGTTTCGACGTAATGCTCCATAACGGAGTTCATTCCATAGCGTTGTATTGGACACACTTTAATACAAATAGCGCAACCTTCATATCTGCTCATAACCGGTCTGCACCGTTCATATATCACCTTGAATTTTTCTACTCCCCTCCACCAAACTTTATCTCTTATCAAGGCTCGTCCAGGACATCTATTAACACACACCTGACACACTTCGCAAAACTTATTGATACCGTAATCCACAGGCTCGTCGTAGGTGACAGGAGCATCAGTCGTAATAAGCATTAGTCGGGATCTAGAGCCGAAATGAGGAGACAACAGCTGCCCATTGGCACCTAACTGGCCCAACCCGGCTTCCACGAACATCGGAATATACGCGCCACTGTTATCGTTAGGGCTATGAATTTGAGCATGATAACCCAGAGAACGAACATAATCTCCTAAATCCAGGGCAAGAGCTCCTTCTACCTCATAGGTCCCGAAATGAGCCCATTCGGCTTCCATGCTAGGAATGGTTTGTGTCCAAAGATAATCTTGTTCAAGGGCCAGACATATGGCATGTTCATATTTAGACCAATGTTTCTTGCTAGTAAATGCATATCTATGATCGAATTTGGTAAATCCCACTTCATTAAAACCCAATTCCCTAGCTTTTAGGAGAATTTGTTCCGTCAAATCTTTTCCTGAAACAGAAACCCCCGTTGGCTCTAATTCACCTGATTCGAAAGCAGCGTCGACAAGAGGCTTAACATGTTCATCATGTTTCTTGCGATACTCAATCATTTCATCAGAGTAAACGGTCCAAACCCACTCACGATCTGCAGATTTATCTATATTCTGACTTTCGATAGGATAAGCTCTGCTATAAAACTGGACATCTTCTTCTCGAATGGGAACACCTGGTACGGTAGTTAAATCCTTCGCAACTGGTATCTCCACTTTCGAATCGCCGTATCTCCTTCCTGGCCTTATCACAACATGATCCACGGTCTTCTTAGGCATCGCTTACGCTCACCCCCGTTAATATTAGTCTATTGACGCGGAGTGTACGATGTTTTACATACCACGTCAATAGAATCGACAATCAAATAAAGCGTTATTTATTCGAAGTTGAAGTTATATTTCCGCGCCTCTTAGTTCTGATGTATCTAGATAGTAAAACCAGCCCTCCAACACATATAACACTCAGGTACGTAATGGATCGATCCACCAAAACAATTGAAATCGCTTCGTGTCTAACAACACCTATCATCAAGATACCAATCATGCCCGGCTCCACAGCTCCAACCCCGCCCGGCGTTGGGACAGTACTCAGTATCGCATGTCCCAACGCCACCACGATAATTAAAGGGATCGAAACATTTAAGTCCAGTGCTAGGATAACGAAGTAAAGTCGAGCAATTTCGAGTATCCATCCTAACAGTCCTAATCCTATCAATATTTTAAACTGCTTCAAACTATCTAAAGTACCCTGGTGAAACTTCAGATATGCCTGTTCTAATCCATACGGTAATATAGACGCGATTCGAAATCCGTACCTCTTCATAGTCATGAGACTAAAAACTAACAAAAGGGCCATCGCCAGAGCTGCGACTACAATATATATGCCTGCATGATTCGTGAAAGAAGAATAGACAAACACGCTACTCACGGCAAGTAACATAAATACAGTAACTGTATCAAGCACACGCTCTGCCAGAACAGTTCCCAAACTCCACGAGATTTGCCTGTTAGAGTCCTCTGCAAACAAATAAGCTCTATAGGCATCGCCAATTCTAAACCAGGTAATCGAATTGACGAACCAGCCTATTATAATTAGTTGCGCAGCATCTTTCACTGAAGGTATATTATCCTGATCACAAAACTCATTAATGGAGTTCCTTGCCAAGATGCGCCACCTAATGCCTCTGAACACGAAACTTGCGTAGTAAAACAGCATAGCCAGAAAGTAAAGTCCTGGGTTCATTGTACTGATATTATCCCAGGTCGAAGACCACTCGACATCAAAACGAGTGAGTAGAAAACTAATAAATCCTATGGCAATGCAAAAAGCTATGAGGGTAGGTAGAGAAAGTATTCTGGACCTCAAAGACACCTGATTCTTTTTGTCACTGCTATCAAGTTTCATGAAAATTCACAGGGTAGTTTATCACTTACAAGGGTCTCTTCTCAGGCATTCCGGGTCTACGTGGATAATTTTTCGGTGTGGGGGCAATTTTCTCCAGAATAACCAAAGCCCGCGGTTCTTCCAAACCTTGAATACTGATTTCTCTGATTTCTTTTAGACATCCGCCCATCGTTCGTACTGACAGAGAAGCTCTGCATACTTCACTTTCTACGCCTGTCTTTTTCTGTAGGATGACCATACCTCCGATCCTACAGAAAGGCAGCGCCAATTCAGCCATAACGGCAACACTTGAAACTGCTCTTGTAACAACAAAATCAAAAGCCTCTCTGAGTCCATCAATATGCGCGAGTTTTTCCGATCTGTCATTCAAAACTGTAAATTGCTGCAAACCCAAAAGTTTTTTAACATTCTCAAGAAAGTGTACCTTCTTAGTTCTAGATTCAATCAATGTAGCCGTTAATTTTGGGTAAGCAATTTTCAGGGGAATGCCCGGAAACCCTGCCCCTGTTCCAATATCCGCGAAGCGACCATTGTCTAACATTCCGGACGAAATAGCTAATGCAGGAGTCAATGAATCCAGGAAATGCCTCTTCTGAACTTCCATGCAATCAGTAATGGAAGTTAAATTAACTTTGGAATTCCATTCTAAAATTTCCTCATAGTATCGCGTAAATTTCTCTATAGTCTTCGTATTTAAATCTATGCCTAACTCTTTGGCTCCACATCTAAGCAATTCCAAATGAATTCCTTGTTATATGATATGAAAAGTAAAACAATTGAGATTATACCATCCGAAAATATACAGCAAAAGTATCTATATTAGTCGTAGAATGCCGTGATTGACAATATTAGGAGCCCTCTATAAACTCCAGACGATAGCTCAACCGGGGGGAGCCCAAAGGTAACTGGGCTGAGAGGGCATATGACACGCCGACCCCGACGACCTGATCTGGATAATGCCAGCGAAGGAAATGGTTCTTCACTTGTTAACAAAGCCACCAGGATCAGGATGGGCGGCTTTGTTGTTTTCAGGATAACAAGTTGAAATGGGATAGGATATATATCTGATGTCAAATACATCAAGCATCATCATAATGCTACTCACTTCAGTCTCTTTTGTAATGATAAGTATATGGTTCGTAAGAGAAAAACGCCAAACTCTGGAGAACTTCATCGTATTTAGAAATAGTACTGGATCCATAGTGACTACAGCAACCCTTGTAGCCTCGGTAATAGGTGCTTGGATACTCTTTAGCCCTGCCGAAACCGGTACTTGGGCGGGGATAGTGGGCATAATAGGGTATAGCCTGGGTCAGGCTGCTCCACTAGTTGCTTTTGTATTCATAGGTGTAAAAATGCGAAGGATGATGCCTCAAGGGCATTCGCTAACCGAATACGTATGGTACCGCTACGGTAAGGGTCTATACTTCATTACGATAGCAGTTACCATTTTTTATATGTTCATATTTCTATCGGCCGAATTGACAGGCATATCGCAAGTAGTGCATCTGTTAGCCGATACGCCACTGGGAGTGACTGCCCTAATTGTTGGATTACTGACCGTTTTGTATACAGCCTACGGAGGTATTAGGGCATCAATAGTAACCGACACAGTACAGTTCTTCCTAATTCTCCCGTTACTGATTATTATATTCGCGGTGGTTGCATCTTCTTTAAACGGACTGGGAGACGCCTTCCAAAATGTATCATCTAGCAGGCCAGAACTATTGTCTCTCAGTCACCGTCCTGGAATTGAATTTGGAGCCACTCTAATTATAGCCATACTAGCAGCTAACCTGTTCCACCAAGGATTCTGGCAACGAGTTTATACGGCAAAAAGTGAGAAATCTCTTAGGCGGGGATTTTTTATCTCAGGTATTATCGTAATTCCAATCATAATTATTACCGGATTATTTGGAATAATTGCTGTAGGTAGCAACATGGCTGAAACTCCATCAGTAGCCCTTTTCTCCTTAATTTTGGACACAATACCCTCATGGGCACTCATGATCGTATTGGTACTTGCTCTTGTCCTAGTAATGAGCAGTTTAGATACATTGTTGAATGGTATGGCCAGCACAGTTACAGTAGATATGGCCCGTACCAGGCCTCTTATAGCAGGTAAGACTCTGTTGAATTCCTCGCGGCTTATCACAGTCATTCTCATAATACCAGCTATATTCATAGCCTCCAAAGGTTACAGTGTCCTCTACCTCTTTCTCATAGCCGATATGGTTTGTGCAGCTGTCATATTTCCTGTTTTCTACGGTCTATACTCTGGCCGTTTCAATGGTAAATCAGCTGTATTTGGATCTGTGTCCGGACTAGCGGCTGGGATATTATTCTTCCCTACATCAACAGCCCCATATCTCACAGGGTTGATAATAGACATCAACTGGGCAACACAACTTCTCGTCAGTTTCAGTGCAGCTTTCGGGGTATCCGTGTTCGTTAGTCTAAGTTCTATGCTAATTTCTAGCTTATCTCACAATACCAGAGAAGATTACGATTATTCACAACTCCAAACCAAGGTGAAATTAATCGAGGACTAACAGAAAGTTAGATGAGTTTAATACGAGAACTTAGATACAAACACCGTGACCTCTGGGATAGCGTGGTCATGCACGAGTTTGTTTTAGCAATGGGTGATGGCTCACTAAAAAGAAGTTATTTTAAGACATACTTACTCCAAGATTATATGTTTATAAAGGACTTGGTTGTACTTATAGGACTCGGTATAGCGAAAGCCCATGATCTGTACTACTCAAAAATCCTAAATAGCTTCCTGACGGGTATTTTAAATCCTGAAAACGATTATTTTGAAAGAACTTTTGCAGAACTTAATGTGAAAAAGAGCGAATATGCAGTCTTGCCTATTTCCCGTACTATGCAGGCTTTCGGTGATTTCTTGGTTCGTGTAG
>CAUZEB010000078.1:0-8577 GCA_963578655.1 Dehalococcoidia bacterium | reverse complement strand
TTGGTTATCCTAGAGCAGGTCGATTGATGGATAGATTGGAGGAAGAAGGCATAGTGAGTCCTGGAGATGGATCGAAGTCTAGGGATGTTATAATGAGTTAAGAAGATGGGATTATTTTAAATTTTAGTGGCCACGAAGGTGAAATTGGTGGTCAATAGTTTTATCAATCTGATACGATCTATATTTAATAGAGATAAAAATAGGGTTAGTATCCCTGATAGGGATACTTGTCTGGTTTGTGAATTCCGTCTTTTAGATGAGCCGGAATATATTAATTCCCGTGTTTGTCCAAACTGCGGATTTCATTATAGTATGTCAGCCAGGGAGCGAATCACAAGCCTAACGGACCGTGGATCTTTTAAGGAAATCAATCGTTCTGTAGTGTCACTGGATCCCCTTTCATTTTCCTCTCGTGTTTCTTACCGTGAGAAAATCCTCACAGATCAACGAAGGACAGGGTTAACGGAGGCAATTGTAACAGGGTCATGTACTGTATTAGGTATTCCAACCACACTCATAATTCTGGATTTCGGGTTTATGGGCGGCACTATGGGAAGCGTGGTTGGCGAAAAGGTAGCGTTAGCTTTTGAGTATGCTTCCAGTAGGAAGTTGCCGGTTGTCTCTATAATTACTAGCGGAGGAGATAGGATTCAAGAAGGAGTTCTTTCTTTGATGCAAATGGCTAAAACCTCCATTTCAGTTAGTGAGCATAGTATGAAAGGGTTACCGTATGTAGCAGTGTTAGCTAATCCTACTACCGGCCAAGCTTATGGCAGCTTTACTAATTTAGCAGACATAATTGTATCTGAACCTGGAGCAATCATAGGATTTTCACCTCTCAGGGAATTAATGGAAAGTAGTGATGTACCCTTACCAAAAGGATCACACACATCCGAATCTCATCTGCGCAGTGGTTTGATAGACGGAGTTGTAGAGCGTAAGAGCCTTAAAGATTTATTGGGCACAATTTTAGATTTGTTGCAACATAAATACAAAGTAACCAATGTTCAGTATCCTGTAAGAGCGCTTGTACCGGAGCAGAAAATAGATGCATGGGATGCTGTCCAAATCGCTCGCCATGATTCTAGACCATCTTCAATTGCCTATTTATCTCTCATGTTTACATCCTTTGTGGAACTGCATGGAGACAGAATGTTTGCAGATGACAAGGCTGTAATTGCCGGCTTTGGATATTTAGATGGGCAAACAGTTATGGTGATTGGACAGGAGAGAGGAAGAGGAAGTGATCAAACGGAACGAAATGACGGGAGGATGTCTCCAGAAGGGTTCAGAAAAGCCCAACGTATTTTCAAGCTAGCATCTAAATTCGGTATTCCTATAATTACTTTTATAGATACCCCTGGTCCAAATGTTTCTTCCGAAGCGGAGCAACATGGATTAGGTAACGCCATAGCAACTACAATAGAGCAAATGGCGGGCGTGGATGTTCCCACAGTCACTGTTGTCATAGGGGAGGGCGGGAATGCTGGAGCCCTCTGTCTGGGTGTAGCTGACCGGGTATTAATGCTGGAAAATGCTATTTATTCAACAATTTCTCCTGAAAACGCAGCAGCATTAATGTATCAAGATGAGACTAAGATTGAAGATGCTGCTGCATCGCTGAAACTAACTGCTTATGATTGCTATAACCTTGGGATTGTTGATGTGGTGGTACCTGAACCTATTGGAGGCGCGCATATTAACACCGAAGAGACTGCAAGAAATTTAAGAAGGGTGCTAGTTCAAGAGCTTTCGAGTCTACAAATTCAACCCATTAAAGAACTGATGGAACTTCGTCGTCGTAAGTTTCGTCAAATGGGTGAATATAACTCTCAATTTAGAGCCGCTATCACTAAGGAAGTCAACACCTTGCAGTCCCTGATATCCACGGGAGTTAAGCGCGTAGGCAGGCTTCGATCTTCAGATAAACTTAACTAAATAGTTGTCGTACATTAAGAATAGTTCAAGATATGTTTCAATTACTCACTACTCCACCGTATTCGCTGCGCTGTCTTTCAAAGTTGCCTATTTCCTTTTCGTATTCTAAGGTGAGTCCTATATCGTCGAGACCGTTGAGCAAGAGGTGTCTGCGGAATGGTTCCACTTCAAAAGTTATAGCGATTTCTTCGTCTTCATCCCAAATACGTTGGGATTCAAGATCAATTGTCAGTTTATATCCTGGATTTCTCTGAGATTTGGACATTATTCTTTCTATTAAATCTTCTGGCAATGTTATTGGAAGAATGCCGTTTAGAAAACAGTTGTTAAAGAAAATGTCTGCGAAACTAGGTGCTAATATACATTTAAATCCATAATCCAACAGAGCCCATGGCGCATGCTCTCTAGATGACCCGGATCCGAAATTTTTTCCTGCTATCAATATTTCACTGTTTTCATAGCCTGGCTTATTGAGCTCAAAATCTTTATTGGGTGTTCCATCTTCTTTCAAACGCCAGTCGAAGAATAGGAATTGTCCGAAGCCTGAACGTTCTATCCGTTTTAAGAATTGCTTAGGGATTATTTGATCTGTATCCACATTTACTCTATCCAACGGTGCTACCACACCGTTTAATCTTATGAATGATTCCATTTAGAAATACTCCTAACAAGATTAAATCGGGTTCATTATCACAAACCCTCTGGATTCACATGCACCCTGTAAGTCACGAATTATGATCACCAGTCACGTATATCTACGAAATGGCCTGCTATGGCAGCTGCAGCTGCCATTTGGGGACTAACCAGGTGTGTACGGCCACCTTTACCTTGACGTCCTTCGAAGTTTCGGTTTGAAGTAGATGCACATCGTTCTCCTGGTTCAAGAACATCCGGATTCATGCCTAGACACATCGAACAGCCTGCAATACGCCAGTCAAAGCCCGCGTCAATAAATATTTGACTGATACCTTCCTGTTCGGCCTGGTTTTTTATGGCTGCAGATCCAGGGACTACCATTGCTTGGACATTATCCTTAACTTTTCTGCCCTTAATGATATTTGCAGCCGCTCTTAAGTCTTCGATCCGTGCATTTGTACATGATCCCAGAAAAACTCTATTTATTTCTATATCCTGTATAGGTGTGTTAGGTTCCAGGTTCATGTATTTTAGTGCTCGTTCTGCGGACTCTACCTCACCAGGATCGTCAAAGTCTGTTGGGTCAGGAATTTTTCCTGTGATAGGTATAACCATCCCTGGGTTAGTTCCCCATGTGACGAAAGGAGCTAATTCATCTGAATCCAGTTCTATCAATTTGTCGAATTTAGCGTCATGATCAGTAGTTAGCTTGCGCCAGTCCTCCAGGGCGGCTTCATAGTCGTGTCCTTGTGGTACATTTGGCCTATCACGCATATAATTGAACGTAGTTTCATCTGGTGCAACCATACCCGCTCTGCCACCGGCTTCGATAGACATATTGCAGACCGTCATTCTTCCTTCCATAGAGAGCTGGCGTATGCCTTCACCTGTATATTCGATAGCGTAACCAGCTGCTCCACTTACACCGATTTTACCGATGATGCCTAGAATCACGTCTTTTGCCGTTACCCCGTAAGGTAATCGGTTGTTAACTCGAATTTCCATAGTCTTAGGTTTGAATTGTCTAAGGGTTTGAGTGGCAAGAACGTGTTCTACCTCTGATGTTCCGATACCGATTGCAAATGCACCAAACGCTCCGTGAGTGGATGTGTGACTATCTCCGCATACGATGACCTTGCCTGGTTGTGTATATCCTTGTTCGGGACCAATGATATGTACAATTCCTTGGTTTGGACTAAAGCGATCGTACAATTCGACACCAAATTCTCTACAGTTTTCAGAAAGTGCTTCCAATTGCTGTTTCGCTATAGGATCAGTTATAGGGAGAGATAAGTCCCACGTTGGAGTGTTATGGTCAGCTGTTGCTATAGTCAGATCAGGACGTCTAACTTTTCGTCCTGCTATTCTCAGGCCTTCGAATGCCTGTGGAGAAGTCACCTCGTGTATTAGATGTAGATCTACATATAGGATTGAGGGCTGATCGGGCTCTTCCCTTATGACATGAGCGTCCCAAATTTTATCGAACATTGTTTTTGCCATTTTCCCACCTCATTAAAACAAGTAAAATGTCGAATCTGGTGAAAGTGTCATTACGATAAGACAAACAAAGTAACTCAGGTTATGTGTTAAAACTTAGAAATTGAAGGCATAAACAGGGACTTCAATCGTCACTAGCTTCGCTTGCAATAAGTCTGTTTAGTGCATTCATATAGGCTTTCGCGCTGGCGACAATTATGTCAGTGTCGGATCCTCGTCCAACATAAGTCTTATCATCCTTTTCTACCCTGATTGTCACATCACCAAGAGCATCGATACCTTCTGTCACAGCGTCAACTCTAAATTCTGTAAGCTTATTAGGAACCTTAACAATACGATTGATGGCCATATATACTGCATCTACCGGGCCTGTACCTGTTGCCGCATCTGTAACTGAATCACCATCGGGCATGATGAGTCTAACGGTTGCCGTGGGAATTTCATGATCACCGCATGACACTTGGATATGATCTAGGGAATAGATGGACGGGACATCAAGAATTCTGCGTTGGCTCGACATTAAAGATTCCAAATCTGCGTCAGTTATCTCGCGTTTTCTATCCGCCAGAAATTTAAATGACTCGAAAGCTTCATTAAGTTCGGACTGATTCAATTTGAATCCTAATTCTTCCAGACGTGCTCTTAAACCTGCTCGTCCACTTAGTTTGCCTAGAACTAAGGAGTTACTTGGCCAACCTACTGATTGAGCATCCATTATCTCGAAAGTGCTTCGATCTTTTAATACTCCATCTTGGTGAATTCCTGAAGCATGGCGGAAAGCATTAGCACCGACAATCGCTTTGTTCGGTTGAACTGGAAATCCCGTTATATCACTGACCAATCGACTCGTACGATAAATCTGTTTAGTATCTATATTTGTGTTAACGCCGTAAACATCTGCTCGCGTTTCTATTGCCATAATCACTTCTTCCAAGGCCGCATTTCCTGCTCTTTCACCGAGTCCGTTTATACAGCCCTCAACTTGCCGCGCACCTGCCGTAACAGCGGCTAGGCTATTCCCAACTGCCTGTCCTAGGTCGTTGTGGCAATGGACACTGAGTACAACCTTGTCAATGTTTGGCACATTTTGTTTGATTTTTTCGATACGATCTTTAAATTCCCATGGCATGGAGTATCCGACTGTATCTGGCACATTAATTGTAGTAGCTCCAGCTTCAATCGCTGCTTCGATCAATTTGTATAGATAATTCATGTCCGTGCGACTGGCGTCCATGGGAGAGAATTCGACATCTTCACAATATTTCTTTGCCCGCTCTACAGACGCGACTGCAGTATTCATAACTTCCTCTGGGTTACTTCGCAGTTGGTGCATAATTTGGACATCTGAGCTTGAGATGAATACATGGATACGAGGATGTTTGGCCTCTTTCAGGGATTCCCAAGCTTTGTCAACATCATTTGCAATACACCGCGCTAGGGATGCGATAATCGGTCCTCGGACTTCTCTACATATTGATTGGACAGCCTCGAAATCTCCAGGTGAGCTGGCCGCAAAACCGGCTTCTATGACGTCGACACCCAATCGTTCTAGTTGTTTAGCAATCTCTAACTTCTCCTGTGTAGTCAATCCAATGCCAGCTGACTGTTCACCGTCCCGGAGGGTTGTATCGAAAATTATTACCCGATCATCTGACATTTTATTTCCCCCTGTTCCTTAATTTTCCATTTAAATACGAATTACATCGACTCTTAGAATTTCTAATCTGCATCTTTGAGGAAACTCATCATATGTCTAAGTTCCTTTCCGATGGATTCTATGGGATGCATTGCATTATCTTGACGTAGTTTATTGAAGGTATGGCGCCCTTCGTCGTTTTCTGCGATCCATTCTCTTGCGAAACTTCCATCTTGGACTGCTGCAAGTACCTTTTTCATATTATTTTTCACATGTTGATCTACGACGATTGGGCCTCTAGTATAGTCGCCAAATTCGGCTGTGTCACTAATGGAATATCGCATATATTCCATTCCACCTTGGTATAGTAAATCAACGATAAGTTTTAATTCGTGCATACACTCGAAATAGGCTGATTCTGGCTGATATCCACCCTCCACAAGGGTTTCAAAGGCTGCTTTTATTAAGGCGGTTACACCACCACACAGGACAGCCTGTTCCCCAAAAAGATCGGTCTCTGTTTCTTCTTTGAATGTTGTTTCAAGAACGCCTGCTCTGGTACATCCGACACCTCGTGCATATGCGAGCCCTATACTTTCTGCCATGCCCGAAGCGTTTTGATGTATGGCCAGAAGTCCAGGTACGCCTGACCCTCTGGTAAACACCTCTCTCATACGATGTCCCGGGGCTTTGGGAGCAACCATAGAAACGTCAACTCCCTGGGGTGGTGTGATAGTCTCGTAATGTATACAAAAGCCATGAGCAAACATTAACGTTTTCCCTGGCAGAAGGTAAGGTTCTATAGATTCTTTATAAATCTTAGCTTGCAAGTGGTCCGGAATCAGCATCATTATTATATCTGAATCTTTTGCTATTTCAGATACTAGGGCCACCTCTAGGCCTTCACTTTCAGCTTTCGCCTTACTTTTACTTCCTTCATAAAGACCAACCTTCACATTAAGGCCGCTATCTTTCAGGTTTAACGCGTGAGCGTGCCCTTGACTTCCGTAACCAATTACGCCTATGTTTGCGTTATCGATTACGGACATATCAGCATCGTTTTCATAGTATATTTTGACCATGTAATTACCTCTCACTATCAGATATTCTTTTAAATAATTCTGCTACGTAGCGTACAATATCTAGTGCTATACGCTACCCGTTTCTAAAGTGGCTCTCTTTTTGGAAGGTTCCAGACCTTTCGAATCAGGTTTTCGGATCAGACCTCTCGTCATGGCGATTGTACCCGTACGCATTATCTCAAGGATACCGAAAGAGTCAATCAATTGTAGAAGTGAGCTAATTTTATCCTCATTTCCTGTTACCTCGATGATGAGAGACTCGGGTGATACGTCTATTATATTAGCCCTAAATATATCTACTATTTGCATAATCTCGCTACGACTCTGAATATTGGCTTTAACTCTGATTAGTACAAGTTCCCTATTTACTATATGCTCTTCCGTCATGTCCGAAACTTTTACGACGTCGATGAGTTTGTGGAGATGTTTCGTAACCTGTTCTACTATCGAGTCATCTCCATTGACAACAAAAGTCATACGAGATAAATTGTCGATTTCACTTTGTCCTACTGCTAGGCTCGATATATTAAACCCTCGCCTCCTGAACATACTCGAAATCCGATTAAGAACTCCGGGTTTGTCTTCTACTAATGCCATTATTGTGTGTTTGGAATGAGAGGCTTTTAGAGTCATCTCTTTATCTCGTTAAGGCTAGGCTCTTCTATTAACTCGTTTATTGTCATTCCTGCAGGGATCATTGGATATACGTTGTCCTCTTGCTCTACGATAAAGTCAATTATGGCCGGTCCATCATATTTGGTTGCTTCTTCAATTGCAGATCTAACTTGAGTCTTATCGGTTACACGTATACCAAAAATGCCGAACGCATCTGCCAACTTTACGAAATCTGGGTTATGGGTGTACAGGGTTGAGACATAACTCTTTTCATAGAATAGCTGTTGCCATTGTCGCACCATACCTAAGCTACTGTTGTTCATAATGGCAAACTTTACGGGGATGTTATTTTCTGCCAGAGTGGCGAGTTCCACCATGGTCATTTGGAATCCTCCATCACCTGCGATAGACCAGACTATTTCGTCTGGTCTCCCAACTTGTGCTCCCATTGCTCCGGGAACTTCGTAGCCCATTGATCCTGATCCGCAAGAAGAGACCAGAGAACATGGGTTCTTGAAATTATAATATTGCGCCGCCCACATTTGGTGTTGACCGACACCAGTCACCAAGATCGCCCGACCATCTGTTACCTCAGATATTTGATTAATAACGTATCGCATTTGCAGAGAGGAGGATTTAGTTGGGTCTGCCAAAGGATGCTTTTTTTTCAGTTCGTCCACCCGTTGAATCCAATCTAAATGCGTCGACGGTTCTACAATTTTGTTAAGGGATCGCAATACGTTTTTAACGTCACCAACGATCGGGATGTCTACGGCGATATTTTTACCTATCTCGGAAGGGTCTACATCTATGTGGATTTTTTTTGAACATTTTGCAAACTCTGATGCATTTCCGGTTATACGATCATCGAATCGCATACCAAGTGCTATTAAGAGATCCGATTCCTCAATGGCGAGGCTTGCGTATGCCATTCCGTGCATCCCAGGCCACCCGGTGTAAAGGACATGATCCTGTGGAAACGAGCTGAGACCCAGTAGAGTATTCACAACTGGTATTTGAGCTTTTTCTGCCAGTTCTCTTAATTCTTCGTAGGCTTTGGATAATATTATTCCATGGCCAGCTAGAATAATTGGACGAGAAGAATTCTTGATAAGCCCCGCGGCCTTACGTATCTGTCCTGAGTGCCCACTAACATTTGGTTTATACCCTGGT
>CAUZEB010000077.1:0-8631 GCA_963578655.1 Dehalococcoidia bacterium | reverse complement strand
GTAACGTTTACGTGGCCAGGTATGTTGAAATGACGGCCTCCATAACGGATCTATCACTTCGGTATCAGGATGTGGAGTCACCGTTGTCCCAGAACTTTTAGCTTACAGAGTCCCCCAGGTTTCTGTATCGGTGATTACTCTATAATGTTGAGGAGTTATTCTTGAAATAATGGTAATTAACCTACTTACATTCATTCATTTTTCCATACAGTAGTTGACAGGTATTAAGGAGATTTGTAGACAAGTGTCAGAATCATTATTCCATATTTCCGTTAATGAATTAAGTCACTTATTTAAGACTGATCATGGAAACTTGAACGCTATCGTTAATATAAATATTAATGTCGCTCATGGTGAATTTATTTCAGTAATCGGTCCTAGTGGTTGTGGGAAAACTACACTACTTAAATGTATCAGTGGGCTTATAAATCCTACAAATGGGTATGTGTTGATCGATGGCTCGGAAGTGAGAGAATCGATTCAAGAAAAATCTATAGGAATAGTGTTTCAAGACCCATGCCTATTACCATGGAAGACAGTCATTCAAAACGTAGAATTGTTAGCTACATTGAATGGACAGAATAATACATCATCTTTGGCGGTTGCGACCCTAGATTCTGTCGGACTTACAGAGTTTAAGGATTATTATCCCTTCCAGTTGTCAGGTGGAATGAAGCAACGTGTATCATTAGCAAGAGCTCTTTGTTTGCAACCATCTGTGTTGCTGATGGATGAACCCTTAGGATCATTGGATGAATTAACACGTTCAAATCTTAGACATGAACTCACTAACTTATGGGAATCAACCAGGAAAACGATTGTCCTCGTTACTCATAGTATTTATGAGGCTGTTTTACTGTCCGACCGTATAGTTGTTATGTCTAAGAGGCCTGGGAGTATCGTTGGAGAATTGGATATCGAACTTGAACGCCCACGTAAAGGAACTATAGAAGAATCAAAAGAATTTCAGATTTATGTACGGATGATTAAAGAATTACTGACCCTAGATTCATCTGATGAGATATAGAGAGACTAAACTTGGGCAAAAATCGTTGATAGTATTTTACTATCTTCTACCCCCAATTACCGCCTTATTGGTTGTGTTGGTTATTTGGGAAATATGTATTAGGATTTGGAATACTCCAATCTACATAGCACCTAGTCCAACTGCAGTATTTAACCGGATTTTTACTGACCCGATATTTTTTCTGAGCCATGGATCAGTAACCCTCGGGGAGGCGATGTCTGGCTTCATATTGGGCGCTACTACGGCATTTTTGGCGGCACTACTTATGGCGCATGCCAGGTTTCTGGAAAGGCTATTGTTACCCATAGCGATTTTGATCAAAGTCACCCCTATAGTTGCCGTTGCGCCTATGTTTGTAATTTGGTTCGGCTTTGGCATGCTGCCAAAGGTATTGATTGTTGGATTAATTACCTTCTTCCCTGTTTTGATTAATGCTATTGCAGGTTTGAAATCCGTTAATTCCGATACCTTAGATCTATTCCATTCGGTTAACGCATCTAATAAAGAAATCTTTCTCAAATTGAGAATACCGAATGCTTTACCTTACCTTTTTGCGGCTTTCCGGATTTCAATACCATTATCGGTGATTGGGGCAGTAGTTGGTGAATGGTTCAGCGGTGATAAAGGTCTGGGTAGTGTTATCATGATTGCACACAGTAATTTGGATATGCCAACTCTGTTTGCCGCTATCATTATTCTTGGTTTAACGGGGATTATATTAACATTTATTTCGTCTTACTTTGAAAGCAAGTTACTGTTTTGGAGTGATACAGGTTAATGAAGCGTGAAATTAGCGTAAATATCAATCAAACTCTTTTGGTTTGCATTATTCTATTCATCTTGACGATTGTACCTCTAGGGTGTATGGACCGTTCAGACGAGTTAGACTCCATCGTTTTCATGGCTGGTTACAAACCTCAGGCTAATCTTCCTTTCATTGCTTCTTACGTAGCACAAGAAAAAGGGTTCTTCACCGTACAGAATCTGAACGTGGAAATTTTGCATTCATCCAGTGGTGAGAATATTCAACTGCTTATGTCAGGAGATGTTGATATTACTACTGCTGATGCCACTACATTGTTAAAACGAATATCGGAACCAGGATTACCTATTAAGGCTTTTGTCCTATTTGGACAAGATGGCCAGCAGGCGTTTATCACTATGGCAGATGCTGAAATACAGTCACCAAAAGATTGGGAGGGACTAACATTTGGATATAAATTTACAGTTCCTCCAGATTATTTGGCGATACTAAAAGCTAATCAGGTTGATCGGTCAAAAATTAACGAAGTTCGTGTAGGATTTGATCCTCGTATCTTGACTGAGGGGAAAGTCGATATTTTATCAGTTTTTAAATCCAACGAGCCGGACACCATTAATAAGTTTGGTTTTAAAGTAGATATTTGGGATCCTTCAGATTATGATATCCCATCATTGGGATTAACGTACATAGCAACAGAAAAAACCATACAGAATAATCCTGAGATATTACGAAGATTTCTTAAGGCAACTATGAAAGCTATAGAATTCATACAGAATAATCCTGAAGAGGCTTTGGATATAGTAATGAAGTATGCGCCTGATGAAGATCGAGACCATCAGAAATATATGATGATGACGGAACTAGAAGATGGGCGTAGTCCACTGACGACGGCCAATGGGTTCGGGTACATGACGGACGGTCAATGGAGACAACTGTATAGCCAATTACTAGAATTTGGTAGTTTACCTAATGCGTTTGATTATAGGGATGCCTTCGTTAACGAATTCATTACGTCTTTGTACGAAGGAAATCAACTCGTATGGCCATAGTAAATATAAGATTGCATATTGATGATAACCTATTGGAGATAAATTAGGTTCTCAAAGACTTTCCCCCAACAGTCTATGCTGCCTTCTCCAAAACCCGCGCGGTATCTAATGATCCCGTCGTTGTCGAAGGCCAATTTAGTAGACTGTTGTAACACATTTAGATCACTTAACATTTGGGCATTCGATTGAGCCAATCCCCATGAATATCCTTGTTCTTCACCAAATTCACCTATTGATTCCATATCTTCACTGGGGTCAATATTTACAGCGTAAAAAAGTATATCTTCACTATATTCTGGGAACACTTCCTTCATACGCCGTAACTCGGCGTGGCAAGTTGATCACCACCGAGCAAAGAAATAAAGAAAAACGGGTTTGTTCTGAGATAAAAGACTTGCTAAAGTGACCTTGGTTCCATCTGCCAAGTTCATTTCAAAGTCAGGAATGAGTCCTCCTACTACAGAAGACCTTTGAATTCCTGCAGATCCCTTAGACGATATAATCTTAGAAGTTTGGGGTGTAGTTTGTACAACGGTGGCCGTAGCAGCAGCCTCATTTGAATTCTTGGACATGGGAGACGACATACCGGAAGTCGCCTCTTGATTAATTGAATTTGAAGAACAACCGAAGCTGCCGAAGATAACTATTAGCAATACGGGAAAGTATGAGCACACTACTTTATATCTTAAGACCATGGCCTTTAAAATCCTCGCTATAACATTTACATACATTACAGTTTACCTAAGTCTTGTCCAATTGCAAGGATGTAATATTGAACGATATTTCCGTCTTAAAGAAACTGAGCGGCCTACTCGAAGCCTTAAGGGAAATTATGTCGTCAAACGAGTAGTTAGGTACATGTACATGCAAAAGGTGTATGCTTGACCATGACTGAACACCTACTTATAATTGGTTACTGTTCTTATTTGTTTGAGTAAACAAAGCAACGACAATAAATAATTGTCGCATGATTTCGATTTCCTGAGGAATGGATATGCCTTTACATCCTGTGATTCTAGCGGGCGGATCTGGCACCCGGCTGTGGCCGCTTTCCAGGGAACAGTATCCGAAACAGTTCTTACAGATTACAAGTAATTATTCTATGTTACAGGAGACTATCGCCAGAACAGATGGTATTAACGAGGTGGCCACACCACTCGTTGTTTGTAACGAGGAACATAGATTTTTGGTGGCTGAACATTTACGTCAACTTGGTATATCATCATCATCTATAATCTTGGAATCTGCTGCTAGGAATACTGCTCCTGCTCTTACCCTGGCGGCCTTACATCTAATTCAAGACTGCCAACATTGTGATTCCAACGATCCAATCATGGTCGTTATGCCAGCTGACCACAACATCGTGGATATTCCCACTTTTCAAAAGACTTTGCAGTTTGCTGAATGTTTAGCCTATAACGACTGTATAGTAACATTAGGGATTAATCCTACGTCACCTAAAACCGCGTATGGTTACCTAGAGAAGGGTCAGCTATACGATAGTATGCTTGATTGTAAAAAGAATGCTAGATACGATTCATTGCGAGGGATTAATGCTTTTCAGCTAAAATCGTTTATTGAGAAACCTGAAGAACAACGAGCCGAAGATATGCTAGAAACTCGTCGTTATCTCTGGAATAGCGGAATATTTGTAATGAAGGCTTCAGTGTGGCTACGTGAATTGACTGAGAATCGCCCTAAAATATCTGAGGTTTGCAGAGCTGCTTATTCTGATGGAAACAGAGATGGGAATTTTTTCCGCCCTAACCGCCAGATTTTTGAAGACTGCCCAAGCGATTCGATAGATTACGCAGTTATGGAAAACACCCCTTCGGTTATAGTTAATCATGATAAATTGAAGACTCCTCACCGTATAGTTATACCAATTGATATCGGATGGTCCGATGTTGGTTCTTGGAGCGAATACTGGGAAAAAAGTGTTAGGAATACTGACGGAAATGTCTCCAAGGGCGATGTTTACATAGAGGACACTAAGGATTCATTATTAATATCACAAGGGAGAATGTTAGCTGCCGTAGGATTAGAGAATGTAATTATTATTGAAACAGCTGATGCAATACTTGTGGCCAATAAAGACCGAGTTCAGGGCCTAAGAGATTTGGTGGGTCGATTGAAACGGGAAGGTAGAGAAGAACAAAGAAATCATCGAAAAGTTCACCGGCCGTGGGGGTTTTATGAAACTGTTGTTATCGGGGAGAGATTCCAAGTTAAGAGACTAGAAGTCAAACCAGGTTGTGGACTTTCCTTACAATTACATCACCATAGGGCAGAGCACTGGGTGATAGTTAAGGGCACAGCAAAAGTGACTCGCGGAGATGAGGAATTTTTATTAACTGAGCATGAATCAACATACGTTCCGGTTGGAACGAAACATCGTCTGGAAAATCCTGGGACAATTCCTTTAGAAATAATTGAAGTACAATCAGGCAGTTATCTAGGAGAAGACGACATCGTGCGGTTGGAGGATTATTATAGTAGAGAACTACCTGAAGTGACGTTAGATTCTGTCTTTGATGGGACCATTTTTCAATAGAGATTGTCTGGCGTTATGAATTATGTTTTAACCCACTGTATCGTGGGAGTAATATGACGGACTTATGTATGAGGAGAGATCCATAAGTCCTGAATAGATATCCACAAACAGATATAAAGTGAATTACTATATACCGGATATTGTGTTGTGCCAAACGTTTAAAAATGAAGTGATGGCGTTGTTGAGATTTGTCTCATGAAACATATCCCTGTAATATTTCCTATATTTTTAGCAGTGATTACTTTCTTCTTGGTCCTTTCAGGGGCATATGCTATCTCAGAAGGTGCTGTTGGAAGTTCGGAAGAGGTGCGGAATAGCAGAGAGAGTGGAAATGTTATTCAAACCAAATCAACTTAAGTGGCACGAGAGAGCTGCTGTATGGGTTTGCCCGCTTCATTAATATTCCTAAATGTTTGTTTCAATGTACCTGTGAGATTAAAGTAAGACGATTATTGACTCTTTGTAACTTGGGAATATAATTAGGTTCAATTGGTCCTAATCCAGAAATGTTACTTGAAGTATTCAGGTTAGCAGAATATGAGAAGGAAGGGTAACTCATATGTCGTCTATAGAGGAAAGGTACGCTTAAAAAGTTTCAAATTCCATCTCATGGTATGAGAGAGGTAGCAAACTTTTTGCAGGTGGTATAACGCATTAAACTCGTTTTACGTCCCCATTTCCGTCAACATCATTGAAAGAGCACAAGGGGCCTACAAATATGATGTTGACGGAAATGAAATTATTGATTACGTAATGGGTAATGGTAGTTTGATTATGGGTCATAGTCCGGAACCAGTAGTACGAGCTGTGTCTGACCAAATTGGTAGAGGTACGCATCTAGGGGGAGCTACTACGCATGAAGTTGAATATGCAGAGGCTGTGAAACGATTAATGCCTAATTTGGATAGAATACGCTTTATAAGTTCGGGTACGGAATCGACCTATCTAACCATTCGTTTGGCACGAGCATATACAGGTAAAACGAAGATAACTAAGTTTTACGAACATTTCCATGGATGGCATGATTATGGGGCTTCTGACTCAGGTCAAGCTATAGGGGGTATCCCTTAAACTGTGTTAGATACGGTAATTGTATCTCAACCAGAGCTTAATCAAGTTGAGGAAATATTGACTGAGGATCACGATGTGTCTGGAGTTATCGTAGAATGTCACGGAGCCCACTGGGGCATGTTTCCTCTACAAAATCCGAACTTCCTGCAAGGATTAAAAGATATAACGGAAAAACATGGTGTTGTGTTTATAATGGATGAGGTTGTAACAGGATTTAGATTGTCATCAGGCGGAGCTCATATGCGATGGGGCATCGATCCAGATATAACTACGATGGCGAAGATTATTGCAGGTGGGCAACATGGAGCTGCTGTAGGTGGTAAATTAGATATCATAGAACTTATGGCTTTCAGAAATGATACCAATTGGAATAATTACGGGCGGGTTGCTCAAGGTGGAACTTATAACGCACAACCGATTACAGCAGTTGCAGGTATAGCTACCCTTAATGTAATTGCTGAGCAAGATGTGAATCGAAGGGCAGATGAAATGGCGAGGCGCTTGAAAAATGGTTTAAACGAAGCCTTTATTAAAAATGAAGTTGTGGGTCATGCGCACGGTATATCATCTATCGTTCATCTGAATCTTGGTTCCGATTGTAATTGTGATCGTGGCATTTGTACTATGCCATATGACCAAATCTATAGGACTATGACCGATTCAACGAATAAATCAGTCAGGTGGGCTATGCTGGTAAATGGTGTAGATTTGATGGGTGGTAGAGGATTTTTAGTATCCTCAGCTCATGATGAACAGGTAATAGACCACACTATAGAGGCTTTTTCACAGTCATTGAAAGACCTACGGGAAGAATGTGTGGTTTGATTTTGCTTGGATGACATCATGTGCTGTAATTTGTAAGATGTTTGTTGTGTGGTGTTTATATGAACCGTTTTGAAGGACAAGTAGCAATAATTACTGGAGCTGCAACTGGCATAGGGTATGGGATCGCTGGCCGACTTGGTCGGGAAGGCGCCAAGATACTTATGGTTGATGTAGAGGAGGCCCGAGCAAAACAAACCTTTAGTGAATTTAGAGCACGAGGGATAGATACGCATCTGGTGTTGGGTGATGTCGGTGATCCGGAAACGGCTGATTCTGCTGTGAATGAGGCGATCAGATTATGGGATAGAATCGACATTCTAGTTAACAATGCTGGCATTGGTGGTAAGAATGGTAATATTTGGGAATTGGATGTCAATGAACTGGATAGAGTGTATCGAGTGAATTTGAGAGGAGTTTATATATTTTGCAATAAAGTAATCCCTTATATGATTGAAAGGGACTACGGTAGAATTATAAATATATCTTCTGTTGCAGGTAAAGAAGGCAATCCTAAAATGGTATCTTATTCCGCTACAAAAGCTGCTGTTATAGCATTAACCAAATCAGTTGGTAAGGAATTATCACGAACAGGGATACGGGTCAATTGTATCACTCCTGCTGTCGTTCAAACTAGAATTCTGGATGAATTTTCCTCAAATCAAATACAGTACATGATTGATAAAATACCCATGGGGCGGACTGGTGAAATACAGGAGATAGCAGCTTTAGTAGCGTGGTTAAGTTCATCTGAATGCAGTTTCAGTACGGGTGCTGTTTTTGATATAAGTGGTGGGAGAGCAACCTACTAGAATTATTTATGAACTCACAACTTAAAGTAGAATTAAAGATAAATGTGAAATCGTATGATATAGACTATGGCGGAGTTGTAAGTAACATTGTCTACATACGTTGGCTCGAAGACCTACGGCTAGAATTGCTAACGACGCTGCTACCCTTAAAGAAGCAACTTTATGACGGAATAGCACCGGTACTATTGAGTACCAAAATAAGTTATAGATCGCCAATAAGAATATTGGACCAACCGTTAGGAGTCATGTGGATTCAGAATATGACTTCCGTAAGGTGGACCGTGGTAGCAGAGGTTAAGGTTGGGGAACGTATCACGACTGAGGCCGAGCAGGTTGGAGCTTTCGTTAATCTTGATACCGGTAAACCAGTGCGTATTCCCACACACCTTCTGGATCAGTATCGGTGCGAATAGATCTTATACACAGGCCGAACTTAACGAGAGGGAGATTCTTTACAGACACATTAATAAACCAGGAAGACGAAAATCTGTTTAGCTAGCCCTCAATAGGTATAAATCATGCAGTAGTAGGGC
>CAUZEB010000076.1:0-8865 GCA_963578655.1 Dehalococcoidia bacterium | reverse complement strand
AACCAGGATATGTCCATCTGACAATAGTAATAAATTAGGCATCACATCCAATTATTCGACCCCGGATGATAGAGCATTACATAAAAGCAAATTAATTATTTACTCAACAAAGTCTTAAGGGTGGGAAATTCAGAATGCGATAGGGCTTTAGTAAATTACCAGCAAAGTCGCTCGGAGATGACGGAGCAATTTATAGCCCTAATTCTGATCTCAGTGCATTGACAGCACCTACAATATTCTTGAGCTTGTGTAACGTTTCACTCTCAAGGCGTGTTTTCATCCCGCAATCTGGGTCCAGGAAAAGTTTTTCTGGTGTTAGAACCTCCAATGCTTTGCGAATTGATTTAATTATTTCTTCCTCTGATTCAATCCGGTGGTTATGAGAGTCTACGACTCCGAGTGACAGGTGCTTATCGCTAGGAAATCGGCGAAACATTTCTAAAACATCGAAGTCGCTATTCACAGATTCCATATCCAACATATTGACTGGGAGGCGAAGTATACCGTCACCAACAGAATCAAAATTTCCATAGCATATGTGGGTAATAGTGAAAGCATTTATACCCTTGGTCACTACATTGAAAGCCTTTAATACCAAATCCATCTCTTCGGGACGTACTGATATAGCAGGTTCATCTATTTGTATATATTCACAGCCTGCCTTCTCCAATGCAACTACTTCCTCGTGAATAGCACGAGCGGCGTCCATAACAAAAGCTTCTCTTGTCGGATAGTACTCATTAAACGACCAATCCGCTATCGTGTAAGGACCCGTTAGCATTCCTTTCACAGGTTTGCTGCTAAGACTTTGAGCATATTTCCACCAGTCAACAGTAATGTCAGCCTTCCTTCCAACAGGACCTACAGCTATTGGTTTTCTGTAATAGCGATTACCGTATGACCTCACCAAACCACTAACAGCGAATCCTTCCAACTCTTCAGAAAAGTAAGTCACCATGTCGCCTCGGTACATTTCCCCATCAACCAATAAATCTATTCCTAAATCTAATTGTGCATCAATCCAATGCTTAGTGGCACGCTCTTCCAGGCCTTTCAACTCTGTTTTACTGATGCGATTTCTAGCAAATTTGGCTCGAGCTTTGGTTATATAGTCGGGTTTTGGATAGCTACCGACGGCTGTAGTTTGTAATCCCTGTTTCAAGAAATCATCTCCTTTACAGAAGTCACTGCCTGAACCATTCTACGAAGTTTACTTCTTGCGTTGCTTCTAGGTAAAAATTCCAACCCACAATTTGGGCTCACTTGTATTTTTTCCGGGTCCACCCACTGACATGTTTTGTATATATTGCTCTGAATTTCATCAACAGATTCCAATTTGACGTTTCTAGCATCAATAATGCCAAGTCCTATAGATTTGTCAACAGGGAATTTCTTCAAAGAATCCAAGTCGAATCCATTCGTAACTAAATCGAGGTTGAATATATCAAAAGGTAAGTCGAAAATCTCATCTTCAATACCTGAAAGACCACCAAAATATGTGCAAAGAGCTTTACGAGTAGTGACACCTTCCAATAAAACAGACATTAGGCTTGAGAACAACGGTATTTGATCCTTATGGCGTAGAATAGCAGGTTCGTCAAACTGAATTATAGGTACACCAGCCTCGGCCAAAGCTATTGCTTCTTTATTTAAAATAATTGCCAGATCTTTTGCCATGCTGTCGACGTTTTTATAATACCGAGACTGGCACAGCTTGGCTAAAGTAAATGGACCAGTAATTACAACTTTAATAGGCAAGTCAGAACAACATTCTGCAAATTGATAATCATTAACACTAATGGGGTTAATCCACTCCAATTTATCTATAGCAACAGGTTGACGATAATACGTGTTTGTATCAAAGTAACGAATAAGCCCATTAATCTGAAATCCATGAATTCTGGATGCGAAAAAAGTCTGAGGATCATCCCAGCGGATATGGCCATCCGTTAAAATATCAAGACCTATGTCCTCTTGTTCTCGGATAATCTCTGAAGTAACCTCATTCTCACACTGACGCAGTTCACTTTCTGTAATTTCATTTAATTGATATTTTGTGATCGCTTTCCGCAAACTGGAAGCTCTGGTTTTCGGACCAATTTTAGGATAATTCCCTATAACCGTCGTGTACAATTTTAGTCCCTCCAAATTGCTTTTGAATGTCTATAGTATACCTCCACCATCCTGACAGATAAGGCATACAGAAAGATTGACAGATAGTTTTCACTGATACTTGAATCACTATAACTTGACAACAGAGGCTATAGCTACTAGTTTAACAACCTAATTGAGCGAAATTAATTATCACCATTGAGGAGTTATAATGGATAAAACAACCTTTTACCCGCCTTCAAACAGACCAGTAGCACTTGGAACCAATGGTATGATCACCTCCGCTCACCCATTAGCATCGTTAGCAGGTCAGAAAATACTAATGGAGGGTGGCAACGCTTTTGACGCAATAGTGGCAACAGCCTCAACTTTAAACGTTGTAGAGCCTTACATGTCAGGTGTTGGAGGTATCGGGGTAGCCATTGTGTACAATGCTAAAGATAACACTGTACGCTCCTTAAATTTTTCCGGTCGAGCTCCAAGTAGTGCTGATCCAGAGAAATTCTCGTCTGAAAGTAAAGAGACGGGTATTCTTGCCCCTCTTATCCCTGGTAATCTAGCAGGTTGGCTCACCATCCATGAACGTTACGGTTCAATGGATCGAGATCGGTTATTCCAATCCGCTATCGGATACGCAGAAAATGGTTTCCCCGTAACCCAACTAAACAGCTATTTCATGAATAGTAATGCCGGGCGCTTGGCGAAATTCCCATCCAAATCTATAATACTAGATGAGTATGGGCGTGCACCTAAACCGTATAGTCGTCTCACGATGCCTCTATTGGCCTCATCATTACGCAAAATAGCTAAAGGTGGTAAGGAGGTTTTCTATGAAGGAGAACTGGCTGAACAAATTGTGAAAGGCAATCAGGAACTCGGTGGCCTATTTAGCATGGAAGATCTGGCGTCATACGAAGCCACTTGGGAAGATCCTATCAAAATAAATTATAAAGGGTTAACCATATACACGACTCCTCCTAATTCAAGTGGGTTTCAGATATTACAAACCCTCAAACTTTTGGAAGGATTTGCGGATAGCGATCTCATTTACCAAGACCCAAACTTTCTCCATCTTTTCATCGAATCTGTGAAACTTTGTATCACAGACCGTATAAAATACGCGGGTGACCCTGATCATGTATCTATACCAATAGAAGGTTTACTATCTGATGACTATGCAAGACGCCAAAAGGATCGTATAAACTTGGAGCAAGCGTCCATAGTATCTGGAGAACATTTTACTAAAAAAATACCGAAGGGCTCACTCAGGGCCGGCAGCCCCGAGGAATTCGATGGAGGGATGACCACCCATTTCGCTGCCGCCGATCGCGATGGAAATGTAGTTTCAATAACACAGACGTTGGGAGGAGGGTTCGGTTCAGCTGTGGCTATCGGTGATACCGGCATATTCCTGAATAACATGAGTTTCTGGTTCGACTTAGAAGAGGGTAGCCCGAATCGCATAGGTCCAAACAAACGTGTCGATTTCGTTGTAGCACCTACGCAGACATTCGACAACGGTCAATTCCTTTTAAGCATGGGAACTCCAGGTAGTTGGGGCATCTTACAAACCACACCTCAATTTCTAATGAATGTGCTCGATTTTGACATGAACGTTCAGGAAGCAATCGAAGCTCCTCGCTTAAAGGTTATTGAAGGTAGAGAAATTGAAATGGAAGAGAGGTTCCCATACCATATACGCAAGGCTCTCGAAACCAAGGGACACCAAATAAAGACCATTTCTCCTTGGTCCCCAAGTGTTGGAGGTGCTCATGGCATCCAATTCGATAGAAATAATGGTGTCTTTCAAGGAGGAGCTGACCCCAGGCGGGATGGTTATGCGATTGGCTGGTAAGTTACTGAATTTATGGAGATGTCATATCCATAGTAGGACATAACAAAAAGATATATGATCCCGTTAATTGGTACGGAGATTTGCTCGCGGATTTCTATTATGATAAGTTCCTAAATGAAATCTATATATCAAATTATCTTGTCTAACCAGTGGAGGTAAAAATGAAGGAAAGTTACTCTGTCAAAGTAGAAACAAACGTACCGCTGACACTCCGCGATGGTACGGTTACCTACGTTGATGTTTTTAGGCCGGACTCTGAAGGGAAATTTCCCGCCCTATTATCACGAACACCCTACGACAAAAGTAGTCCTCAAAGTCGGGGCGGTAATTTTGATCCCATAAGAGGTGCTCTGAACGGATACGCGGTAGTGCTACAGGACGTTCGTGGGAGATACGCGTCTGAAGGAGAATTTTATACATTTGTCAATGAAATTAACGATGGCTATGATTCAGTAGAATGGGTGGCAAGTCAACCATGGTGTACTGGTAAAGTTGGTATGTACGGTGCATCCTATGTTGGTGCGACACAGTGGTTAGCAGCTAAATCCGGAGCGCCATCATTATCAGGTATAGCTCCGACCGTGACAGCTTCCGATTACCACGAAGGGTGGGCATGGCAAGGTGGAGCGTTCGAATTGGGATTCAATTTTTCCTGGGCGGGTTCTCTCACTGGTGCAAACTGGGCTAACCTCAGTCAGAGGCTGTCTCTTTCTGACGGAGAGTTGAACGCACTAACAGATGCTAGAGACGATATGATGACCGGGTTTAAATATTTACCAATGAGTGATGTCCCAGATCTAAAAGGTGACCACACCCCTTATTACTATGATTGGATGAAACATTCTGAGTATGACGATTATTGGAAAAGTCTTTCAATAGAGGAATCACATTCTGAAATTTCCATTCCATCACTTAATATAGGTGGTTGGTACGATATATTTTTGTACGGAACTATAAAAAACTTTGTTCAAATGCGTAAATTGGGAAAGACTGAAACTTCACGGAAAGGCCAGAGACTACTAATCGGTCCATGGACCCACGGTGGTCTCCCTGTAAGTATACAGGGAGAATATAATTTCGGACTTCGCTCATCTGCCTTTGCAATTGACGGCCAGGCAACAATTTTGAAATACTATGATTATTTGTTGAAGGGTGAAGAGAATGGATTTAATGACGAAAAGCCTGTCCGTATTTATGTCATGGGAGAAAATATTTGGAGAGACGAAGATGATTGGCCTTTAAGCAGAGCCATTGAAACAAATTATTATCTTCATAGCGAGGGTGAAGCAAACACTCTTACAGGAGACGGAGCTCTCAGCACACGAATCCCTGAGGAAGAACCTGTTGATGCTTATGCATATAACCCACTCAATCCCGTTCCGACGAAGGGAGGCGGTCTCTGTTGTGACAACGCTCATTTACCCTCCGGAGTATTTGACCAGAGATCGGTGGAAATGAGGACTGACGTACTTGTCTACAGCACACCTAGTTTGTCGAAATCTGTGGAAGTAACGGGACCTATTACAGTGACTTTATACGCCTCTACATCGGCACTTGACACAGATTTTACTGCTAAATTAGTTGACGTTGAACCTTCAGGATACGCTAGGAATTTAACAGATGGAATAATTAGAGCACGATTTCGACATCCCAAACAGCCTACTAGTTTCATAGAACCCAATAAAGTGTACGAGTATCAAATAGATCTGTGGGCTACAAGCAACCTATTCAAGAAGGGACATAAGATCCGTCTAGAGATTTCTAGTAGTAACTTCCCAAGATTCGATCGTAACACAAATACAGGTGGGGAAATTGGAACCGACGAAACTTTTGAATCAGCTCTTCAAACTATTTACCACACAAAGCAATACCCATCACATGTAAAGTTACCAATAATTCCAAGATGATTATTATTGGCAAAACATAGCGAGCCTGACAGGATACGTCAAAATGAATAACGCGGTGTCTAACTTTCTAGGTAGTTAGAAAGTAATTATCTAGAAAGTTAGACATTAATGCTAATAGCTGACCAGGTTTCTCCATGTATAGTAGATGCCCCGCCTCTGCCACGATCTCCAATCTGCCATTATTAATCAGGCTTCCCATTATCTTCCCATGCACTGGTGGCACTATCTTGTCACTTTCGCCGACAACAACAAGTATTGGGACTCTAATTCTACCAATTCTTTTACTTAACCTTTATCTGGAATGGGCCATAGGAACTTAGCTACAGTACTTAGAGCTCGCACTCTCTCAATATGCATTCAGCCTTACGTAAATCTGTAATGGCGTCGTATTGCAGATGCTATTAAAATCAACTTACGTATATTGTGGGAACAAATAGCGGCCATCTCAGCTGCTATCATTGCTCCAAAGTAATGACCAATAATTATGGACGATTCAATTGAGCAAGGATATCCAAGGAATCCGGCCACTCTTGATAAGCAAATGCTCCATGCAAATACACCAGGGGATCTCCCTGACCGGTTTTTATTACAGTGGCTCTCTGACCACGAACATCGACATTTATCTCTTCTGTCTGTCCAGTCATCTCAGCATCTCCTGATACATATCTACCTAGTCAGCAACCGATGTGTTAACACCAGCTATCGACCTTTCAGCGAGTGGCTTTGGCCACCAGTGATCTTTGTATTCTTCCCACATACCCTGAATTTCAGGCAGAACATGCTTGGGAAAAGTTCTGTGCTTTTCGTAGTCAAATCTTTCGGCATACTACCTATTTGCAATAGCACCATAAGATGGTCAACGCGTAGCCCTTCTACATCAATATATTCAGCGATACTTATGTATAAGATTCAACGTTCGCCACAATACCGGAAGTAGCCATCTGTGTCTACGCGTACATAGTATTTCGTAACGTACCACCCGTTAACAAACATGTCTCTATAAGCTTCCATATCTTGCCAATAGCCACTCACCATAGAAGGGTATTCAGGCCAAATGGCTAGACTACCGATAGTTCCTGGTCTTACAGGGTTACAGTTGTCATCCATTACCTCTAATTCAATTCCAGGAAATGGAAGTCCGATGGAGTCTGGCCGTATATCATCACATCTATAGTTGGAACATATGAGACCACCAGATTCGTAAAATCCCCATCCATTGTGAATACAAACCCCTAACACCTCTCGACCCCACAAAAGAGCCTCCCGACTCAGTTGTGTACCAATATTCGCTACAACTCTTAAATTCTTGAAGGCCGTGGAATCTAACGAAAATTCCTCTTTGTTTTCCATCAATACTCTTATAATTGTGGGCGTTATGCACCATATACTAATTTCGTCTGACTGGATTTTTCCGTAACATTGAAGAGCAGTGTATTCGTTCTGATCTATAAAAACAGTTGCTCCATTAACCAGTGGTGAGATTATCCCATAGCCAATACCTGCAAAACTATGATTATCTAACATGCTCCAATATTTGTCGCCACAATATAAATCAAGAACCCAATTACCCATGATCATTAGTTCGGCTACTGATTGATGTCTATACAGCAAACCCCGTGGGTAGCCTGATGAGTCCTTGGAAAAAATTATGATAGCTTCATCATTTTGAATTGTTCTGACTATATCAAATTGTGACGATGCCTTACCCATCTCATTGTCGAAACTTAGATCAGAAGGATCCATATAAAACAATCCGGTGTTATCTGTATCCACGATGATAATATGTTGCAGTTCAAATAACTCAGGAATAATTTCCTGGAATCTAAATCTAAATTCCAAGGTGGTTATCAACACCTTTGCTCCAGTTTTCTTCATATGCCACTTAACAACTTCTAGACCCATGTCTGAAGGCAATATGCCAACTATTGCTCCAACTTTGAGAATCCCGTAAAAGGAAACATATAATTCTGGTACATCCCCCAAACTTATCAGTATTACTTCACCTTTCTGTATACCTAAACTTTTAAGGACGTTGGCAAATTTGTCTGTTAGCACCTTTAATTGAGTAAAGGTAAATGTCCTAGTTCTGCCGCTCAGTGATTTCCAAACTAATGCATTCTGGTCTTTACGGTCACCATGCATATGCTTATCTATAGCTTCATGGGATATATTTAAATAGGAGTCATCCAGCCAATCAAGCATCTGATAAGCGTGTCTCCATTTGAATATGGACGGAGCATTCAAATATTGAGATGAATCCGAATGTGTAATGGCGTTCATGCACCCGTCTTTTCTTCCGTCCTTCTTTTTCCTAAGTTCTTCTTTTTCCAATATCTTTACCACTTTCTTTTTGTTTGGAGAGAACTAGTGACGTTCGTATTAAGAATTCAGTGAGTAAACTTGCCTAAATTCAAACCAACCAATTTAGGGTTAACGTAGTTCCTTCCCTCGAGTGTATAAACACCTCAGTGAAATGGAGGAATCTGATGAGAAGTCTCGTAAGGTGAATTAGGTACAATTATACACTATAATTGCAAAACCTCAGGTGGTCCTATTCTTCTAAACCGACCGTCTGTCATAGTTTTCCTTGACCCTGCCTATCGGCCCCTCATATAATTACCAATAGTTTCACACAATCAATGCTCTAGGAGCTGGATTTTGGATTACGAGAACATATTGGTCAAAAGAAGCGACGGTATAGCCACCATTATTTTGAACCGGCCCGAGGTACTTAACGCCTTGAGTAGGGACCTTTATAGAGAAGTCAACAGCGCAATCAATAGTCTACAAACTGATAACGAAGTTAAGGTCATAATATTTTCAGGAGCGGGAGACAGGGCTTTCTCAGCAGGGGCAGACATTCACGAAATGGCCCGCCTCGCTGAAAACCCCAATCCACCAAAACAAGAAACAGAACGTCGATGGTACTCCTGGAACATTGCTGACATAAAGAAACCAACAATCGGTGCCCTTAATGGACTAAGTTTTGGT
>CAUZEB010000075.1:0-8913 GCA_963578655.1 Dehalococcoidia bacterium | reverse complement strand
TTCAGGTCTTCACCAACATGTGACCGTATTAAATCAAGAGTGTCGAAATCCCATTCTGATACGAAGGTGATAGCCGTGCCCGGACGCCCCATGCGAGCTGTTCTTCCAATTCTGTGGACGTATTCTTCCAAATTACTCGGCATATCGTAATTAATAACATGTGAGACGGCAGGAATATCTAGTCCTCTAGCGGCAACATTCGTAGCAATGAGGATAGGAATCAATTTTTTGCGAAATCCGCTCATTACCCTGTCACGACGCGTTTGAGGCATATCACCATGAATTGCTTCCACATCGTAGCCTTTTCTTTTCAGATTAAGCATCAATTTATCCACACCCATCTTCGTGCGCCTAAAAATAAGAGCCTGCTCGATAGTACCCGGTTCTCCTAATATGTTTTCAATTGCTAATGAACGATCTCTCTCAGCGACTTCATAATATATTTGATCCACTTGGGTAACCGGCTCTGACTCCCCACCCACACGTGTCCACACTGGAGTCGAAAGATACCTGTTCACAAGTCTTTTTATAAGATGCGGCATGGTGGCCGAGAATAACATAGTTTGTCGAGACCTTGGTGTCCGTCTCAAGATTCGTTCTATATCAGGAGCGAATCCAATATCCAGCATCTGATCAGCTTCATCTAAAATAACAATTCTCATTCTGGTTAATGATATAGTTCTTCGCTCCATGTGATCTAGTAACCGGCCAGGAGTTGCAACTATAATATGAGGATGCTTTTGTAGGTCCAAGAGTTGGCGCTTTAATGGTTGGCCTCCATATATCGCAGTGCTTCGTATACCCAAGAATTGCCCCAACTTACCTATTTCGGCATTGACTTGAACAGCGAGCTCTCTAGTCGGCGTTAATATTAATGCTTGAGGGTCTCTTATTCTCTTGTCTATCATTTCAACAGCTGGTATCCCGAAAGCAGCGGTTTTACCTGTACCTGTTTGAGCCTGACCCACAACATCTTTTCCATCACGCACAACGGGAATAACTGCCATTTGAATTGGGGTGGGCATTTCATAACCCATTTTATTGAGGGCCCGGGAAACGGATTCGGACACAGTCAGATCACCAAATTTAGCAGAATTGGGCCTCAGTTTTTTGGATGGATTGTCGACACTACTTACAGTCCCGACTCTGTCTACATGCACATCGTTTTTTCGTATGGCTACCAAATTGTCATTTGGCAAACTTAATTTACGTGTCTCCTCAATATCGATGCTTTGCGACGTCTGTGGTGTAATTAAAGTCGTTGTGTGATCTCTGACGAAAAGGTAGGAAAGTTTTTTAGTTATTTTACCAAGAATGAGCGGGGCCTCCAATTTATAAAAATTTTAATCATGTTCCAAACAAAAAAGGATGCGCACCAGCAGGTGACACATCCACAACAATTTGCCTATACTCTAACATATCATCATTACCGAATTAAACGTCCGTGGGGTGATTCTACCAAACCTACCTGGTACTGTCAAAGACTTCCACCAGTCAAATTTGGTTAACTCTGTATAATAGCAGTCGTCTCTTCATATAATAAACGTTAAAATACCAATTAAACAGTATCCTACGGAGGATAATGTTATGCAAAACGAACCAACATCTCTACGTGTAAAAGATCCTGGTATACGGATCCTCTTTTCGGACGAATCACGTCTACAATCCTGGCTTGACGTAGAAGCGGCTTTAGCACAAGCCCAGGCATCATTAGGAATAATTCCTAATGATGCCGCCAAGGAAATAACAAGCAAGGCAAAACTTCGTTTCCTCAATATGGGTGCGATTCAAAGGGGTTTGAAGCATACAGGTCACCAATTGGTACCATTGATATGGGAATTAGATCGCATCTGCGACGGAGAAGCCGGTGGATATGTACATTGGGGCGCTACAACTCAAAATATTACTCAAACGGGTAGAATCTTAATCCTCAAACGTGTCCACAACATCATTCTTGGACAACTAGCAGACTTATTGGATATCACTGCTGATCTAGCGGAGTTAACAAAGGAATATTTTCTACCTGGCCGGACTCATGGTCAACATGCGGTTCCCATAACCTTCGGCTTCAAAGTCGCCGTCTGGATCGACGAGATATCGAATCATGTTATGCGATTTTCTGAGTGTGAGAAGCGCTTGTTCCTAGTAATGTTGGGAGGTGCTACCGGAACCGCAGCTTCACTGGGAGATACTGGCCTATCGACACAAGATGAAATGGCTGAACTACTGGGCATGCACTCTATGAAGATCCCAGCACGTACTATGAGTGACCATTTAGCAGAATACGTATCTCTGCTGGGCATGCTGTCGGCTACAGCCGGTAAAATAGGTAGAGAACTCTATACACTGATGAAACAGGAATTCGGTGAATTAGAAGAACCAGTGCCTGAAGGTACAGTAGGTAGTAGTACGATGCCCCAAAAACGAAATCCGAAATTAGCTCAAGATATTATCGCGGGTGCAGCTATTGTGCGGTCCCTAGTTCCACTAGCCTTCGAGGCCATGTTGACAGAACATGAAGCTGATCGTACCACGAGCATCATGATGAACCGAGCAATTGAAGAAGCATGTATAACGACTGGTGACATATTACAGCGTCTCGTATCTCTATTTTCAGGGATTAAGGTATTTCCCGATAGAATGCGTCGGAATCTAGAACTTTCTGACGGACTGATCATGGCCGAATCGGTAATGTTAGATCTCGGGAAACTAATAGGACGTCAAAAGGCTCACGACATTGTCTATGACTGCGCTCAAACAGCCTTTCTGAAAGGCAAGCCGTTCCGCAACGTACTTTCCGCCAACAATGAAGTCTCCAGCCATCTTACGCCTGATGATATCGATAGGTTATTAAATCCCAGCAACCACATCGGTGTTTGTATTCAATTGGCAGAAACTCACGCTGCTAACGCAAGGACCGTTTCATCACGCTTAAGAGGGCGACTCATTTAATCTAACCGTTCAGTTTATCTTGCGTTAAATTCAGGATAGATAAAGAAATACCGTTACAAGTAGTAGTAAGCATGGGATCGATTTCTTGACGACTAATCCATGGAAGTATAACCTTCTGTAAAATACTAGAAGGAGGCATATTTCAAATGAACACCATCACCGAATTGCATGATGTTCCTTGTCCAATGAGAGACGGAGTTAATCTGACGACAGATATCCTTATGCCGACAGATGGAGGCCCTTTCCCCACTGTACTTATACGACTACCTTATGATCGAGGCAGTGATATGTCTTTCTGTCTAGGAACGGCTATGCATCTGTCCAAACGGGGATATGCGGTCGTTATTCAAGACACAAGAGGAAGATACGACTCTGAGGGTAAATGGTATCCTTTTATTAATGAAGTTGATGACGGCCACGACACAGTTAAATGGGTTGCGGACCAATCATGGTGTGATGGAAACATTGGTACATCAGGAGCTTCCTACTTCGGCCTTACTCAATGGCAGGCGGCACAGAATCCACATCCCAGCCTAAAAGCCGCTGTTCCAAGGGTTGCGTACTCCAATACATATCACAACTGGGTTTACACCGGTGGGGCATTTCAGTTGGCTTTTAACCTTAGTTGGTCCCTTACAATGTCTACCCGTACAGCTCGTAAACAACCCTTATGGTATCCAGAGGAAATTCATCTTAACAAATATATGCGTCATCTTCCTCTAAATTCCAGTGATAAAGCTGCTGGTAGAAATATTCAACATTGGCAGGATTGGATAAACCATCCGTCCTATGACAGCTACTGGGAAAGCATGAGTCCCATAGATGCTCACTATTCCGATGTAGATGTACCTGCTTATAGCATGGGAGGTTGGTTTGATGTCTTCCTCCAGGGTGGTCTCAACAATTTCATGGGTGTAACTAAACACGGTAAGACAGAAAAAATAAGACGCAGTCAGAAAATGATAGTTGGACCATGGATTCACAGTCTTGGAGCCTTAGGTACTGAATCTATAACCGGAGATATCGATTTCGGTCCCAATGTACTAAACGATCTTCAAATAGAACAGCTTCGTTGGTATGACTACTGGTTAAGGGGAATAGACAACGGGATCATGGATGAGCCCAGGGTAAAAGTATTTGTGATGGGTGCTAATCGATGGAGAGAGTCTGACGAGTGGCCAATCCCTGGAACTAAATATACGCCACACTATTTCCACAGTAATGGTAATGCTAATTCACTCCTTGGTGATGGGACTTTAAACAAAACGAAACCTGGTGATGAACCATCAGATCACTATACTTATGATCCGAATCATCCTGTTATGACAATCGGAGGGAGCACCTGTTGCGCTGAAACCTCACTTCCGGTCAGTATGGGACCGCGTGACCAGCGACCTAATGAATACAGGCCTGACGTCTTAGTGTATTCCAGTGACGTCTTAGAAAGTAATGTTGAAGTGACCGGCCCGGTTAAATTGATACTTTATGCCTCATCATCTGCAAAAGATACGGACTTCTCAGCCAAACTCGTAGACGTTTCCCCTGATGGGTATGCAATGAATGTGGCTCAGGGTATTCAGCGAGCACGATACAGGGATTCCTGGGAAAAACCAGCCTTAATGACACCCGGCGACGTATACAAATTTGAAATAGACTTATGGTCTACCAGTAATTGCTTTTTAAAAGGTCACAGAATACGAGTGGAAGTAACAAGCAGTAACTTCCCTCAATTCGATAGAAATCCAAACACTGGTAATGATTTCGGACAAGATGCAGAGATCGTGAAGGCTGATCAAACAATTCTACACGATAAAGATAACCCCTCTCATATAATCCTTCCAATTATCGATTAATGGATTTATAAGGATAAGTTTATTCTAATCGCAAAAGTGCTAGATTAAGTTACTTTGAGTTATGAGAAACTCGGCAATAACCAAGAGGGATTTTAGATGATAAGAGGCCTATTGCCTGGTATACGTGTTCTGGAACTGGACCAAGGAATATCGGGGCCTTATTGTGGGAAAATATTTGCACAGATGGGCGCTGAAGTAATAAAAGTAGAGCCTATCGAAGGGGATTATTCCCGTGGTATGGGTCCGTTTCCCAACGACATTCCTCATCCCGAAAAAAGCGGCCTTTATCTGGCTCTAAACTGTAACAAGTTTGGTGTAACTATTGATCTATCTACGACCTCCGGTATCCAACAACTTATGGATATGGTACCGACGGTTGACATAATGATTGCTAATTTCTTGCCTGGCTCTATGATAAGCTTGGATCCTGATAGAATACGGGATTGTAACCCAGAGATCATACTCACTTCCATTACCCCTTTTGGCAACTGGGGGCCATACGCGGAATACAAAGGCTCAGATCTAATTCTTTACCACATGAGTAGCCATGCTCATGGCCTGCTTGGTCCAGTGGATCAACCTAATAGCGATCCGCCCATACGAGCCGGTGGCCATCAATCAGATTTTGTTGCAGGGATGGCAGCTGCTACTGCAAGCATGATGGCCCTGTATAGGAAACTCGTAACGAAGCACGGATGCCATATTGAGATATCCTCCTATGAATCCATGGTTACACAACTTATAAGTGGCTTAGCCAACTGTTCATATGGGAAACCTGCACCTCCCAGGTCGTTGAGTGCTCTTCAAGAGGCTGCAACGGGTGGCATGGTGGCTGCTATAGGTGGCATTCTTCCCTGTAACGATGGATATGTAGCTATATCACCCAGAGAGCAAGCTCAGTGGGAGCGTTGGGTTGATATATTGGGTAGTCCCGAGTGGTCTGATGAGAAACGATTTAAAACCCGCGAAGATAGAGAAGCCAACTCACCCGAACTATGGGAACTAATGAGTAACTGGAGTCGTAACCACTCTAAAAATGATATAGCGAACTGGGGACAACAAAAGAGAATTCCCTGTTTTCCTGTTAATACAGTTTTGGATTTGTTCCATAATACTCATCTAAACGAAAGGGGATTCTTTACAGAGTTAAACCATCCAATTGCTGGCGTATATAATTATCCAGGCGTTCCATACAGTCTATCCCATTGTCCACTACCTTTAGATGCTCGTCCCGCCCCATTACTCGGAGAGCACAATCAGTTACTATTGAAGTCCATTAATTAATTATGAATGATCTGCCTCTATCAGGACTACGAATTATAGATCTCAGTTGGATTATAGCTGGCCCCACAGCTACAAGATTCTTGGCGACTATGGGTGCAGAAGTAATCAAAATAGGTAGCGCCCGACGTCCGGATCCTTCGACTCGTGGTGCCCCATTCCAGGCATATAATCAATCAAAGCTGTATGGTTCTCTTAACATATCCAAATCCCGAGGAGTGGATATTGCGAAGGATCTTATTTCCATATCGGACGTCTTGATTGAAAATTTTGCATATGGTGTCATCGAGAGACTCGGACTAAGTTATGAAGTGGTTCGTAAAGATAACCCAAATATTATTATGATCGCTTCATCTGGCACAGGTCATACAGGTCCAGATAAAGAATATGTTGCTTACGGCAGCCTCCTACAATATTACACTGGGTGGAACTCAATATCTGGACATCCAGATCGTCCACCTGTTAAAGGTGGTTTGTGGGCGGACCCATGGGTAGGAATGGAACTAGCAATGGTGATTAGCGCGGCTTTAAGCAATAGGGTGCTGACTGGCCAGGGTCAATATATAGACTTTTCTATGGCAGAATCCTTAACAGCTGCTATTCCCGAAGCTCTCTTAGATTTTCAGATGAACAATCGGGTTAAAGAGCCACAAGGCAACTCGGACGATTGGCTTTTCCCACACGGAGTTTATAGGTGCCTTGGAAATGATCGATGGGTTGCTATAGTGGTTAATAATCACGCCGAATGGATAGAGCTTTGCAAGGTGATCAATCGTCCTGACCTAGGTGACAATCCCGAATTGATTAGTGCCGTCGAACGAATGAAGTATCAAAAACAGATTAATGACGCCATCACAACGTGGACCGAAACAACTAATGATTACGACGCAATGGAAATATTACAGGAGGCTGGCATACCAGCTGGGCCATCTCTTGACATAGCAAGAGTTTTCGAAAATCAACAATTGCGAAAAGGCGGTTATTTTAAGGGTATTGTATCAAATGACGGCGTAACAAGAGAAATGCCAAGTCTCGGATGGCGTTTCAAAGAAGGAAAAGAGGGTAATTTCACAGGTGCCCCTGTTCTTGGACAACACAATGATTACATTTACCGTGAATTGCTGGGGTTAACAGAAATTGAAATCGAGCAGCTAATAGCTGAAGAGGTTATTTATTAGCAAAGGATTGATCTTATGGGAATAAATTTCAGGAAGGATAAAAAGTTAGCATACATAACAATTAATAATCCAGAAAAGGCGAATATCTTAGACCGCCAAACTTCTGACGAATTAACTGAGGCGTGGCGGATTGTATGGGAAGACCCAGAGATAAGAGTCGCCATTCTAACCGGAGCAGGCGACAGGCATTTTTGCGCCGGTCACAATCTAGCAGTTAGGGATGATATTACGCAAAATGAACAAGATAGAGTCAGAGCTGAGTCAATTTTCTGGCCTCCCGCCAGCACTGTTAATCAAGCTCGTATAGGCGTTGACGGCCGACTAGGCGACCATTATCCTCAGATATGGAAACCCGTCATAGGAGCGATTAACGGATGGGCAGCTGGTGCCGGATTTTATCTCACTTTAACATCTACAGATATTCGCATTGCTTGTGAAGAGCATGCCAGGTTTAAATTTGCACTCCTAAGTCAGGGTTGGGTGGGAGGAGGGCCAGGAGCAACTTACCTAACCAGGCAAATTTCCCATGCTGATGCTATGAAGATACTTCTCACAGATCAACCTTTCGATGCGAAAGAAGCTCTTAGAATAAACCTAATCAATGAAATGGTTCCCCACAATTCATTAATGGACCGGGCTGAGGAATTAGCTGTCCATATTTCCAAGTTACCACCCCTGGCTGTTCGTATGATGAAGGAATTCACAATAAGATTTAGAGACATCCCAATTACCGAAGCTTGGCGAGTGCAAACATTAATGAATTCTCTACTAACACAACTTAGTACTGATGGTGATGAAGGTAGAAATGCATTCCTCGAGAAACGTCCTCCCAAGTTCACAGGGGGTATAAGAGGCAAGGGAGAGGCGTACCCAAATGTTAACGACGAGGAGAGATCCCGACTTAATGATATCCGTAAATATCTAATTGGATGAGTAAATAAATCCTAGGAATCATTCTCCGCAAGGGAATCCCACTTACCGTCGAAGAAAATTAACGGCCGCCCGTCGCTCACAGTTATTTCATCGACTTCGGCAATAAAAATCGTATGATCACCAGCTATATACTGGTTAACAACCTGGCAGTCCATTGAGGCAAGCGAGCCTTCGAAAGAGGCTGAACCGCTGTTAGTATATACGACCGTCGCCGGGGTTTCAGTGGTTCTTCGCTCAGGAGGTTGAGCATAATATTCACCAACGTCTTGTTGACCCTCATTAAGAATATTTATACAAAAACGTCCACTCTCTTTGATTAAGAGATGCGAACTGCGATTGTGTCCAACGCATATGAGGACGAGCAGGGGGTCCAGAGACACAGAGGCAATGCCATTAGCTGCCATCCCATGAACATTTCCATCTCTTTCAATTGTCGTTACCACGGATACGCCTGTGGCAAATCTAGACCAAGCTTTTCTAAACAAGTTGGCATCAGCCATACCATTACTCCTAAATTACATATGGAAGTTCCTGCCAATCACCCATAGATTTATTTTGTGGGTGGCATGTTTACTTGCCGTCTACCACCCTAACCAAATATCTAAGCTTCTCTAAACATGAATCGCATTCCACGGTAACGTGTAGGACATCAGGAGTCACTAATATAACTCCTGATTCCATGGGTCAAAAATCCACTAACACCAGTACATAACCAC
>CAUZEB010000074.1:0-9020 GCA_963578655.1 Dehalococcoidia bacterium | reverse complement strand
TTTCTGAGTACACTTCTCTTTTAGCGTATTCTCGTGAACAAGCTTTACAACGAATGAAAGATGTAGCAGAGGCTCAAGGAGCTAACTCATTGATTGGGATGCGTTTCATGACGTCGATGGTATCTCAAGGATCTGATGAAATACTGGCTTACGGTACAGCTGTGGTTTTAGAATAGGATATATTGGACTCTAAACTTTGGTATAGGTTTAATCAAGAGCTTCGTCAAATTTTATACAATCGTACCTTTCCAAATACCGAGATGTTTCAGATGCCCAGGTGGCGAAATGGCAGACGCGGCGGACTTAAAATCCGCTTCCCTTTAACGGGAGTGGGGGTTCGAATCCCTTCCTGGGCACACCTTAACCACCTTGCTTAGCCCATTTCTCTAACGGCTGGGCTTATCCCTTAATCACGCTCTACGGTCTTAGTTATGGTCTTAGTCGTCGTTTTTCGGGGTGATTTTCACTGGTATTTTCCTCTGTAGATCCACGCCCTTTGCAGACATTTTGACGCCAATTGGTGCCAAACCTGCCAATATAAGCCAAGCCCGTGAGCTTGCACCCTTGACGCCACGCTACTGACCGCCTTAAAGGATTACGCATCAACAGATAATAGTAGGCAAATGTAGTGGTAGATAATGGTGGGTGCTTGTGGATAGTTATTGGCGATGGGTTAATAAGGGGGGGTATGTCTTAGGGAAGTGAGTGTATGGTGGTGGATACCCGTGACAAATCGTTAAAAATAAAAAGGATTCCCTCGCTTGACACCCTGATTTATAATCGAACAAATGGCTTCTCAAATAAGATATATAGGACTGATATTACTTGTATTAGTGGCTCTGGCTGGTACAGCCTGTACCCCGTTACCAGATATAGACGCGACTGTAAAAACTGAAGTTAATATAATTAATACTTCTCTGGTTGTACTCACACCGGTGAGAAGTTCTCTCCCTGGTGGTTTAATTGCAACTGTTACACGAGTAATAGATGGGGACACCGTAGATATTGTGTTCCGAGACGGTGAAACAGAGCGAGTTAGACTACTCGGTATAGACACTCCTGAGACTTTCACGGCGAATGAGCCGAATGAATATAGCAATATCACTGATATGGACTGTCTTGATAAATGGGGAATCCTTGCAACTAAGTTTGCTGTTCAAGAACTACATGGAGAAACAGTAACTATAGTGGTTGACCCTCTAGCGGGAGAGAGAGGTTCCTTTGGTAGATTGCTGGCCTATATACAAATCGACGGCGAAGACTTCAATTCAAAGCTTATCAGGAATGGCTACGCACGAGTCTATATTGAAGGTGCAAGTAGCCGAAAGAACGAATACGTTAGTCTTCAAGACGAAGCGATGTTTATGGGAACGGGACTTTGGGGCTGTATATCAAGTTCACGTGTACCTTTCACAACTGTATCGCCTGCCAGTTCGACCACATCATCGACAAATTGTAACTCGTCATATCCTACCGTCTGTATTCCCTCCCCTCCACCAGATTTAGATTGCAGGGATATTTCATACAAAAATTTCAAGGTCTTACCGAGAGATCCGCACAGATTTGATGGTGACAACGACGGAGTAGGATGTGAAAGCTAGCAGATAACAGACTTTTCGTCAGGAATTTTTTGCGGAAATCTAAATTTATGGTTATGCTTGATGAATATCAGTCCAGATTAAACATCCGTGGCATCTTGTATCAAATATTAGTGACCAGTAATTGAGGTCGATTTTGAGTCAAGAAAGAAGATTTAGAAAAACTACATCAAGCCTTAATAGCCAGTGCGTAATAGAATTACTGGACTGCTTTCCAGAAGAACTTCCAGATATTCTCGCCTCCCTTATTAATACCATTCAGGATAAAGATTTTCTTACTCCTATCACTGTGGTAACCCCAGGCTTTACTTTCTTACGATCACTAAGGAATTGGGTTGGGCGTGAAGGACTTTTCAATGTTAAATTCACTACTATCGATAGATTAGCATCGGAAATATCAATAGACGTGATGGATTCTAAAGGAATGGTACCGCTAAGTAGTTCAATAAGAAATTCGATGCTAAGAAAACTAATGAGTGAAATTACTGGGGATCTTGAGGTATTTAAAGGTACCCAGGGACTTAGAAATGCTTTAAATTCAAATTTTTATTCCTTCTCTCAACTTGATACGGATTCTCTGAAAACTCTTTCGAATTCAAACGCAGACCAGTTAATAAAGACCATTACCCAATTATACTTAAAGTTTAAAAATTCAACTAAAGAATTTTATGACAGGACTACACTATTCAAAGAAGCCACTCAATTGTTGACGACTGATTCATGTCAGAAACTATCAAGTTATGGAGTGATAATATTCGCTCTCCCCTGGAATTATTTACCTAACGAAATCAATTTTATGAAGGCAATTCTAAATACTTTAGGTGGACATGTGATCCTTGGTTTTGTTGGGGAAGAAGAATGTGATCAACTCCAAAATAATATTGCCAAATCTTTAGGTTTTGAAGATTTAATTTCCTCCAGACGATCTTTACAGCAACAGGTTCACAATAACACCAGATTTGTTATTACCACAGATCCAACTGAAGAGATTAGGTATGTGATTCGTAGCATTGTTGATGCTTCAGGAAAAGGAATTCCATTCAATAAAATGGGGATTATATATGAGCAGGAATTCCCTTACCGACACCTAATTGAAGATGAATTATCTCTAGCTGGTATACCATATTTTAACCCAAAGGGAACTAAGCTTAGTGATACTTCACCGGGGAAAACACTTCATGGAATATTAGAACTTATAAACAGCGATATTCCACGAAAGGACATGATGGAATGGATATCAGAATGTCCGATTAATCTCAGCAATCCACTCTCTTCTCCGCTTGAGTGGGATCACATATCTAGAGTTGCCAACGTGGTTTCCGGGTTGGATCAATGGAGAGAACGCCTTTCTGTTTTATCAAAAACTAAGCAAACTAAGATTAATGACCATAGGTCTTTGGATGAAATAGAATTAACTAAGAATTCAATAGGTGAAGAAATTGACGAGATTAATTACCTGTTGGAATTTGTCGTAGGTTTAGCTAATAAGCTTTCACATGAGAAATTGAGTACATGGGAAAGTTTCTCTGACTGGATTTGGAATATATTCACATATTATCTTAATCAAACCAGGTTATCTGAGACTGATCTAAAAGCCTTAGCTCTTATTGAAGACGGTATTCTGGAATTAAAGATGTTGGATAAAATTAATCCGACTTCAAACATCGATCTTTTTCAGGTAACTGTCTTGGATTTCCTCGAATCAACAACAATCCAGACAGGAAGATTCGGTACAGGAATTTTTATAGGACCTATGAATTCCGCGGTTGGTATTCCATTTGATATTTCATTTATAACCGGGCTTACGGAAGGGAAATTTCCTTCCTTTGGCACAGATGACCCACTCCTGCCCGATAATCTTAAAGAGAAACTTGGTGGGCCAAGTGTTGGGCTTCCTACTCGGAATGGGAGACTATTGATTAGGAGATATGAATTCTTAAGTATTTTACTCACATCGAAGGAATGTATCCTTTCCACTCCTAAAGGCGATATGAAAGAACAAAGATCTGTTTATCCATCTAAATGGTTTCTAGAGTTAGTATCTTCCAGGTGCGGTAGCCAAATTAAAGAGGCTGACTTGATCAAATTAAGCAATTATGACTGGTTTAATCTCATTCCATCAAAAATAGCCGGACTGAGAGAAGCTCCCAAACTTGGATATACAGATATAAACGAATATGATCTTGTTTCGTTTCTTAATTGGAGAGAATCAGGAAAAACTTTCAGGAAACACCCTTTCCTTGATAGTTCCAGCCCTGTGGCACTCTCGTTAGATTCAAACCAAGGCCGCAGATCCAATTTGATAACAGTATGGGATGGGGACGTGTCTGAAGCGATTAGTTCAGATAATTTAAAGGAATTTCTTCGCAAAAGACCGCTTTCCGCCTCTATGCTAGAGGCATATTCTACGTGTCCATACCAGTTTTTTCTCAGGTATATAATAGGTATACAGGAATTGAAAACACCCGAGGATGTTTCATCTCGGATTAACCCCGCAGATCGAGGTACAATACTCCATGAAATATTTGAAAATTTCCATCTTTCTGTCATTTCAGAAGGCACTACTCCTGGTATAGGAGCTGGCTGGTCGACGCAACACAAAAACCTTATGAAGAAGACCGCAGAGAGTTGTTTTGATAAGTGGTTAGAGGATGGGAAAGTAGCAGATGGAATTTACTGGGAGCTGGATAAAGAAATGATGCTTGCCTCCCTTGAATATTATCTTGAAAGAGATTCTGATTTACGATCCGATTATGGTGTGTCCACATACAGAGTGGAACAACCTTTTGGTTTTATTAATAGTCCTAACAATTGGGAAGGTCCTGAAATAAATATCCCACAGGTTGGGAATATAAAATTCAGGGGTTATATAGACCGACTTGATAAATCTCCCGACGGGCACAATATACTTGTAATAGACCTTAAAACCGGGTCCAGTACCCCATACGAGGAAATTCAGAAAGATAATTTTGTCGCCGGTAAAAAACTGCAACTACCCATTTATTTGTTGGCCGTAGACAAAAATGTTTCAGACGCAAAAAATATAAGCGCAGCTTATTGGATGGTGAGTTTTAAAGGTAACTATCAAGTAATCCCTTCAGAACCTCTTAATTACATTGATATCAAGGACGCCTTTAAATCTATTTTAACCAAGATTACCAGAGGCATATCGAGCGGATTATTTCCAGCGAATCCAGGGATTAGGGAAACGAATTGCACCTTCTGTGACTATAACTCTATTTGTCCAACGGATAAGGGATTTTCATGGAATAGAAAAAGTCAGCGTGATGAACGGATAGCTGAATATTTGTCACTGGATCCTGAAAAAGAACCTGAAGAATAGAAGGTAGTTTTAAGTTAATGGCAGAGAAGTTTAATTTAACTGATGAACCCGAGCGGAAGAAAATCAAAGAAGATTTGGGTAAAACTTTATATGTCGAAGCCGGTGCTGGTACTGGAAAGACTACTAGTTTGGTAGATAGGATTGTAGCAATTGTTTTAAGTGGTAAGGCAAAAATGCACGAAATAGCGGCTATTACATTCACAGAAGCTGCTGCTTCTGAACTTAAAAGTAGGATAAGAGAAAGTTTAGATGAATACTCGGGAAAAACAACCATTAACCGCGAAGATCAATCTAGAATTATTGAGGCTCAAGAAGGAATAGACAGGGCTTCAATTCAGACATTACACAGTTTTTCTGCTGATTTGATACGTCAATTTCCTATTCAGTCTGGAATCACGCCAGGATTTGATATTTTAGATGAATTTGAAGATGAAACCTTACTTAATGAGTTTTTAAAATCATGGCTTGATTCAAAAATGTCGACTGGTGACACCGCACCATTTTTTAAAATCTTCATTTCTCTTGACGCTCCGTTAGACACTCTTATGGATGTGGGCGTTCAATTTTGGCATAACTATGATCTATTGGACGAAGTAGATTTTCCAACGTATTCTCCTCCTACCCCACCGAGTGAAGACTCAATAGATAAGTTGCAGAAAGAGCTACTACGATTGATTAAGTTAGCCAAATTTCCTGATGAGGACATGCTACACGCACATGTATTGGAAAAAATAGAGGAATTGCCGCTATTACGATCGGCCCTGAATAGTAAACACTCCGGGTTATACATGTGCAGCAATTTTTCAGAAGTGTTTTCATCTTCGACTTATCGTCCACCCGCATATAAATTGAAGAGCAATTTGGGCCGACAAGGAGATTGGGAAGAGGATAATATTACTGGTATCAATGGATGTAAATTAATAAAAGAACTTCTTAAAGATTTCAGCAAAATGGTAGACGCATATGTACTTGGATGGGCTAAACACGCAATGATGCCGCTACTTGAAGATTTAAAGGAATCAATATTAAATAAGGCTAGAGACCGAAAGGTCGATGGGGAATTAACATATCACGACCTTTTAATTTATTCCAGGGAATTGATTCGCGATAATTCAGAAATCCGAAATAACTATAAGAAAATGTATAAATATATTCTTATAGATGAGTTTCAAGATACCGACCCAATTCAAGCTGAGATTGCCACATTTCTTTGTGAAGATTTATTTACAGCAAACGATCCTGATTTGATAAAGAAAGACTGGAAAAATGTCACCACTAAGTCTGGAAAAATGTTTGCAGTTGGAGATCCTAAACAGTCTATTTTTAGATTCAGGCGGGCTGATGTAAGTGTTGCCGACACAATCAAAAACCAGATAGCTGATGAAGAAATATATCTCACAAATAATTTCCGCTCTCAGGAAGCCATCATAAAATGGGTAAATAAAGTCTTCGGCTCAATAATAATTGAGAGTGAAAATCAACCTGCTTATATTCCATTGGAAGTTGGATCAACAGATTTAGATTCAATCCAAAATGCGAAGGTGAAATTTTTTGGTGCTGAGACAAAAGGAAGGGCTGCAGGAATACGTGCAGTTGAGGCTTTTGATGTTCCACGTATAATTGCCAGAGCAGTTACCGAAAAGTGGTTAATTAGAGATTCAAAACTAGAGGAACCTACTAGCTCCCTTAAAGTAAGGCCAATTACGCTTAATGATATTTGTATTTTGTCTCCAACTAGATATGCCTTGGGGGAACTTCTTGAAGAGTTGGAAGGTATAGGTATACCATACCGATTAGAGAGTTCGTTTTCTGTTTATTATACTCAGGAAATATATGATTTACTTAACAATCTCAAGGCTATTAATAACCCCAAAGACTATGTTTCAGTAATTGCGACACTAAAATCCCAAATATTTGGATGCTCTGATAGGGATATTGCCATGCACCAGGAATTAGGAGGTTCCTTAAACTTCTCTGTTCCGACACAATCCTCAATTGATTCGATAGAGAAAGCATTTTCTTTGCTGAACAGGTTGTATTTAGAAAAGGGGATTATTCCAGTTAGCAGGTTAATTGAAAAACTTATAAGGGAGAGGGGTACCCTTGCATACTCACTTTCTAAGAGATGGCCTAGAGAACATTGGAGAAAATATCAACTTATCATAGATAAAGCTAGAATACTTAATGAAAATCATTCACGATCCCTTACTTTTTTTATTGAATGGCTAGAAGGGCAGATCATCACTGGTGCTAGATCATTCGAAAGCATTGTTCCAGACGCCGACGAAAATGCCGTACGAGTTATGACTATACATGCATCCAAAGGTCTTGAGTTCCCACTTGTTTTTCTTGTCGGTATAACCGGTGCCTATGGTCCTACGATCGAAAAGGCTATTTTTGGACGTGACCCCGGTCAGGTTGAAGTAGCATTAACTAAACACCTTGCGACTAAAGGATACAAATATTTAAGTGATCTCGAAAAGAAAGCTTTTTTAGAAGAACGTAAACGTCTGCTATACGTTGCTACCACTAGAGCTAGAGATTATTTGATTGTAAGTGCCTACAGGGGCGAAAGCAAAGTTTCTCAGGCGCAATGGTTTATTGATGCCCTGGAAGGAGAAGATCAGGAAACATATTGGGAGGAAATTGTAGGAATTGATCCTCATCAAATGATTGAAAGCTTGACGGTCGACAATAAAGCCGTTGGTCAACCGTCTAAAGTAGAGAGACAATCATGGATAGAAAAGCATATCGAGTCACTTAAACTTAGTTCTCTACCAGCAACTATAACTGCTACCGGTTTAGTAAATGAATTAAAAGAAGAAAGTTTCCTGGAAGATGAACCATGGCGTAAAGGTAGAGCAGGCACAAAAATAGGACGTGCAGTCCATTCAATATTGCAGTCTATAGACTTGTCTGGTAACGCAGACATACAATCCATCGTAGATTCCCAGGCTAAAATTGAAGGGGTTATAGAATCCCGAGAAACAATAAAGTCCCTAGTGGGAAATGCGACCAATAGCAAGATTATAAAGAGAGCTATAGTCAGTAACAGGATCTGGAGAGAAGTACCTGTTATGGCACCAATAGGTGATCAAATCATCGAAGGCATAATCGACCTTGTTTTTGAGGAAGGCGGTGAATTAGTTATAGTTGATTACAAAACTGATCGTTTGCAAACCCAGGATGAAATTCAACAGGCAGTAAATAATTACAGGATCCAGTTAGCTGCTTATGCCTACGCCGTATCAAAATCTACGGGTAAGAACGTTAAAGAAGCTGGTATAGCTCTACTCTACCCTAACCAGTTTATTCTTATTGATAAAACTGCATTCCACGAAGAAGATTTAAAAACGGCTGTGGATAAATGGATTGATTCCGTGAATTCAAAATAGTATTTAATTAAATAATCCTGTTCTTAAGGTAGAGGTTCGCGCATATACAGAAATCTATATTAATTAATTTGAAATTCTGTGGAAAGCTTTGTCTCGGGTCAGCGTACAAATTCCATAATGTCGGTACGGATGATGGTGCACATTACTTCACTCAATTGGTTGTCTCACAGTACGCTAGCGCAGTTTAGTGGCACTGTGACCTTGTCGCGGATGGCCACGCGACGTACCGACAAGAATCGAATAGATTGATCACCGTTCATAATCAACACTAAGTAAACAGACTGCCGATCTAAAGGAGCCATCCGATGGCTTTTCTATCTGGTATACAGCTTAGGCCACTGGCAACTGAGGACGCGGAGCAGAAGTTACCAACTTACTGTCCAAAACAAACCTCTATTTACAGGATATGAGAGGAAGGGACAGGGAAATTGTTCGTGAGTGGGTTGGTCCTTTGAATAAACGTTGGAATGAAAAAGACAACTAGTTAGTGGCGGCTTTACCTTCTATCCTTTCTTTGGATGTTTTCTTTATATAGAAACACAAAGCTAATATGCTAACGGTTGCTATACTTCCACACAGAGATAATCCAAATTGAGGTCCAAAGGTCTGAGCGAGAAATCCAAGAAGTAAGCCCCCGAAGGCGGAAGCTCCCCAGCCTAATTGATGTATGCTGGAAACTCGGCC
>CAUZEB010000073.1:0-9196 GCA_963578655.1 Dehalococcoidia bacterium | reverse complement strand
ATTCGGGCTACCGATTACCCAGTAGTGTTGACACTCTGTAGTAAGGTTTTCTTCCATAACTATGCTTTTCCTTATTTCATTAAATTGAGGTTACGTTGTTATCTTTCTGAAATAGGCTTGAACTCGAGATCCATCGGCCCAACGTACATAAGCCTTGGTCTAAGCAATATATTATTATCAAATTGTTCTAGAACTTGAACTGTCCAACCGGGTATACGTCCCATTGCGAATATTGATATAAAAAGATCATCAGGGATTCCTAAGAGGTAGTAAATAGCTCCAGAGAAAAAGTCTACGTTTTGGCAAATGCCACGCTTGGAATAGGGTTCCATTACCTTACTCACAGCCTGCAGGATGGAGAACCACTTAGGCTCACCTTTACGTTCCCCTAATTGTTTAGCATCATCTCGTAAATGTATCGCTCTAGGATCTAAAGCTTTATATACTCGATGACCAAATCCCATAACTCTTTTACCCTTACTGAGCAGGTCCTTAACATAGGGTTCTGCATTCTCCTCAGTACCTATCTCCAACGCCATTTTCATAATTTCCTCTGCAGCGCCACCATGGGAAGGTCCTTTGAGGACAGCTACACCACTGCTAATGGCGCTGTGTAGATCTGCTTGGGTTGATGCGGCTACTCTCGCGGCGAATGAAGAGGCGTTGACCCCATGTTCGGCATGAAGAACAAAGTCTTTATCTATTACTTTTGCATCATCTGAATCTGGCTCTCTGTTGAAGAGCATTTTGAGAAAGTTACCGGCATGGTTAAGGCTAGGATCTGGGGAAACCGGATCATTACCGTCCCTAATTCGTGAATGTGCAGCCACTATAGTCGGTGCCTTGGCTGTCAATCTGACACCTTTTCGCAATGTCGCCTCGGGTGAGTTATCTGATACGTCCGGATCAAATGCTGCCAGAGCGGATACAGCAGTACGTAGCACATCCATTGGATGTGCATTACTCGTTAGCTTAATAACTTCTAATATTTCCTCAGGGAGTTCACGATTCATCCTCAGAGAAGCATCCAAATCTTCTAGTTGTCTGACGTTAGGCAGTGCTTCGTAAAGGAGGAGATAGACGATTTCCTCAAACGTGGAATATTCGGCCAAATCGTGTATATTGTATCCCCTGTACAACAACTTGCCAGCTTTTCCATCTATAAAGCTGGATTTAGATCTGTCCATATACACATCTCTAAGGCCTCTATTTAACTGTGGCTTATCTTGGCTCATTTGGGCTCCTCCTGTGGTGAACCAAACACCGTTGTCGCTAAATCTGTTGAAGAGGTGTTAAAGACGGAAGTCAAAATGGACCTCGGCATGTGAGTTTTGGGGCAGTTCTGGGAACTACAATGTCCCATCAAACTAAGTCAATTCTAGCATTCAGTGTGAAGACTGTCAAGAATTGACTTAAATATGCAACCGGACCACCTTGCAAATTTAAGTAGTGTCGAGTGTATATTTCGTTTAACTATTTATATTCTGAAGAATTTGACGAACATATGTACAACTAGTTACAATATCATAGCTTTCAGGGCGCACTTTTAGTAGATTCATTTGACTAACTAACTAATAAACTGATTTAGAGAGTCGTATGGAATTTGTCGAAATCCCAGAAGTTGTGATCCTTAGGTTGCCAGTCTATGTTAGAGCACTGACGCAATTAACTGACGAGTGTATTAGTGTAGTTAGTTCTCAACAACTGGGCGCTCATCTTCAGATATCTCCTGCCCAGATACGAAAAGACCTCAGTTATTTTGGAAGATTTGGCAAACAAGGCCGAGGCTATAATGTAGGCTTCCTGCTAAGAGAGCTGAGAGATATTCTCTGCTTGGATCGGCAGTGGACCGCGTGTTTGATAGGTGTGGGTCGTTTGGGAAGAGCTATAATTAATTATCCTGGATTTACCCCTGAAAGTTTCAAAATAGTATCAGCTCATGATCATGATACAAGTCAAATTGGGCAGATGATAGGGGATTTGGTTATACAGCCTATGTCGGAATTAGCTGAGTCTATACTGTCAAAAGATATAAATATAGGAATCGTGGCTGTTCCAGCAATTCATGCACAAGAGGTGGTAGACTGTTTAGTAGAGAATAAGGTTAGTGGCATTCTTAATTATGCGCCTATAGTCCCTAAGGTTTCTGATAACATAGTTTTACGTAATATAGATCCTGTATTATCTCTCCAGTCTATGACGTTTTATCTGGGTAAGAGAGATGGTAGAGAACATATTAGGCGTGCGTGACAATATGGAGAAGAGTCTCGGACTTACTACGCTCGATCTCTCCGGCGACGAGTTGATCTGCGCCTTCCTACTTTGGCTCTAAATTGGGACTTCCGAAGTGATGCCACTGCCCGTTCCAGGTCGAGGTCGCTAGCAGAAGATTCAATACGTTGTTCAGCCCTTATCACCGCTTGTTCTGCTCGTTCGACGTCAATTTCTTCAGCTCTTTCCGCAGTGTCAGCCAGTATAGTTATCTTATTTCCTAGAACTTCCAGGAATCCTCCACTAACAACAATAAAACTCTCTTCATCGTCCCTTAAAATTCTGATTTCACCAGGATTAAGCTGTGTGAGGAGTGGCGCGTGATTAGGCAAAATGGCAAGTTCACCATCAATGCCTGGCGCTACTAATATGTTTACTTCTTCCGAGTAAACTTCTTTCTCAACTGTGACAATCTCTAGTCTAATGGTAGCCAATATGTTTTCGCTCCATGATTGTATCTCTTCGCCTTTAATTCTGAGCTTTGAGTTTTTCCCCTGCCTCTAGAGCTTCTTCTATCGTTCCAACCATATAAAATGCCTGTTCAGGTAGGTCATCATGCTTACCATCTAATATCTCTTGGAAGCCCTTTACGGTATCTTTAATGGAAACGTAACGTCCTTCTTGTCCCGTAAAAACTTCTGCCACAAACATAGGTTGAGTAAGAAAACGCTGTATTTTTCGTGCTCTGGTAACGGTTAAGCGGTCTTCTTCAGATAATTCTTCAATACCTAGAATGGCAATTATGTCTTGTAATTCACGATATCGTTGGAGAACCTCTTGAACGCCACGTGCCACATTATAGTGGTCTTGACCAACAATAGATGGTTCCAATATGCGTGATGATGATGAGAGAGGATCTACAGCAGGATATAAGCCTTGGGAAGCGAGAGATCTTTCCAAAGAAATAACAGCGTCTAAGTGACCAAATGTAGTTACAATTCCGGGGTCAGTATAATCGTCTGCTGGCACATAAATCGCTTGGAAAGATGTGATTGACCCGGTCTTACTAGATGTTATGCGTTCTTCAAGTAGACCGATCTCAGTTGCTAAAGTTGGTTGGTATCCCACCGCCGATGGCATCCTTCCCAGGAGAGCAGAAACCTCCATTCCTGCTAATATATATCTATATATATTGTCTATGAAGATTAGTACGTCCTGCCCCTTTTCCTCCTTAAAATATTCTGCCATAGTTAGGCCTGTAAGACCTACTCTGGCACGAATACCCGGCGGCTCGTTCATCTGCCCGAAAACTAATACAGTATTACTTAGAACTCCCGATTCTTTCATTTCTCGCCATAAATCATTGCCTTCCCTCGATCTTTCACCTACTCCAGCAAACACCGAGACTCCCTTGTGAACAGTACCAATATTATTTATCAATTCCTGTATGATGACAGTTTTCCCAACGCCTGCACCTCCATAAGCACCAACCTTACCGCCTCTTGTGAAGGGCGTAATTAAATCCATCACTTTTATGCCGGTTTCTAGTACTTCGACAATAGTGGATTGTTCTTCGAATCCAGGAGGTTCTCTGTGTATGGGCCATGATTCTTCTGTTTCTATTTCTCCTAAATTGTCCAACGTGTTACCGAGTGCATTAAATAGTCGCCCAAGTGTCTGCTCCCCTACAGGCACAGATATCGGGCTCCCGGTATCTTCTACGTTCACGCCTCGTCTTAGGCCTTCCGTTGGTCCGAGTGCGAGACATCTCACCCAATTATTACCTGTATGTTGTTCAACTTCTAGAACCAATATATTACCATCTACTGTTGCCTCCAGGGCATTGTAAATAGCGGGCATCTGGTCAGATGGGAATTCGACATCGACTACGGTGCCAATTACTTGAGTAACTTTTCCTGTTGCCATTTTTCCTCCTGAGCATTTATGGTTCAACCGTGGCCATCACGACTTGACCTTTGTGACTAAACTAAAATCATTTCTTCAATTCTATTGTCATTGGGGTACAAATTGCTTCATCTCTCTACTGCTGCTACACCAGCAATTATATCCAGTAATTCTGTCGTTATCATTTCCTGTCGGGCTTTGTTCATCACTAAGGTTAAATCTTCCACCATTTCATTGGCATTGTCAGTTGCATTACGCATTGCAACCATACGGGCTGACTGCTCACTGGCAATACTTTCGAGAATGGCATGATATAGTTGCATTTCTACAGATCTTGGAAGTAGATCTGAAAGGACTGAGGAACTGTCAGGCTCATATATATATCCAACGATACGCTTAGGATCTAGCTTTGCAGGAACTGCTGGCAGGAGCTGCATGATTTCAGGGCGTTGAACGGTTGTACTAACGAATCGGGCGAAGACTATGTATACTGCATCGAATCGTTTTGATGTGTAGTCGTCGATAACCAGTCTTGATATTGGTAATATGTCACCCAATGACGGACGATCTGGGATATCTGAGAATACAGCTCTCACATCAATTCCCGATCTCACCATAAAGTCCCTACCCTTTTTGCCAACGGGAATAGCAGTAACTTTGGCAGACTGATCCAGGATAAATTGACCTGCAGCACGGTTTATAATTGCATGTAGCCCACCAGTGAGGCCTCTATCTGGGGTTATATGAACGATACCGACTTTTTCGATAGGCCTTTTATCAAGCAACGGGTGCGAATATTCTTCATCTTGGGGTTGCGCCGCCAAATTAGAGAGCAGCTCACTAATTGTGTTCTCGTAAGGTCTACCTCGTAAGGCAGATTCCTGCGTTCTACGCATTCTAGATGCGGCTATCATGGACATAGCTTTCGTAATTTTAGCTGTGTTCTCCACACTGCGTATACGTCTTCTGATTTCTCTTACACTAGGCATAGGCTTTAATTATTTCCCCGTATTAGATTGATTAACAGCAGGTAATGAGCTCTTATAGACCAGGAAAGTTAATCCAGACTCATCTCCCGTTGATTCGTTCATTTGCAAATTAAATTTCCCTTCCACTTTCTCTATTGTCTGTAAAAGCTGTTGACGTTATTAGTAAGGTACGGTCGATTTAAACTCCTGAATCGCAGTATTCAGTAAAGACTCTGTGGATTCATCTATATCCTTCAATTCCGCGATTTTCTCTAATACCTTAGGGTGATTTGAGGATAGGAATTTGAGAAAAGCTTCTTCAAATGATTGAACTTTAGAAATCTCCACGTCGTCTAAATCACCGTTCGAAAGGGCGTGGAGTATGCTGACTTGTTGTTCCATCGGGAGAGGTTGATTTTGATCCTGTTTCAGAATTTCTATAGCACGTTGTCCCCTTTCTAGTTGGGCTCTGGTGGCTGCATCGAGGTCTGCCGTACCAAACTGTGCAAATGCTGCTAAGTCTCTATACTGTGCTAAGTCTAGTCTTAATCTTCCAGCAACCTTTCGCGTTGCTCGAGTTTGAGCGGCACTTCCAACACGTGATACTGAGAGACCTGCGTTAACAGCGGGTCTTATACCTGCGTTAAACAACTCAGGTTCAAGATAAATCTGGCCATCTGTAATAGAAATGACGTTAGTGGGCACATACGCAGAAACATCTCCAGCCTGAGTTTCAATTATTGGAAGAGCAGTTAGCGAGCCTCCGCCATGTTCATCATCTAATTTCGCTGCTCGCTCCAATAGTCTGCTGTGAAGATAAAATACGTCACCTGGGTAGGCCTCTCGTCCTGGAGGTCTACGTAGTAGCAATGACATTTGCCTGTACGCCCAAGCATGCTTAGAAAGATCATCGTATATTATTAGGGCATCCTTTCCTTGATGCATGAATTCTTCACCCATTGCGCAACCAGTATAGGGTGCGAGGTATTGCATAGGAGCAGGATCTGACGCGTTTGCAGCTACGATAATGGTGTGGTCTAATGCACCATGCTCCTCTAGAAGAGCAACAATTTGGGCTACCTTGCCGACCTTCTGTCCAATGGCAACGTAGATGCATATCAAATCTCCGCCTTTTTGATTAATGATAGCGTCTATAGCTATTGCTGTTTTACCTGTGGAACGATCTCCTATAATTAGTTCACGTTGGCCTCTACCTATAGGTATCATGGCGTCTACAGCTTTTATCCCTGTCTGTACGGGTGTGTCAACCGACATTCGAGTAGAGACATCTGGAGCTACAATTTCAACAGGACGGACTTTATCTGTTTTCAGAGAACCTTTGCCGTCAATAGGTTGTCCTAAAGCATCCACAACTCTTCCAATTAGGGTGTCTCCAACAGGAACCTCGACGATACGACCTGTACTTCGGACTTCCGTACCTTCCTTGACTACTAAGGGATTGCCCATTATAACTACGCCAACGCTATCTTCCTCTAGATTCAAAGCCATCCCGATGATTCCACCCTCAAATTCCACAAGTTCGTTATACGCTACATTTGATAATCCGTGGACTTGAGCGATTCCATCTCCAACTTCCACTACTACCCCGACATCTACCATTGTCAATTCGTTGCCAAAATCCTCAATTTGGCGTTTTATGACTGAAGCAATATCTTGTCCTCTAACTGCCATCTAAATCTCCCTAACTTTCAAGTAGCTTTTCCAGTATTTAAATTCATTTGATTTGATATAGTGATAGGATCAATTCAGTAAGATAAATTCCGTCTTAATTCTCGTAGCCTAGTCAAAGTACTACCGTCTATCAAGTGATCACCAACTCTGGCTATAAAGCCCCCAATGATAGAGGAATCAATGTGAGAGTTAAGTCTGACTTCTTTATCCACTATTAATTCGAGCATAGATATTACTTTCCTTATGTACTCGTCTGACAATTGAACAGCTGATACTACAGTGGCTTCTTCAATTCCCTTGTCACTGTCTAATATTCTCTTATATTCTGCTGAAATATTTGGTAACGAAGAGGTGATACTCCTGGAGGACAAAATACAAATAAGATTTTTTCCTAACTGACCTACTGCGTCTTCCAACACTTCCTCTATGGCGTGGAACTTTTTATTTAAGGGTACTTGAGGAGAGTCCAAGAATTGTGAGAATGAGTTATCCTCAAGTACCGACGATAGATACAAGAGATCCTCTTCCCAGACATCGAGAGTATTATTCTCCTGGGCAATTTGAAACAGTGCTTGAGCGTATCTTCTTGCTGATGCGGCTCTCGGCATATTATTATCCTGTACCCATATCCTTAAATAATTTATTAAACTGAAGATGTTTTAGGAGCATCTTCAAGTACTTTATCAATAATGTTCCGATGTCTCGATTCATCTAAGGAACCTTCAATAACACGTTCAGCCGCTGTAATAGCTAAACTTGCAAATTCACGTCTCAATTCCTCAATAGCAGCATCACGTTCTTTCTGAATGTTGGCCTCAGCTCTAATTCTTTCCGACTGTATGTCGTCCCTGGCTTTGGCCAGCTCATCCTCTCTATATCGCTCAGCTACTTCTCGTGCTTGTTCTATTAATTGCTGACCTTCCGATTTTGCTGATGCCAGTTGGTTTCGCATCTCTTGTTGAGACTCTTCAGACTCTTGCCTGACCCGTTGTGCTGTTTCAAGGCTCTCTTTAATCCGCTCCGAACGTTGATCCAGCATTTTTAGAATTGGCTTATATAAAAGTCGATAAAGAATCGCCAGTAGGATAACAAAACTAACCAACTGGGTAATCAGGCCGGGTAGGTTTATTCCTAATGCCTCCATGCCTTCTCCCTAAGAAAATTTCTTAACAGATTATTCCGTATAGCGTTATAAAGATTTGCTACATTACGCCAGAGGTTTTAAACGAATTTAATAATGATCGCAACAACCAGCGCATATATAGCGATTGCCTCGGCAAAGGCAATTGCCAAAATCATATTCTGCTGTATCAACCCTGCCGCTTCAGGATTACGGCCCAGGGCTTCCATTGCTTTAGCCGCTAATATCCCGATACCCAAACCAGGTCCAAGGGCTCCCAATCCTATTGCCAAGCCGGCTGCTAGGTCCTGTATATTTCCTTCCATGGTTGTCTATCTCCTTAATTTAATGTTCTTCACTGTTATGGCTGATTGTAGCCAATGATGCAAAAACTAGTGTTAGCATAGCAAAAATAAACGCTTGTATTGCACCTACAAAAAGTTCGAGTCCAAGGAATGGGATTATACCAATAAGGGGGAGTAGAAATGCCATGGCTGCCAGCAAGACTTCTCCAGCAAAAATGTTTCCGAAAAGGCGGAAAGTGAAACTGATAAGGCGGGCAACCTCGCCTATTGCTTCCAGGATACCTACGGCGAAACCAATTGGCCCTCCTTTGAAGTTGAGGAACTTTCCAAGATGTCCGAATATTCCCAGGCTTGTCAGACCCCAATAATGAACCATAAGCATAGCCACTATAGCGATAGCTAAAGTGGTGTTCACATCCGTATTGGAACTACGCAAGAATGGGACCAGTAATCCGGCGCGTCGATCTGAATCGACTCCGTGTTCCTCAAATTCACGACCGGTTATGACAGATTCTATTGACCCGAAGGGTAGAATAGCTACACCGTTGTTTCCGTCGAACACCTGCAATTGGACTTCATCTAGATTAAGATGGGAGTGTTCTTTCTCAGCCTTTACTTCGGCATGGTGTATAACTTCGTCTCCTGGTTCAAATCTACCAATTGTGGCAAATCCTGGTAATATACCTACCCAATTAGCTGCAAGTATAAAAAGGAAAATGGTCATTACTAAAGGGAAGAATTTTCGGGCATTCTCGGGTCCAGCGATGCTTTCCATAAGGTTCAGAAAGAATTCAAGTAAAACCTCAAAGAGATTCTGTAGCCTACCTGGGATAATTGATACTTTTCGCGTGGCTACTAATGATAAGACTAGCAGTATTGCAATTGTTAGCCAGGTAGCCAGCATGGTATTTGTGAGGTAAAAATTTCCAATGAGGGGATCTGTTAACACTGATTCTGCAGGCAATTGGATATGCGCTATCGGGGAACCTAGGAAA
>CAUZEB010000072.1:0-9211 GCA_963578655.1 Dehalococcoidia bacterium | reverse complement strand
ATCTCAGTGGGAACGACGACTGTGCGTCTTCTTGAGCAAGCAGCTTTACAGAAAAACAACAATGATGAATATATTGGCTACGGTTCGGGATGGACTGACCTTTTTATAACACCTGGTTATGAATTCCGAATAGTAGACTCTCTTGTGACTAATTTCCACCTGCCCAAATCCACACTGCTAATGTTAATAAGTGCCTTCGGCGAAAAAGATCTCATGATGAACGCATATCAAGACGCAATTAGGCATGGGTACCGTTTCTATAGTTTCGGTGACTGCATGCTTATTTTATAGACATAGGAGTATTAATCCTGCTATGAGTAAACATATTAGATGCTTCATATTTACCTCCTATGAGAATATCTCTTATCTAAAAACTCGGGGATAAATACATTCTTATCTGCTAGAATTAAGGTAGAAGCTATAATCGCATACCATTTACCCTTAGTAACATTAGCCTCTCATGTTGTTGGGTCTGTAGATAAATTGTAGTAGACACTACCCTCTCGAGAATTTTGATTTATTATTCCTCTTGTTTTCAATGAGGCTATTCGATTTTCAATGAGTTTAACAAAAGTCCTTTTGTGTCGTTGAGCATTCGCCATGAATTGAGGATATATATCTCCCCAGCTAGTCTCCTTGCCCTGGTCATATTTTGGGGTAAGTACATTTGTCGCTTGCATCCGTTCCCTAACACTCTGTAGTAATTCCCTACGATTAATAACAACCAGGTTCCGTTGCATATATGATAGCTGAACGTTACTTATATCATCTATTTACTCCACCTTGCGGTCCGGATCCAGGAAGACAGTGTTGACCATGACTTCTAGCGTCAATATAATTAGCCTCCTGATTAGGGATTTCCTTTCATTGTCCGAGATCTAACTATTATCACAGATTACTTCAATCCCGTGCACTCTTATTATCGGAAGAAAACATGAAGCCCTTAGAGGTCCAGAATAAACTAAGTTGGCTAGAAGTGTCGGAAAACAATATCCGACATAATGTCAATGAGATACGTCGCCTGATATCTCCCGATGTTCTCCTCGCTCCTTGTGTTAAGGCTAATGCCTATGGGCATGGCCTGGTTCAAATGGCAAAACTACTCAGTGAATGTAGGGTAGATTGGCTCTGTATTAATTCTCTAGACGAGGCCCACCGTATAAGAAATGCAGGGGTTCAACTGCCGTTACTTATCCTAAACTCCTTACATCACGATTCATTTGACGCAGCGATAAGGCTCAATGTTCGATTTTTCTTATACGATTTAAATTCAGCACATAAATTATCTAGAGTGGCTTCAAGGCTTAGAATTAAAGCTAAAGTCCATGTCAAAATTGATACCGGTATGAGTCGACAGGGGGTTCTTGCTTCTGATTACGAACAGTTTATGAAGAATGTAAGTGTTTTGGATAACGTTCATGTAGAAGGCGTAGCAACTCACTTCGCGACCTCTGACCAGACAAACGATCAGGACTTCTTTAAAAGACAACTATCGACTTTTAAAAGAATTGTTAGCATAGGTAGAAACAACTATAAAGACATCTCTCTGTATCATTGTGCAAATAGTGGGGCTGCTCTGATGTTTCCCGAATCTCATTTTGATCTCGTTAGAACAGGTATTTCCATTTATGGATACTATCCCTCAAAGGAAGTCATGATCGGCTCTCAGAAGAACGGATTAGAGTTGAGGCCTGCAATGTCATTCAAAACATTCATATCGTGTATAAAGAGCCTACCTCCAGACAGCTATATAGGCTACTCTAACACTCATCGAACACGGCGAAATATCCGTCTAGCTCTATTGCCAATAGGTTATTACGATGGACTCGACAGAAAACTAAGCAATCAAGGATACGTCCTAATTAATGGATCACGAGCTCCAATAATAGGGCGTATATCAATGAATATTACCACAGTAGATGTGACCGATATCAATGCATACCCCGGAGACATTGCCGTAGTAATAGGAAAACAAGATGAAGAAGAGATATCAGCCGACGAGATAGCATCTAGAATTGATTCAATTAATTATGAGGTGATCTCTCGGTTATCTGAGAATATAGATAGGGTTTACTCCACGTAATTTCTCTGAATAAATTAAGTATATTGCGCCGATTATCTATGATTTATCTAATATAGATATCCAAATTGATACGACATCGTCGCAATTGTCTAGGTGACTGTCGAGGCTGACGGATTTCACTACGTATCTCAAATACAGCAATCACTAATGAGGTTTTATTTGGCAAAATATGAGTCAGTCGTGCATTCTATCAGATCTCTTAGAGGCCGAGATTTCCGCTTTCTTTGGATATCCGATATATGCAACAGTCTGGCAGAGCAGATGGAATTCGTTGTACTGTCCTGGTTCGTACTGATAGAAACAGATTCACCCTTTTGGGTGGGAGTATTCGTCTCCTTGCGTTTCGCAGGAACTTTATTTGCACCTTTTTACGGAGTCCTAGCCGACCGTTATAACCGTAAGTATATTTTCTTGGGTGTGCGCACGAGTTTCATTATTTTGTCGGCAATCATACTATACGTTTCCCTAACCGATGGATTAGAAATATGGCATACATTCGTACTAGTGTCGATTTTTGGCTGCGCAAGAGCCTTCGATGGGGTAATGAGAGAAACGGTTCTGGCTGATCTTGTACAAAAAGAAGGGTTAGGCAACGCTGCGGCCCTAACCAGAATGGCACGTGACGTAACACAGATGTTGGGTCCTATCATAGGCGGCTTTATGCTAAGTCAGTACGATATGAATTACTCATACTCGATTATAGTAATAATATATAGTTTGGCTGTCATAAGTGGCTATATGATTAAACACCCTGTTCGGTGTAGCGCTACGTCATCACGTTCTATCTTACGGGATATGTCACAATCCCTTACATACATTGTTAACCATAGACTACTATTGGCATTACTTTCAATATATGTGGTACTAAATGGAACCGCCTTTACGACCAATCATGGACTCATGACGATATTCTCGCTAGAAGTTCTCGAAACCGGATCAACTGGTCTCGGCATACTTCTGGGTACTTATTCCGCCGGCGCTCTTGTAGGCTCAATATCTGTTGCGATACTACCAAACATTCAACGACCTGGGAAGGTTTTTATGATTGGTACATGGATATGGTATATTATGATACTCGCAGTCTCGCAAGTGATTTGGTTTGGTGCATCCTTACCATTATTTGCTTTGGCCGGATTTTCACAATCGGTCGTTATGGTGATGCTTACAATCCTAATATTAACCGAATCCGGAGAAGGATATCGCGGTTCTGTAATGGGTGTACGACATCTAGCAGTATACGGATTACCAATTGGTATGTTTATATCAGGGTCATTGGCTGGTATTGGTGGAGCTCCACTGGCATTGATTATTAACTCTTTAACAGGCATGCTGATCATATTCTTAATGCAGGTTTCTGGTTTCTCAAAAAATTTATGGATTGTAAGACATTAAATCTCTCAAATACAAGTTGAGGTTTCCTCTGTATTGAAGTTTTAAAAACATTTAAAGAAACGTCATCTCTATATTTAAGAAATCACCTAAGCAATCAGCGTTTAGAAATCCTCGGTGTCTGCTTCTTGATACTATATCAGATAATGGTATAATCTCACTCACCTGATCGGTAAATCATTCTGTGTATAAAATATATTTGGCTGGGGGATCTTATATGAAACTGCAAAGTGATCCTGAGAGGATCTACCAATCCATCGATGTAACTCCTGTTATTACAGCGTCTGGCTCTACCACTAAGTATGGTGGTAGTCGACTTCGTCCTGAAATTATGGATGTTATGAATAAAGCCTCCAATATAATGGTGAATATGGATGAGCTCAATATACAAGCAGGCAAGGTTATAGCTGAAATAACCGGAGCGGAAGCTGGACTGGTTGCCAGCGGTGCGGCTGGTGGGCTGGTATTGCAAGCTGCCGCTGTTGTGGCAGGATCAGACCCAAAGAAAATGGCACAACTTCCCAATACGGATGGGATGAAAAATGAAATCATTATTCATAGAACTCATCGATTCGCATATGACCAATGCTATCGGTCCGTAGGCGCCAAATTCGTAGAGATTGGGGATGGGCGACGATGCGCACCTTGGCAATTAGAAGCAGCATTTACTGACAACACAGCTGCAGTAGCCTACCTGTTTTCTCCTTTCGTGTCTCGTCGTGCAATACCTTTGGAAAAAGTTTGTGAAATAGCACATGAGCGTGGCGTCCCAGTAATCGTTGATGCAGCATCCTATTTGCCTCCAAGGTCCAATCTACGTAGATTCACAAATGAAGGCGCCGATATGGTTATCTACAGTGGCGGTAAGGGAGTTCGTGGACCCCAAGGCGCTGGCATCTTATGTGGGCGAGCAGACTTAATAGAAGCAGCTTACGCAAATTCCAGTCCGCACCAGTTTATAGGGCGAGGTATGAAGGTGGCCAAAGAGGAAATAATAGGACTCTTGCGTGCTATCGAAATCTTTGTCGATGAGGATCAAGAAGAAGAAACCAAGAAATATATGTCAATGTGTCAGGAAATCATGGACGCAATAATTGAAGTGCCAGGACTGGACGTTTCAATTAAGCACGATGACTGGGATTACTTAATACCTCACACCGTTATTAAGTTTGGTGATAAATGGAATGGGCCAAGTAGAGACCAGATCTATGAGGCTTTGGCTCAAGGGAATCCGCGGATCTATATGCACGATTTGGCTAATCCGGATGAATTTGCATTTGACCCTTTCAATGTCAACGACGAGGAAAGGCAAATTCTCATTAGTAGATTGCGTGAAGAATTGCTGAAATGATAGCCAGTCCCATATGCGTCCATGCCTAGACAGGTATAGTACTTAAAGACGACTTTGTTTCCGGGGTTCCCTATTTGCTCGGAGACTCCCCTCTGTTGGAAATATATAGATTGGGAGGAAAGGATATGGAGTACGATATTGTCATCATTGGCGCCGGATCAGCAGGATCTATCCTCGCAACCAGATTATCAGAAGATCAAAATCGTTCAGTACTACTGCTAGAGGCAGGTCCGGATTATCCAGACTTTGACCTCCTACCTGAAGAAGTCAAATACGGATATGCGACTGGTGTGGATGTCTTTACGAGCGATCACAACTGGCAATTTATCGGGAAAGCGACTGAAACGGCAGAGCCTATGTTGGTCCCAAGAGGAAAGGTCACCGGAGGATCCAGCGCTATCAACGGACAGATATTTCTAAGAGGTGTACCCGAAGATTATGACTCGTGGTCCGCTCTAGGCAATGATGAGTGGAGCTTTCAAAAACTCCTTCCTTCCTTCCAAAAACTGGAAACGGATTTGGATTTCCAAGATGACTTCCACGGTACTGAAGGCCCCATAGTGGCACATAGATTCAAGAGAGACACTTGGCACGACGATCAGGAAGCATTCTACAATGCCTGTCGGGCCCTTGGCTTTAAAGATAGCCCTGATCATAACCATCCTGATGCATCCGGTGTGGGGCCAATGCCCTTAAACAATCCAGACGGCATTAGGTTCAGTACTGCTCTAGGCTACCTAACCCAATCCAGAAATCGATTGAACTTAACAATAAGGCCTAACTGCACTGTGCATCAATTAATCTTCGATGGGAACAGAGTCGTAGGCGCAAAAGTGGAAAGTGGTGGGGAGCTTTTTGTTGTTCATAGTAGAGAAATCATTCTAAGTGCAGGTGCTATCGGTTCACCTCAAATTTTGATGTTGTCAGGAATAGGTCCTTCTAAGCAATTACAAGAACTCGGTATTCCACTGGTCAAACATGTTCCGGGAGTTGGGCAAAATTTACGAGACCACCCGGTTATACATGTCACTTGGGATCCCAGTGATAGTTACAAAATAATAGACGGTAAAGATCCCAGAGTTCAGGTTCACTTACGCTATACAGCGCCAGGTTCCGACCTTCGCAATGACCTGGCTATAACAATGATATCGCTCGCTAACGAACGTGTTAACCGTGGCGGTCATCGTACCCAAGCTATCGGACTACGAATGTTAGCTGTGCTGGATCTCGCGATGGGTTCCGGAGAATTACAACTGACCTCAAAGGATCCAAATGTTCAGCCATTTCTCGATTATAGATATCTTGAAGATCCGTTTGATCGTCAGAGGCTTAGAGATTGTACAAGACTATGCGTAAAATTAGGTGAACAGACCGTATTCCAGAATATCCTCGGAAACCTAACAGATCCAACCCATGACCAGCTAAGTACTGACGATGCGCTAGATGAATATATGATGCGTGAAGTAACATCAGGACAGCACATTTCCTGCACCTGCAAGATGGGTCCTGCGTCCGACCCAATGTCAGTTGTTGATCAATACGGCAAGGTTCATGGCATAGGAGGCCTTAGAATAGCCGACGCCTCTATAATGCCAAACTGTATTAGAGCAAATACAAACGTGACCTGCATGATGATTGGCGAACGTGTATCAGAATTTATCGAGCAAGGTAAATAGACGTAAAGGATTTTACGAGATCTAAGCAACCATTCACTTGGAGTTAATATGAAGCATCTCTTTTCCTTATGCATTCCCCTCGCAGCTTTGTTAATTTTTTTCACCTTCGGATGCGGACCTGATCCAGAAAAGCTTTTTGACGAAGGCAACTCTTTTCTAAAGTCAGGTCAATGGGAAGATGCAATAACAAATTTCGGTAAAGTTATAGATGCCGATCTCGGTCACGCAAAGGCATATAACGGCTTAGGGATTGCTCATTCAGAACTTGGCCATCAAGATAAAGCACTTCTAAATTTTGACAAAGCCCTCGAATCTGGCCACGCGAAGGGGGTTACCAACAAATTAAGGGCTGACATTTTGTTATCAATGAATCTAAACGAAAGGGCCGCAGACGATTACGGGAAGATGCTTGAATTTTACCCGAATAGTTTGGAGGCGTTGTTTGGACGGGCTGAAGCTAATATAAATCTGCATAACTTCGAACTTGCGGTAGAGGATCTGGATTTAGCCATAACAACCGACTACTACGAAATAGGAAAATACACCCTCAATAGTTTAAATCGCGGCAAATTATATTACCTTAGAAGTGAAGCTCTCCAGGAGCTTGGTAACCAGGCCCAGGCCAATGAAGACCTGGCAAAAGCATGCGAGATACACAAGGACTATTGCTAGGTACAGATTGTGGAGAATTGACCAAATTAAAGATATAACCCTCTGACTGTTTCTTATAGGGATCGAAGTAACTTACTCAGGGTTGCTCCTTGATTTGTCTACCCAACCTAACTTTAATATCAGAACCAGGACAATAAAAGATCGATGTTGGCTCGCAATCTGATAGGAATCCATATTCCTCTCCGTAGAGCGCACCGAAGTCGAAATTGATGGAGCACTCACTCGCACTGTATATAGGCCACCGCGGATGTTCAACTTCGTATTCAATAGTTTTCCCCTTTCTGGTACGTGAATATCCCCAGTATTGCTCGACCAAACCTCTATTTAAATCCATGTTTTCGGGCATGCCTATATCCGGTTGAATGATAGCTGACATTTCGTTTCGGATACCATTCATAAAGATCTCATAAGTAACCTTGGTGACTACATCGTCCTCCTCATTTATTTGACTACTAATATTTCGTGCCGAATAGTTCTCCCCATATAGAAACTTTGCTATCCACGTCACCATTCTGCTGTTGATGATTTCACCTATAAAAGCAACACCTTCCCTCGTCTGACTGCCAAAATGCCTTTTAACATAAAATCGCAAATTTACTTCATCAAAATTCCGGGTCAAAAGAGCCGGTATTCCGAAGACGCGTGTATCTACAAATCTCAGTCCAACCAAGCTGATGAACACACTGCCATCTAATAAATCAAGTTCTGTCCCTTTTGGTATCAGCGGTATAACTAAGCTAGCTTCCACTGCATAATTAACAAATAGTAGATTATTCCACTTGGATGTCATAAATACTGGTTTTTTTCGGTGCAGTTCATCACCCCTAGATTGTGTAACTTAGATCAATCCATTTTATGCATGCGCCTATATAAATAATCAGTCTCCGATAATTGATGCGATCTTCTCTGCCAACATGAGTGTTGGTAGAGCGGTATTAGCGCGAGGGATAATTGGCATTATGGAAGCATCTGCAACATAAACGTTATCTGTTCCATATACTTTACCCTGGCTATCTACTACTGCCATAGGATCATAGTCAGGCCCCATCTTACACGTGCCTACTGGGTGATAGTAATGTCGGCATTCTCGTCTGACTGTGCTGGCGTTAATAAGCTTCTTTGACTGCAATAATTCTCGGTCTATTAATTCTGATAGCGGTAGTTGCGATGATATTTGTCTAGCAAGAGAAATTCCTTCTAATAAAACTGAAAGGTCGTTGTCCTCTGGATCTGTAAGGTACCCCGTATCTATAACAGGTGTCTCACGAGGATCGTCGCTGTGAATAAACAATCGTCCGCGCGATTTGGGGGCCATATTGGAAATGGCTAAAGTGCATGGCCATAATCCATCAGAATTGGGGCTCAATGTCGTAATAGGCGATATATGCAAATCAAAGGCTTCTGTGCATTTGTCACTAGCTAATTTAGCAAGACTTTGTTCAGTAAAAACTGTATTCCCATTTGCTAAGCTTTCTCCCATTCTATGCGACAGCTGTCTATTTCCAATGAATTCCAATGATATAGAAGGATGGTCATGTAAATTACGGCCAACACCTGGGAGATCTACGACAGTCTTAATTCCCAGATGTGAAAGTAATTCTGGTGAACCAATACCAGATCGGAGTAAAATCGTAGGTGATTCATACGTGCCAGCACATAATACAATTCGCCCGCCTGCTATTTCAACGAGATCGCCTCCCGTAACAATATTTAGAGACACTGCACGACCATTAGAAAATTTTATTTTATTAGCCAGCATGTTACCAAGTATGGTTAGCTTGCTATCTTCACGCACATGATCAAGATATGCGAAAGATGCATTCCACCTGATGCCTTTTTGTATGTTAACAGGTGAAATACCTACAGCTATATTTTCTTCCATATTATTTAGATTTCTTGTTATTGGTATGCCCATTCTTTTCATCGTATCTAGACAGGCTTCGTGAAAAGGTGTTATTTCTGACAGAGAAAAGTCCCTAACTTTCAATTGTGATGCAGCCTTCTTAAAATACGGCAATACTTCGTCAGTTGACCATCCAA
>CAUZEB010000071.1:0-9234 GCA_963578655.1 Dehalococcoidia bacterium | reverse complement strand
CAAGAGGCGATACTAAATATTATTGTCTCTGATTACATCAAAATTGCTAACCCTATTGCATCTGATCAAATTGTTGCGCATTATGATCTTGGAGTTAGCTCTGCAACGATCAGGAATGATGTGGCAGAGCTTGAGGAAGCTGGTTATTTGAGCCGCCCCCATAGTTCAGCAGGTGCGATTCCCCTAGATAAAGCTTATAGGTTTTATGTTGAGTCGATGGATATTGGTATCATGCCTAGTGTACCCCAACACATACAGTCATATGTAAAAAGACGGCTTTTACAATCCGAACGTGACATAGAACAACGAGTCAAGTTTGCGGCCAATATGCTTTCAGATCTGGTCGGAAATGTGGCCATAAGTACATACCCTCAAGCTAAGGTGTCAACAATTAGGCACTTGGAAGTCATCCCTTTACACGAATTTGTGGCCATGATAATAGTCGTTTTAGGGCAAACGAAACTTAAGCGCCAAATTATACGATTTGATGAGCCAATCGATCGAACACAAATTGAATTCTCCAGTAACAAGATTAGAGAAGCGGCACTGGGCTTGACTAGTAAAGGAATTAATTATCAAATGCCAACTCTAAATGCTTTAGAGAACAGCCTATTAGAGATTGTACTCTCTATTCTGAAAGCAGAAGATGAAGATCAATATAAAGATGGATACATTCATGGCTTAGGCAATATACTTTCTCAGCCTGAATTTTCACAAAATTCTAAGCTTCAAGCTTTCTTGGAAGGATTAGAGACGGGAGCAGTAGTACAGACAATCGTCGAAGAAACTCCAATTGGCGAAGTTGTTAGGGTGATTATAGGAAGAGAAAATCGTGATGACGTATTACAACATTTTGGTATAGTCATATCCCAATATGGGATACCTAATGAAATTGTAGGAACTATTAGCGCCATCGGCCCGACTAGAATGGAATATTTTAAAGCTATTGGAAGCGTTAAATTCATCTCTTCAGTTATGACAGATCTGGTTGAAGACGTGTTAGCCGTATAGTAGGCATGCACAACCTTTAATCAAAGCAGTCAACCTGTCCCCTTATGCACAACTAGCATTTATTATAAAGTCATACATGTTAGGAGAACCGAATGTTCGAATCCCTTTCAGGTAAGTTAAACGAGGTGTTTCAGCGTTTAGGTAATAAAGGTAGATTGACCGAAAAGGATATAGAAAATGCCCTCAAAGAGGTAAGAATGGCGCTGTTGGAAGCTGATGTGAACTTTCGAGTGTCTCGGGATCTCATTTCACGGATTAGGCAGAGAGCGTTAATGGGCAACATAGAAAAAAGTCTCAGCCCGGGGCAACAGGTAATTAAAATCACTAATGAAGAGTTAACGGAAACATTAGGTGGTACGCTCAAAGAGTTGACAAATGCTGAGAATAAGCCGTCGGTGATGTTAATAGTTGGGCTAAACGGCTCTGGTAAAACGACTACGGCTGCAAAATTAGCATATCGTTTGACACAAGCCTCTCAAAGTTCGGTACTTGTTGCAGCTGATCGTCATAGGCCAGCTGCTGTTACACAATTAAAAACGTTGGGAGAAGCGATAGACATTCCTGTATATCAAGGAGGAACAGACTTATCTCCTATTAAGGTTTGTAAAGATGGTATAGATCATGCCAGGAAAATGAATTTTGATTGGGCAATAGTTGATACCGCGGGAAGATTGCAAATAGATGATGACCTTATGGAAGAACTTCAAGAAATTAAAGATACGACGTCTCCTGATGAAATCCTTATGGTAGTGGACGCTATGATTGGGCAAGAGGCTGTTGCAGCTGCTCAACGATTTCATGAAAGGATAGGCCTAACAGGGATTATTCTAAGCAAGTTGGATGGAGATGCACGCGGTGGAGCAGCCCTGTCTATAACCGCTGTTACAGGAGTGCCCGTTAAATTTATTGGTGTGGGTGAACAATCCAGTGCGCTAGAGGAATTTATTCCAGACCGCTTAGCGTCTCGTATATTAGGTATGGGTGATGTACTCACGCTTATTGAAAAAACCCAATCTACTGTTAGCGAGAAACAGGCTTTGGAATTGGAAAAGAAAATACGACAATCTACATTTGATTTAGAGGATTTTCTAGGTCAGTTACAGCAATTAAAAAGGATGGGCCCTCTTAATCAAATAATGGATATGATACCCGGAATGTCTTCATTAAAGCAGCAAGCCTCTGCCAAAGCTTTAGACGGTGATCAATTAAAAAAAGTTGAGGCAATAGTTTATTCGATGACACCAGGAGAGCGACAACGTCCTGAGACCGTTGATGGAAGTAGGCGTAGGCGGGTAGCGAAAGGAAGCGGTACGACGCCGCAGGATGTAAACAGATTATTAAACCAATTTAGACAAATGCAAAAGCAAATGAAAAGGCTAACAACAATCAAAGGACGCCGCGATATGGTGCGCATGATGAAACAAGGTAATAACGGCAACATCTTTGGTTCTTAGTTTAGCTCAGGGTAGTTTATTAATCTTCTATTTGCTAATAGCAAGATTGGATTAAGTTATTTGAGTTTGAATAAGTTATTTTGACCCCTTGAATTATTGTGCATGTCGAAGCGAACCGTTACGTTTTTATGTTAGCGTCTATCAATGGATTGACGAGTGGTTTGTTGCATGGTGTCATCCTTCACATGGGAAAACCCATAGGGTTTGGGCGATTTTTGTTGTAGAAAAACATTATGGATTTACTTTCTTACCTTGACACTAACTGTAGGCACCTTTAACATGAGATAGAGCCAAGTTTTGTAAGAGGCTCTTTAAAAATCTAGATTGGGGGGGGTGAGTAGCGTGGACACTACGCTTTATGTGGTCGCGATACCAGTCATCCTGATCGGTCTTTTAATAGGAGTGATAAGCGGTTATTTTGGTAGACGATGGATATATGGAAAACGCTTTGAAGCAACTCAACTAGAAGCTAATAGGATTGTTGAGAACGCTGAAAAGAAACAAGCTAACATCTTGATTAATGCGGAGAAAGAGGCACTAAGGCTTCGTTCTCTAGGTGAAAAAGAGATTCGTGATTGGCGATCAGAAATTCAACGTCAGGAACGTCGGGTTTTCAATAGAGAGGAGAATGTTGAGCGTCGAGCTCACAACTTTGAACGAAGAGAGAAGAATCTTTCACAAAAAGAAAAGTTAGCGGACGATGTTCAGTTAGAGATCGATGGACTAAAGAATAAGCAGCTTGAAAGGTTAGAGGAAATATCTAATCTATCGAGTAGCGGTGCCAAAGAGTTGCTGATGAAGCAGGCTGAGGAAGAAATCCAACATGAGCTGGCGCGCCTCTACCGGGATATGGAAGAGGCTTCAAGGGCTGAAGCAAATGACAAAGCCCGCCTGATTTTGACCAATTCTATACAACGACTCTCCTCTGACGTAGTTACCGATGTGACAGTTACCACTGTACCGTTACCTAGCGACGACATGAAAGGTCGTTTAATAGGCCGAGAAGGACGAAATATACGAGCCATAGAAAAGAGAACTGGAGTCGATCTTATTATAGACGAAACTCCTGAAGCTGTGACTTTGTCCTGTTTTGATCCGATAAGGAGAGAAGTAGCTAGAGTAGCTATATCCCGATTGATAGTCGATGGGCGCATCCATCCAGCGCGAATTGAGGAGATGGTTAGCAAATCAGAAAAGGAGCTAGAGGAAACCGTCTGGAAGACTGGAGAGGAAGCTGTATTGGATTCAGGTGTTAAAGGACTTAATCCTGATATGGTCAAGCTCTTAGGACGACTAAAGTATCGATATAGCTATGGTCAAAATGTACTAAATCATTCCATGGAAGTATCATATCTTGCCGGATTAATAGCTTCAGAAGTTGGTGCTAATGTGAAGATCGCCAAGGCAGGGGGCTTACTGCATGACATCGGTAAAGCATTGACCCATGAAGTGGAAGGTCCTCATGCTCAGATTGGCGCAGATGTAGCCACTAGGAGTAACGTGTCAAGTGCTATATGTACATGTATACGCGAGCACCATGATGACGAAATGAGTTCTGCTGAATCCTTTATAGTTGCTGCTGCGGATGCCATAAGTGCAGCGAGGCCTGGATCAAGAAGAGATACTGTGGAACAATATGTTCAGCGATTACAAGCCCTGGAAGAAGTAGCGAACTCATTTGATGGTGTAGAAAAGTGCTTTGCCATACAGGCAGGCAGAGAAGTAAGAGTTATGGTACAGCCTCACACAATCGATGACATTTCCGCGTCTAAGATGGCTAGAGATATAGTGAAAAAGATTGAACAAAATCTGGCGTACCCTGGTCAGATTAAAGTGACGGTTATCAGGGAAAGCCGGTCCGTGGAATACGCTAGATAGACCAAGAAACCTTCAGTACCCTTGAATATGGTTTGTTATAGTGAAAGAGATGGCCTTCTCTTAAGACATCAGTTAAACGGTTTGGTTTTCCATGATGAAGAGGAATTTTTTGATGTGATAGAAGTAGATCTACATCTTCACACTACTTTTTCAGATGGAACACTTAGTCCGACTGAACTTGTTTCTCTATGCGCTGAACGTGGATTAAAGATAATTTCAATAAGCGATCATGATTCTACTGAGGGACTGGAAGAGGCATTTCAGGCAGCTCACACCTATCCCGAATTAACTGTGGTTCCCGGTATAGAGTTGAGTACGGATATTCCAGGATCTGAAATACATATTCTAGGCTATTTTGTGGACTATAGGTCAGCCGATTTTCAGAAAGTTCTCGAAGCCTTTAGATCTGGTAGAGAGAGTCGTGCATCTAGTATGGTAGAGAGATTAAATGCATTAGGTATTGATATTGAATGGAATCGCGTGCAGGATATCTCAGGTGGAGGGGCAATTGGTAGACCCCATATCGCACAAGCCATGGTTGAAAAAGAATACGTTAAGTATCCACGTGAGGCATTCGATAGGTTTATTGGTAAAAATGGACCAGCCTATGTTGAACGAATGAAATTGACCCCGGTTGATGCAATTAGTATGCTGCTTGATAATGGTGCACTACCTGTGATTGCTCATCCTACGTACTCCGTAGCTAAGTCAGATAGAGGCGCGGTTTCCGATCTGAGAGATATATTGAATGATTTAAAGAAGGCTGGCTTAGTGGGTATGGAAGTTTTCTATTCTGATTATACCCCCGAACAGGTTAAGTATTTGGAGAGTCTGTCTATAGAGTTGGAGTTAATTCCCTGCGGTGGAAGTGATTATCATGCTTCAGGTAATCCTGATGAGCCTGAACCAGGATCCGTAGGTCCTCCTATGGAAACGTTCGATAGGTTGATGGAGCTGAAGTCCAGTTAGTCTAGTCATCGAAAAACTTTGTTAACCTTATAGTAAACCCATTTACCGTCAAATAAAGTCCTTTATCATCACCTTAATATAGTCTAAAACAAGTCTTTTTATGTATGATATGTATATTTCCGGATTACTTATAGTGGGCTTCTATCTTTGGGGGTCAATTCCTTCCGCTTATTTAGTGTCTAAATATATTAAAGGGATTGATATACGAGATTATGGCTCAGGGAATATGGGCGCAACTAATGTAATGGCTCATGTTGGTAAACTTTCGGGATTCTTCCTTGGGGCGTTCGACTTCCTGGCAAAAGGAACTCTACCAATTTATATCGCTTCAATGATGAATCAGAACGATACTGTAAAGGTGGCGATAGCTTTAGTCTCTATTATAGGTCACAATTGGACTCCATTCCTAAAATTCACAGGAGGAAGGGGAATCGCCACTGCCTTGGGTGTAATATTCGGTTTTCAATTATGGCCTGAATGCGCTATTTTAGTAATAGTTTTGGGGATCTTGGGGAGGATTCTTATTGGTGAAACTGCTTTATGTACACTTTTGGCAGTAATACTGTTACCTGGATTAATTTTCCTTTTTGATTTATCGGGACAATTCGACAGATCCATCGAGGTTTTTCTTATGACTATTGGGATCTGTGTTGTAGTTGTGCTTAAACGTGTTACAGCGAATTGGGAAAAACTGCCTAAAGGATCTAGCCTGCCTAAGGTTATATTCAATAGAATTATATGGGATCGAGATGTTCGAAACAGAATGGAATGGACTTCACGAGATTCGTCATCAGCCGGTAGTAAAAGTTCAAATGTAAACGGGGCGAATGTTGGCAGTTAGGTTTTGTGATCAGCATCCGTCCAGTGAGACACATGTTTCATGTAATAAGTGTGGTAGATCGATATGCCCTCAATGTATGGTAGATACTCCCATTGGTTTCCGTTGCAAGCGTTGCGCTCGACTGAAAAAGTTACCGACTTATCAGCTTGATGGGCGATATTTGTCTAGGGCACTGTTTGCAGGTATGGGAAGTGCAATTCTAGTTGGTATATTAGTAACTTTCTTACGCAATTCCTTACCTCTAATTTCATTTATGGGATTAGTGGTATTAGGTTCGGCAGGATATTGCATAGGTGAGGTGATAAGTCGTTCTGTGAAAAGACGTCGTGGTAAAATTCTTAAGATTGTTGCTGCATCCAGTGTGTTTTTGTCATTTATCGTAATTTCTTTCGGAAGCTTATATCTATTTGGGATAGTTGATCTTTCGTTGTATACATTTTTAGGACTTGGTTTCGCAGTTTATCTAGCAATATCTAGGTTTTGATGAGCAATATACTTCCTATTTTCGAATTTTATAATGAATGCATATCTCTGATCCTGCGCGTGCGGATTATCGTATGTTGACATAATATGGATACGGATATAGCATCCGGCTCGAGGTACTAATCAAACAGGAGTGACTTGAGACATGGATTCGTTAGACTCAAAAATAATTGATATCCTGCGCCATGACGGAAGGATACCAAACGCTCGAATTGCTCGCATTGTAGGCGTTAGTGAAGGCACTGTCAGAAGGCGCCTTAGGCAATTAGTAGAAGGCAATTATATCAGCATTGTAGCTCTAATTAATCTTGAGAAGATGGGTTTAGTGGCGGAAGGTTTGATAGGAGTCCAAGTAGACCCTGATAAAATTGATGAAGTGGCTAACGAGTTAGCTGAGTTGGAACAAATCAGCTGGGTGTCTGTAACGACTGGTTCGTACGATATATTCTGTTGGGCAGCTTTACCTTCATCAGAGGAACTGGGCAAATTTTTACGTTCGGAGGTGGGTACCATAAAGGGTGTGCGGAGCACGGAGACCTTTGTAAATCTTGCCACCAAAAAAAGAGGATTTGGAGTTTCACTTTAGTGTAAATCGTCCCAAGAATAAGGAAGCAAATTAGTCTAGATGATTAGCGGGTTTACCTGCTCCTGTGAGATTTCGCAAGTTCAGTATGTTGAGAATAATCGACTACGGGATAATTTTAGTATTCATGGTTAAAATATAGTGTCCTCTTAACTATAGTATTTCGATATTTGATTCAGGGAGAGCGATATTGCTAAAGACGATTAATTGTGGAGATCTACGGATTGAACACGTTGGACGTATGGTGACTTTAGCCGGATGGGTGCATAGGCGGAGGGATCATGGCAACGTGATTTTCATAGATCTTAGAGACCGTTATGGAATAGTACAAGCAGTTTTTGATCCTGACATTTCACCACAAGTTCATTCTATAGCTGTCGAACTGAGGAATGAATGGGTAGTTCAGATGATTGGACAAGTTGTAAAGCGACCTGAAGGTATGAATAATCCTGGCTTACCAACTGGTGAAGTGGAGTTTAAGGTGGATAAATTAGTTGTCTTGAATGAATCGAAAACTCCCCCATTTGATATTAATGAAGAAACCGATGTTGACGAGCTCATTAGGTTAAAATATAGGTATTTAGATCTTCGAAGAAGTCGCATGCGAGATATGCTTATAGTGCGACATAAGGTTGTTAACTACATACGTCGATTCCTTGATGATCGGGACTTTCTTGAAATAGAAACTCCTATATTGATTAAGAGCACTCCTGAAGGAGCAAGGGACTACCTGGTTCCAAGTCGTCTTTTGCCAGGGTCTTTCTATGCTCTACCCCAGTCACCGCAACAACTGAAACAACTATTGATGGTAGCGGGAGTTGAAAAATACTTTCAGATCGCTAGGTGCTTTAGAGATGAAGACCCGCGAGCCGATCGCCAACCTGAACACACCCAATTAGACCTGGAAATGAGTTTTGTGAATCAGGACGACGTGTTGACCCTCATCGAAGAATTATATACTGGTCTGGTAAAAGTGCTTTTTCCAGAAAAGCGTGTCTTGTCTCCTTTCCCTAAACTAACTTATCTCGAATCTATGGAACAATATGGGACTGATAAGCCTGATCTGCGGTACGAGTTACGAATGTCGGATCTCTCAGACATAGTAGTTAACACAGATCTGCGAGTCTTTCGTTCTGTGTTGGAGAGCAAAGGATTGATTAAAGGAATCGCGGTTCCTAAATGTGCGGATTATTCCAGAAGGCAGATAGATGAATTAACGGAATTAGCCAAAAGCAGAGGAGCTCAAGGCTTAATTAGCATAGCATTAACAGGCGAATCTTGTGTTTTGAAGAACCTAACACAAGATCAAGTCAAGTCTCCAGTAGCAAAGTTTCTAAGTTTAGATCAAGTGAGATCTATGGCTACCCGCCTGGATGCAGGTGTAGGGGACTTGATATTGATAGTTGCAGGCGAAAGGAAGACCACGAATATGTCGTTAAGCTATCTAAGGCAGGAGATGGGTCGCCGATTAAAACTTGCGGATCCTAATCTGATGGCATTTGCTTTTATAGTCGATTTCCCTTTGTTCGAATGGGATGATGAAGGGAACAGGTGGGATGCTATGCACCACCCATTCAGTATGCCTCAATCTGGTTACGAAAACTATATAGAAAGCGACCCTGGAAAAGTGATTGGACAGTTGTACGATCTTGTAGCGAATGGTGAAGAGTTGGCTAGTGGGAGTATAAGAGTACATAAAAGAGATTTGCAGGAGAAAATCTTTAAGACTTTGGGATATTCAACTGAAGAGGTTAACAGGAGGTTTGGGCAACTTCTTACAGCGCTTGAATTTGGTGCGCCACCTCATGGAGGTATAGCTCCAGGTATTGATAGACTAATCATGATTCTTACTGGGAATGAGAACATACGTGAAGTTATAGCTTTTCCTAAGACCCAAAGCGGATTCGATCCTTTATTTGAAGCCCCATCTCCTGTTGATGATAATCAACTTCGGGATCTTCATTTAAAAATAACTTAAAGCTGACACTCTGATGTTAATTTAATAGAGACACCGA
>CAUZEB010000070.1:0-9377 GCA_963578655.1 Dehalococcoidia bacterium | reverse complement strand
AGGCAGACTCATGTAACCGAACTTATTTGCCAATTAACGGGTGCGGAGAAAGCTCTTGTTGTCAACAATAATGCGTCTGCTGTGCTTTTAGCATTGTCAGCTATTGCTCACGGAAAGGAGGTCATTATTTCAAGAGGCGAGGCAGTTGAAATTGGTGGTGGCTTCCGTATTCCTGATGTTCTAAGACAAAGTGGTGCAGATTTGATTGAAGTAGGCACCACGAACAGAACCTACATTAATGACTATAGAAACGCAGTGACTGAACGTACAGCCGCAATATTATCCGTTCATTCCAGCAACTTTAAAGTCGTGGGATTTACTCATCTTCCGAAGTTGAGAGATTTAGTCGAGCTCGGTAATTCAGTAGGGATACCGGTCATACATGATTTGGGTAGTGGCTGCTTAATTGATACTTTGCAATTTGGATTGTCTCATGAGCCGATGCCTCAAGAGAGTATCCGAGCGGGAGTGGATATGGGGTTTTTTTCAGGGGACAAACTATTGGGGGGACCTCAATCAGGGATAATTATTGGCAAAACCAGATATGTTTCCGATATAGCTAGACATCCCCTTGCCAGGGCTATCCGTATCGATAAGTTGAACTTAGCGGCATTAAATGAAACACTGCTTCATTATATACGAGGAGAAGCTTTAGACAAGGTACCTGTGTGGAGTATGATCGCTGCTTCGAGGGATATATTAAAAGCCAGGGTACAAAAATGGAAAAATGGCCTAGGAAATCTCACTTCCATTGAGGAAAGTGTCTCCACGATAGGCGGAGGTAGCCTTCCTGATCAAACTTTACCTTCCTGGGTATTAGCCATAGACTCCAAAGGGTTTGCAGGAAGAGGTAATGAATTGGCTCGTAGGTTAAGGCTATTAAGGCCAGCAATAATTGGCAGAATTGAAAATGAGAAGATTCTTATTGATTCCAGGACTGTTCTACCCGGTCAGGACGTTCAATTAGTTGATGGTGTTATGAAAGTGCTTAATTAAATATTTGGATGGGGGCGATATAATAACACTGCTCCCTTTTTTAGGATTTTCGTTGATATAGGCTTCGCTTAATTTGCTTGAGGTGAGAATTCTTGACTTTATTTGACCATAACAGCCGAGTTCATTTACGAAGAAATGCACCTCTTGCTGCTAGAATGCGCCCTTCTAACTTTGATGAGTTCGTGGGTCAGGAACATATAGTTGGGATCAATTCCATATTACGCAATAGCATAGAGTCAAATCAAATACCGTCAATAATTCTGTGGGGTCCTCCAGGGACAGGGAAGACTACTCTAGCCAACATCATATCTCAGTCTACTAATAGTTATTTTGAGAAAGTGAGTGCGGTGGTGTCGGGAGTTGCCGAGCTCAGACGAGTTTCTTCAGAGGCTTTAGATAGACTGGGTATGCAAGATCAACGGACTATCCTGTTTGTTGATGAAATACACAGGTTTAATAAATCACAACAAGATGTCATATTGCCTTACGTTGAGGACGGGACGTTAGTACTTATAGGTGCCACTACAGAAAATCCATCATTTGAAATAATTTCTCCTCTATTATCTAGATCCCGAGTTTTTGCCCTTAAATCATTAACCGATTCTCAAATAGAAATTATCGTAAAAAAAGCATTGGAGGATGATGAGAAAGGTCTAGGAACACTCAAACCTGTACTAGACATGTCTAGTATGAAGAACTTAGTAACTTTGGCAAATGGGGATGCTAGGATTGCCTTAAATGCGTTAGAGCTTTCAATCAACGCGACTAAGCCGGATAGCAAAGGTATACGTTACATTAATTCGCATATCGTAGAAGAAGCTATGCAACAAAGGGTTTTAGATTACGATAAATCCGGCGATCAACATTTCGACACCATATCTGCATACATAAAGTCTATTAGAGCTTCGGATCCTGACGCAGCGATATATTGGTTGGCGCGTATGATAGAGGCTGGTGAAAACCCGATGTTTATAGCCCGACGTTTGGTTATATTGGCTGGAGAAGACATAGGACTAGCAGAGCCACAAGCACTTATGATGGCGGTTGCGACACAGCAAGCTGTTCATTTCATAGGTATGCCCGAAGGCCGGATTCCATTAGCAGAGGCTAGTATATACTTAGCAACTGCTCCAAAAAGTAATACCGCCTATATGGCCTTAAATAGAGCTGCCGATGACGTTCGTAACACCAGAAATGAACCTGTCCCACTGCATTTACGTAATGCAGCCACAAGCCTGATGAAGGATATGGACTATGGAAAGGGATATAAATATGCTCATAATTACGATGGTAACTTTGTAAGGACTGAAAATTTGCCTAAAAACCTTACGGACAAAAAATATTATGTTGCAGGGAATGAAGGATTTGAGAGAAAAATCAGTGAAAGAATGAAGAGTTGGTGGGCTAATGACTCTAAAGACGATTAATCGGAATATCTCCTATGTTAGAACGCGACCATATAAAAGGCTATTCACTATTTGTAACTACGACTGAATCTCGAAAGATCTCCGTTCTCTTAACCAGAAAAATCGCTACAATAAAAGCTATTCCCCCCCCAATCATTATAGCTCTAGGGGCTCCAATAAATTCAGCTATGGCGCCAACATAAAATCCACCAATGCCTGTTAATCCCCATGTAAACACCTGAAAACTGAGTACACGGCCACGCATACCATCAGGTACAGCAGTCTGAAGTATAGTTGATAAAGTCGTTTCATAAATTACGGCTGAGGCATATGCTAAAGCAAGTAGTGCCATAGCTATGGTGATCCAAGGTGAGGCTGCAAAGAGGATCAAAAATAGCCCGAAAAGACCATAGCTGAATACAAGTAATTTTTCTTTTCCTTTTGGGTCACCTATGTTGGAAATTATGAATGTCGAAAAGGCTGCTCCAGTACTGGCTATAGAGAGTAAATAGCCCAATCCAGAAGCTCCGATAGTGAATACATCTCTTGCCATTACAGGTAACATGACTTCATGTGACCACGCGAAAGTCTCTGCAACAATTGCCAATATTATTAGAGAACGTACAACCGGGGTGCTAAAAACGTAACGAATGCCTAGTTTCATGTCTTGCCAAGGTGTGGAAAGCAGGGTGTTATTTTTCTGATTTCGTACAGTAATTCGGGGAAGCACCAAAGAAGAAGATATGAATGCTAGCCCAATCACGATATACGCCCATTGGATTCCAAGTTTGCTTATAATAATGCCTCCTATGATGGGACATATGATTCCCATTACGGTCATAGCAAAATTATGTGCGGCTGTCGCGCTCAACAGCTTTTCACGTCCGACTACATCGAGTGTTAGAGCCATTTGAGATGGTCGCTTTACAGACGTCATACCACCGTCTAGAAATCCAACTAACAGTATATGCCAGATACGAACTATATCTGAGAATATCAAGATCGTTAGTAAAAATGCTGTTAAGGCTTGAATAATGAGACTGGCGATGACTAACTTTCTTCGATCAAGTCTGTCAACAAGAACTCCACTAAACACACTGAAGAGGCATAAACCGACCCCGTTTACTCCAACAGTAGCCCCGACCCAGAATGGGGAGTTAGTTATCGTGAGGGCTAACCAACCGTGGATCATGACGAACGATATCATCCCAACGTCACTGAAGGAGTAACTGATCCAGAGCTTTCTAAACTGTGGAATTCTAAATATTAAGTGCATAGCTATAACTTTGTTAAACGGAGAAGAAAGAGGCAGACCGGATTCCCGATCTGCCTCTTATACGAATAAGCATGATTCTCCAGCATTACCCCTTATCCACTGTAAGGATGTTCTACAGGCTTGGTAGTAGTACTTTTTGCGTGTTCTCTAAAAGTATCATCTACAATATTGAGAGCGTAATCAATGTCATCTGACGAAACATCATTATGGGTGACAAAACGCCATCTACTCTGGCCAGGTCGTCCTCCCTTGATACCACGAGCGTTGAGTGCTCGGCTTAATTCTGTAGAATCTCCCTGAGTTATGTCGAAGAACACCAAATTTGTGGGTAATTTATCAGGCTCTATCGAGATGCCTGGAATGTTTCTAAGACCGTTAGCCAGTTTACGGGCGTTTGCGTGATCTTCAGCCATTCTATTTATCATTGTGTCCAGAGCAACAACACCGGCGGCAGCAATGATGCCAGCTTGCCTCATGGCTCCTCCTACAATCTTGCGCCATTTCCTAACTTTTTCGATATATTCCTGAGTACCGCATATGACGGATCCCACTGGACAACCAAGTCCCTTTGATAAGCAAAAAGTTATACTGTCCGCATTTTTGACTAACTCCGATACAGGCGTCTCTAAGGCGACAGCAGCGTTGAATATTCTAGCTCCGTCAATGTGAAGAGGAATGTTGTGATTATGTACGATATCTCCTATGGATTTTATGTCCCCAGGAGAGAGAATTGCTCCGCCGCAAGCATTGTGAGTATTTTCCAAGGCGACGACCGCCGTGTTTGCATAATGGATATTGTTAGGGCTTAATTCTGATTCAACTTGATTTGGATCAAGCATACCTCGTTCGTTGTTTGGGAGTGTATGGAAGGCGACGCCGCCTAGTGCCGATACTCCCCCAGCTTCAGCTCTAAATATGTGGCTTTTATCGCCTAGAATGATTTCATCGCCACGTTGAGCGTGTGCTAGGACGGAAACTAAATTTCCCATAGTTCCACTTGCTACGAATACAGCGGCTTCCTTCCCAAGTTTCTCAGCGGCCATACTTTCTAGGCGGTTGACCGTTGGATCTTCGCCTTGTACGTCATCACCAACTTCGGCTTCTGCCATGGCATTTCGCATTTCTGGTGTTGGATGTGTCACCGTATCGCTACGGAAGTCAACCACTCGCATTCTTTGTTCCTCCTGTGAAATTTATTGAACTTACTACCAACACTAATTCTATCAATCCTACTTGTCAACAGCCATACTGTATCCTAAGATTAGACTCGTACTTTTTAGAAATGTCCTATTCACTGACTACATTGACGAAAGATCATTATATTCGATGACAAACGCCACTCAGAAAGTCCAATTTATCAGTGATGAATGTGTTTTAGAAGGGATTCTTCGGTCACCAAAAACACGAGGGAAAATTCCTGGTGACGTTATTTGCCACCCTCATCCACAGTATGGGGGTGACATGCAGAACAGTGTAGTAAGGATATTAGCCGAACTTCTTGCCGTTTCAGGGATATCCATCCTTATGTTTTAATTTTAAGGGAGTGGGAGATAGTATGGGACTCTACGGCCAAGGCAGAGGTGAAGACAGAGATGCTATAGAGGCCCTAGGTTTTCTATCATCCTGTGAATCTGTTGATTCTGACAGGCTAGGTATAGCTGGTTATTCTTTTGGTGCGGAAATAGCTCTACGGTCATGTAGTAATAATAACATGATAAAGGGAGTGGTTTCCGTTGCGTGTCCCAGAGAGTCTTTTGTAAGACTAAGTAGAGAGAACAATACTGTACCAAAACTCCTTTTATGTGGAGATCAAGATCAATATGTTTCAATATCCGAATTCAAATCAATAAGTGAACATTTTTTAATGCCTAAGCAAGTTATAATAGTTAGTGGAGCTAATCACTTTTCAGAGGCCAAGAACACGAAGTTGCGTTAGCTTCGTCAACCTTTTTAACTAATGTTTTGAATAATGTGTAGATAGAAGGAAAGGCTATTGAGACAAACATCCATAGGATTTGTTAGTAAAAGTCTGACTTTGGAGGGAGTTCTTACAACTCCTGTTGATACAGTAGGGCCACATCATGGTTTGGTTGTTTGTCATCCCCATCCGGTACTTGGTGGAAATATGGACCATCCTGTCATTACTACTATTTGTAAAATAGCGGACATGCACGGCATTGCCACATTGAGGTTTAACTTTAGAGGGGTGGGCTCCAGTGAAGGACTATTTAGTAATGGTTCCAGTGAAAAAGAAGACGCTAAATCTGCTCTGAATGTATTAAGGAGTTGGCCAAACATCAACTCAAAGAAAGTAGCAGTCGCTGGATATTCATTTGGAGCCTCTGTCTTATTAGATGGAGTGTCTCATTATAAGGCAGCTCGTAGTTTAGTATTGATATCGCCTCCAGTGTCTGCGGTAGAAAGATCCCGTATACGGAAAGATAAGCGTCCCAAAATATTTTTGTCCGGACAAAAAGATAAATTGTCTCCTTCAATAGATCTACAGCGTTTGCTTGATGATTTCCCCACATCTGTCCACTTTAGAGAAATTCCGAATGCTGATCATACAATGAGAGGACACGAAGTTGAATTAGCGGAGCTTGTGATAGACTTCGTGTCCTCAACTATGAAAACTTAACAATCATTTTTATTTATCATGAATTAGGAGAATTCAATTGGCACGAATCGACAAGTTTAGAATAGAAAGAGATTCTATGGGGGAATTCGAAGTTCCTTTAAAAGCCTACTATGGTGCTAATACGATGCGAGCTGTCTTAAATTTTCCTATAAGTGAGCTTCGCTTTCCAAGGGTCTTTATTAAGGCACTCGGACAAATTAAACAAGCAGCGTCAGAAGTGAATTGCCACTTGGGCTTACTAGATAAAGATTTGTCTAGTGCAATTGTTCGTGCGGCCCAGGAAGTTATAGACGGTAAATTGGATGACCAATTTGTAGTTGACATATTTCAGACAGGCTCTGGTACCTCAACAAATATGAATGTTAATGAAGTAATCTCTAATCGCGCGATTGAGATATTGGGAGGTGTACTAGGTTCTAGGAGTCCTGTTCACCCTAATGACCATGTAAACATTGGGCAATCATCTAATGATGTAATACCAACGGCTATACATATATCGGCTTTGGATAATATTCATAACGATTTGATCCCCGCTCTTAAGAAGTTACAGAAGTCATTAGAGATAAAAGCTAGTGAATTCATGGCAGTAGTTAAGACTGGGAGGACACATCTCCAAGATGCCACTCCTGTTAGGTTAGGCCAGGAATTTAAAGGTCACGCAGGTCAAATAGAAAGAGGCATACTCCGATTGGATCGGTGTAAAAAGGAGCTCTCGGAGGTAGCCTTGGGTGGCACAGCTGTTGGGACTGGTGTGAATACTCATCCTGAATTCTCCAAGAAAGTTTGTTCCATAATTTCCACTCGTCTCCGATTACCAATTAGAGAGACTGATAATCATTTCCAAGCTCAAAGCACACTAGACGGGATTGTAGAGGTCAGTGGTACTTTAAAAACTTTGGCAGTGAGTCTAATGAAAATTGCTAATGATGTACGATGGTTGGGTTCTGGACCACGTGGTGGAATAGGAGAAATAGAATTGCCAGAGGTTCAACCTGGGAGTTCTATAATGCCGGGTAAGGTAAATCCAGTAATACCAGAATCTGTCTGCCAAGTTGCTGCTCAGGTCATCGGAAATGATGCAACAATATCTGTTGCGGGTCAATCAGGCAATTTTGAAATCAATGTAATGATGCCAATATCGGCCTATAACCTTCTTCAATCGATATCTATATTGTCAACGGCAGTGAATAATCTCTCTGACCAGTGCATTATTGGGCTGAAAGCAACTACAAAAGGACCCGAAATGGTAGAGAAAGGGCTCGCCATAGTAACTACCTTAGTCCCGCACATTGGTTATGATAAGGCAGCCGCCATAGCAAAGGATGCACAATCATCCGGGAGAACCATTAAGGAGGTTGCCCTTGTGGATACCGAATTCTCGGAGAAGGAATTGGACAGTATCTTGGATCCTAGATTAATGACAGAGCCTGGTTTTTCATCCGAAACATCTTTAGGGTAGTTTATGTCATGGAGGTGAAATTAGGCTAATATATTGCCTGCCTCCTCATTCGTGGACTGGAGTCTTTCCAAGCTTGATAGTGCCGATTTCACGATTGGTTTCCCAATGCTCCCTGGTAAAAGGACTCTATTCACATAAGGATCTATTCCATTTGGTCTCGTGTGAATTCCTCTTCCTCCTTGCGAGTTGTTATCTGTTCATCCATTTTGGCCAGTAACAGTTTTTCTAATATTTGCCCAATTTGAGGCCCTTCCGGAATTCCTAGTTTGACTAGATCGTCTCCTTGCAAAATTGATGTTGCGTGCCGTTTATACGTCAGATAAGTTTTAAGTTTTAGTTTTATTAAGTCATCGTCGGTTGCTAGCAAACAAGCTTCTATGGCAAGGCTGTCCAAAGGGGCTAAGACTTTGTGGAATTGACTATATTTTGTATCTTGAGACTTTAAATTGCTTAAGAATTCGTGTACTAGACCGGTGTCTTTGACTAATTTCTTGGTTTTTGTGTCTAGATTGAGGCGTTTCATTATCCCGCACCTATGACTTGGTGGAGATTCGTGAGTCAATAACGACAAGAAAATAAGACTTCGCTTCCTGGCGTCTCCTATTGTGGTCTGGCTTAGTTTCTTAAGTAACGACTCTTTTAGCATCAAGGAAGGATAGACCGTCGATAAAACACGTAATTCTTGAGCTTTTGCTAGCATTGGAATTGCTCGATATTCTTGGAAAATCTTCTCCATTTCGCGGCGTATTCGATCACCCTTGACACAATTTAGATATCCAACATTGTTTTTTAATTCAGACATCGTTTTATGCTCGACTTTGAACAACAGCCGTTCAGAGTATCTGATTGTCCTAAAAATACGTGTTGGGTCATCAATGAAACTTTTGGCATGTAGAGTCCTTATATTCTTGTCTTGGAGGTCTCTGATACCTTCAAATGGATCGAAAACATTACCCCATGAATCCAGTGACAGAGATACGGCTATAGAATTGACTGTAAAGTCACGTCTGGCCATATCTTCTAGAATAGTTCCTGAACACACCGTGGGTAAGGCGCCAGGTCGTTCATATTTCTCATTCCTTGCTGTAGCAAGATCTACGACGTTATTCTTGATAAGGAGCTTCGCGGTTCCAAATTGAGACATGGAAATGATTTCCCCATTTAGTTCCTTTGCCAAAATTCTTGGGAAATCATGATCTGCGTTTACCATAGAAATGTCTATATCTGAAGATGGAATATCCAATAGAGCATCCCTCACGGTTCCTCCAACAAGGTACAATAAGACTCCGTGTCGGAAAGCAGTTTTGGATGCCTTTTTAAGATCAGATATTTGGTCTGAGAGAAGCCAGCTCTTTAGAGTTTCTGTCAGATTAAGCAACACTTCACCTGTAAAAAAGCTACGATGATTATATCATTGTCGTTGTAAAGCTCTAACATCAAAATAGTGCAGCTTTGTCCGAGTTGTCAGTATCTATATGATGAAGAGTAAATTATCTTGCATTTACGATACCGACTTTATCAAGATAGCGTTTCCCACCGTCTATGACCCAGTTATTCCATGAAATTCCAAGAAATTTCACACCCATATTTATATACGAGTCG
>CAUZEB010000069.1:0-9454 GCA_963578655.1 Dehalococcoidia bacterium | reverse complement strand
CGGTTGATAAATTCACCGGCGATATATTATGGGACTTCAATTCAGGCATCCGTTTTAATTCATCTCCATCAGCAACGTCTAAAACGGTGTTCGTGGGTGACATAGAGGGGAATCTATACGCACTAGACATTGAAACAGGAAAGAAACGTTGGGAAATGAATCTCGGGCATTACATAACCGCTACCCCAGTCCCTGCTGATGGTCTACTTTATGTCGCATCTTGGGACGGGTACCTTTATGCCATCAAATAACTTCAGGATTTCTCTATTTTTTGGGTTCTATAACGTGCAATATTTGGTTAGATGGGATGTTCTTCAATAGCTGCACGGTCCCACTTGGCCAAAATATCTTAATTTCAGCAACTTCAGTAGCAATACCAAGTCCTATTTCTAAATCCAGGCTATGCATGGAAAGATAGCTTGACCCAGCCTGCACTTCGAATACCTGAACTTGTGTCTGCTCATCCACGTTCGACTTAGTTGTTATATACACCCTCGCGCCGATGCCATCCGCATTACTGCCAGAGCCGTCAATAGCCATTCGTCCGCGTAACCTCAAATTGATCCAGTGATTCTCTCCGCCGCCATTCATCCATATAAATATCGGTCCCTTTGCCAGTGAAATTGTTTCAACAGAGCCTCTCCATTCATCTCCACTACTGTTTGTTCCTATAAGGTCTACATACCCATCGCCATCAAGATCACCATGTGCCAAGCCTTTCCCATTTTCATGAAAACGGGGATCTATTTTAAGAGCCTTAGCATTCCTGTTGGGCACTTCTCTTTCAAGTTCATCATAATTTACGCCCAAAATATCAAGTAAATGAGCACGCACAGTAATATCCTGGAATTCGCCTCTGCCATTTCCTCTTAGCATCCGTCCTGCACTAGGAAAGATCTGTCCTCCGGGACCACTTCCCCTAGCTATGGTAGATCCTAACCAGTACAAATCTTGATATGTATCATTATTATAGTCAAAGAATGTAGTACCGAATCCAAAATCGTAGGCGGCCAGGCCTGTTGGTACATCCTGGCTGGGATGCAAATTAGACGGATTTAACGAAGCAGGAGGCATGATGTCACTGGGTAACACTTTTGTCGATGGTGCTACGTCATGGAACATCTCCCGTAGGATAATATTGGGAGCCTGGTCTGTACCATTATTACGTAACAAATAATGCAGGCATGTCGCCCATTCAAACTTTCCATGGTAATCACAGGTTCCTCCAGGCTTTTCACGCCAGAGTCTAGTACGAGGATGAAAACCCATATTCGTTATAAAGACGTCGAGATCGGTATCACCATCGTAATCGCCAACTGCAAACCCCATCCAGGCACCCAATTTATCAAGTCCCATTGCCCGTTCGATGGAAGTAAATCTGATACCATCCTTATCCGAATCATTACGGAAGACGTGTAATCGATCTCCATCGTTAGCTAACCAAAGATCAGGATCTCCATCGTCATCGTGATCGAAAAACATCACAGCATGAGTCTGCCCGGTTGGATCCCCAACAATATTACCCATTTCATCTTTATATGTCGGATCAAATCCCTCGTATATCTGACCACTCTGAGGATCCTCAAACAAAATCGCGAGTCCTCTAGGATCACGCATTAATATTTGTGGTCCCTCCACTCCAACTGCTCTAGCGATCTCTTTGAATGTTAGATCGCCATTATTTAAATACAAAACATTGTAGTGTCCTGGATGGTTTTCAGAATCGAAAGTTCGAAAGTCAGGATCTCCCAAATTACCTACATAGATATCTAGCAATCCATCAAGATTGACATCTGCACAAGCTATACTCATTGCGGATCTAATATTAATATTGTCCCCAAAAGCATCAAGGGTAATGTCTGTAAATGTGCCATCCTGGTTGTTTAAAAAAAGCCTATCTGTAAGCGCTATCTTTAACTTTCTGGCCGCTGTGTCTGTCCCCAAGGAAGATCTAAAGTCTAATTGATCTCGATGTATACCATAGGAACCAACATACAAATCCTGAAATCCATCATTGTTAATGTCACAAGCCACAACTCCGCTACTGTTACTCGTTAATGCTGCTACTTGAGCTTCTTCTGTTACATTCACAAATTTTCTGTCACCTTCATTACGGTAAAGAAAATTTGCGTGACCAGCGTCTGAAGTAAGATAAAAGTCTAAATCTCCATCTCTATCATAATCAAAAATTGCTACTCCAGGACGATCATTCCAAAGTGTATAATCGCCGCCCAACAAATCTATAGCAATATTCGTGAAGGGTCTAACGTCGAATTGGAATGTTTCAGGTATTTTCATGGGTATTAAGGACGTTACACGCATAGATTCGATGTCTAGCTCGTTTTTGGATAAGTTCGTAGCTGATACTGTCGGATTGGCGACTCTTTGAGTTATTGAGGATTGATCATCAAGTGCATCTTCCTGAGTTGCTCTAGCTGACACTAATCCTGGACCTAAACCAAGTTGATCTGGCGGGAGCAGGGGAGTTAGGAAAAGTACTGCAATACCTCCTATGATACCCAAGGTCCAGGTTGCACTGGCAAAACTAAATATAGCCTTCTTAGGCAAGACCTTAGCCATACCCCAATAGGTGATAGGGCCACCAGCTGCGGCTGTGAACAATAGCGCTGCACCGGGTGCAACACCCATTCCAACGATTAACAATGCGACGACCAATGGTATTTCAAAAAGCAGTGGCACATTAATAAGGATTCCCAAAGTGGCAGCAATTATTATTCCCCACGCGTTGTCTCCTAGATAAGTTTGCACTACATCTGGATTAACCCATTGGATTGCCAATCCACTTCCAAATCCAGCAATTATCATGATCGGGCCGAGTCGTATTAAATATGCTAAACTCGCCCTAGTCCAGTCCCTCATACCTGTTAGAAAAACTTGCCTCCATGAGTATGACTCCTCTATGGAAAGATCGGTTTGAAAGTCGTGAGTTTGCTGTTTTCCGTTGTTCTCCCGTACAATTGAAGCCACCAATGGACCTATAAACAGACCTCCTATAACACTTAGTGCTATACGACTCCCTCCTAACAACGGCGCAAAAATCATGGCAACCATTACCAGAGCCGGTAGATTTAATGTAGAAGAACCAAGAATAATGGAAAGTGTGGATGATATTCCGGCCCCTTTCTTTCTGAAGGCAGTAGATATTGGGACAATGCAGGCAGAACATAGGGTCATGGGTGTACCAAGCAGAAGGCCCTTCAAAGTACCTTTTAATCTGCCTCCGGACAAAGTGTTACGCTGGGATTGAGGAAACATGAATACTTCCGTCAGTCCGCCAACTAGAAATGCAAAGCCCATACCGATACTAACTAGGCGCATATAGGTTAGAGAAAAATCCCACCAACGAGAAAGGAGGGATGAATCCGGCTCTGCTTCCACACAGAAGCCCTGGAAACACTCAATATTGTCGCCGGTAACTGCCTGCAGATCGCCTCGTACCGTGTCCAATTTAGGTATACGGTTGAGTGATAGGAATAATGTTAAAAGAATAAAGAAAAAGACGAGCCCTATGGCTCGCTTTTTCCTAATGGTGGTATTAAACATAATCGTAGCGATATTGTTGAACCAAACTCATGTCTGGTGTCTCTGAATCGAAACTTTATTATTTACATACGTCTCTTGAGCTTAGGATCGAGAATATCCCTGAGACCGTCCCCGGCCAAATTTATACCTAGGACGGTTAATGTCAGAAATATTCCAGGGAAAAAGATGATCCAAACAGCTCTAGTTATATAATTACGACCTTCGGCCATTATGTTACCCCAGCTCGGAACGTCGGGGGGTGGACCTGCCCCAAGAAAGCTTAAATATGCTTCGACGAGAACTGCTGATGCTGCTACGTAAGTAGCATGAACTATCAACGGCACAACTAAATTTGGAAAAACATGGAGTGCTAATATACGAACTGGCTGTGCACCCAAAGCTCTGGCTGCATCCACGAACATCTGTTCACGAAGTGTCAGTACAGAAGCTCTCACGATTCGCACTGCCCTAGGGGTCTCAACCACGGTCAGGGCTATAATCACGTTCTGTACGCTGCCTCCTAACAGTGCCATCAGGGCCATAGCCAGAAGTACCGATGGTATCGACATTAAACCATCCATAAATCTCATAATTGGCCCGTCTGCTACCCTATAGTATCCGGCAACTAAGCCTATTACCACAGCAATACTTATCGAAATAGATGACACCGCTGCTGCCACGATCATTGAAACACGAGTGCCATATACTGTACGAGTCCACACATCCCGTCCTATGTTATCTGATCCGAACCAATGAGCGACGCTCGGGCTACCAGATATAGTAGGTGGAATGAATCTATTACGTGGATCAACATGCTTTGGATCGCCGGTGAATAACAATGGCGCTAAAATCGCAACAAGGGACATAAACACCACTATTGCTATACCTGCCATCATGTTCGGATTTCGCTTCGTAAGTCTAAGAAGCTGCCGAGCAATTACATTTAAACTAAACTTCGCCATCTTGCTAGGAGGCTGAGACAGTACGTTATCTGCTCGCTGTGTCATTAATACCTAATCCTTGGATCAAAAAACGCATACGATAAGTCAACCAGGAGATTGATAAACACGTACACTGTTGATGTTACTAATATTGCACCCTGGATAATTGGATAATCTCTGGCTAGAATTGCGTTCAAAAGAAGACGCCCCAGGCCAGGTATAGCGAATACACTTTCTGTCACGACAAGCCCACTCAGTAATGCCGCTACTCCTAGCCCAATGACAGTTATAATGGGCAAAGCAGCGTTTCTAAGAGCATGTCTTATTAAGACTACTGATTCTGAAAGACCCTTGGCCCTAGCTGTACGCACATAATCCTCTTTAAGAGTCTCCAATACGGTCGCCCTAGTCATTCTCGTTACCAACGCCATTATAATGACTCCTGTGGCAAAGGCCGGCATGATCAAACGATGAAACCACCTCCATAAATCCTCAGATGGAGCTACATAACCAGCAGCGGGAAATATTCCCAACTTCACGGCCAACAGCCATATCATTAGGAATCCCAACCAGAACACAGGGACAGAAAACCCAAGAGTAGCGAATACCATTACGACTCTGTCGATCCACGTGTTCGCTTTCCATGCCGCCAGCACACCGAGCGGTATCGCAATAAATAGAGCTATTACTTCCGAGAGGATGGCGAGTGACAGTGTGGGGACAAGCCTTTGGGCGATGAGATGAGAAACTTCGTGCTTTGACAGTATAGACCTGCCTAAATCGCCCCTGAGTATATCCTTTACATATATAAACAACTGGACATGCATAGGTTCATTTAACCCAAGCGCCTCTCGAATACCCTCAACTTCTTCCATAGTCGCTTCATGCCCCGCTATGATGGCAGCAGGATCGCCAGGGGCTATCCTAATAAGACCGAAAACAATTAATGCAACTACAGCAAGTACAGGGATGACAGAAATTACCCGTCTAATAACATATACGGTCATATCATTACCTTGAGTGTGTTAACTTACATCAATAAACAAAGGGTTCGTCCACAGACTGGTTATGACGTAAAGTCACAATAATTGTGGGAGACGGAAACACCACGTTGGTTAAGTCCATCTTTAGGCGAAAAGCTCCAGATACCTTGAAAATTGTAAAGCCGCCGGAATTCCTCACCTTATGACTTTAAGTCATAAGGTGAGGGTGATTAAGTCACCCTCACCTTACTCCTTTGTTATACCTAACGAATTATTTCTCCAACCACACATTGAAGTATAGAGGATATGAAGGAACAGTTAGGTTCTTTACGTAGCTCCTATGAGGATATATCGAGGAGAATTGACCAAGATAAATCCTAGGTATCTGTGTAAAGTACAACATTTGCAATTCTTCTACATAACCCATTTGTTCCTGAGGATCTGTAGCCATAGCGAACTTTTCTCTCGCTTCGATCATCTTAGGGAATGTAAATCCTCCACCGTAACCTGTGCCGCCTTCAGTGGCATTCAAGTCATGAAGCGGATGTCCGAAAGAGTTATGCGTTCCCCATGATGTGAAGAGATTCCAGCCCTTTTCATATATCTTCGATATCAAAGTTGCCCAGTCCATTGCTGGCATCTCAACGTTCATACCAATAGCTTCAAGTTGAGACTTTAGCACGGGGCCCAAAGGCTGAATTGTCGCATAGTCAGAAGGATTCATAATTCGAATCGGCTCGCCATTATAGCCACCTTCTTCAAGCAATTTCTTAGCTCTCGGAATGTCATTCTGGTTATACCATTCAGAAGCTCCGATATTAGTTTCTAACGGAGTATTGCAGTAGTAAATAGCAGGACATAGGAACCAAAGGTCGCTTGGACCAAGTCCGCTCATTAGCTCTTCAACATCTAGAGAAACTAGTATCGCCTGACGTATCTTTACGTTACCCGTCGGTGGCTCTTGATGGCTTATACCCAAGAAAGACTTATGGAAACCATACATCGAGATGTTAATATCCGGATTGGTACTTAAAGGACCGAAGTGATCCAGACCTGCACCGTCAACAACGTCCCATTCGCCGGTCTTAAGTCCAGCTATCTTGGTTTCCTCGTCAGGGATTTCTAACCATGAAATCGTGTCAACATAAGCTATCTTCGCGCCAGCCAGGTACGTACCAGGCTCTTTTCGTGGAACATAATCTTCGTTTCGCTCAAGAACTACTGAGTCTCCAACGTTCCACTTGGCCAGCTTATACGGCCCAGAACCTATGTAATTATCTTGTCCTATATCTTCTCGTTTACCAATAACTGCCTTAACACCAGCTTCTTGGAAGACCCAAAGACCTCGATAGGCCCAACCCATGGCTCCAGGAACTCCACCCATAGCGGTGTCCATCTTAAATTGCCATGTGTTTGAATCAGTAGCAGTCACGCCACCGTCTTTCATCAACGCAGCAACGAACTTGCCGGCACCACTATCGGCTATCCAGCGTTCATAGGATGGCATAACGTCCGCCGTTGTTACTGTAGAACCGTCCGAAAACGCAATATTGTCACGAAGGTTGAAGGTCCAGGTTAATCCATCGCTGGACATTTCCCAGGTGTCAATCATTTGCGGAGTATTATTATAATCTTTATCTAAGGCGAAAGGGGTCTCCCATATATGCATAGCAACTGCGTATGTAACGTAAGCGGGAGCAAATCCTGGGTCCAGTGATTTGATACTTCCCTGCGCTGTAATCTTGATGTCTCCACCATATTTCGCAGCTTCAACTTGTTGCCTAGCATCCAATGCGGCAGTCGCTACAACTTTGACTTCTTTAACGACCTCTACTTCCTTGACGACCTCAACTTCCTTAATAACCTCTACTTCCTTAATAACCTCTACTTCTTTGGTGCAAGAAGTCAAGACCACGGAAAGAGCAGCTATCGCTATAAGGCCTAACAAAAACAATCTTCTCATTTACTCCTCCTAAAATTATCGCGATTTCAAACAAGATATTGGGCAACCCACGCTATATCTCTTCCCGGATTGCTATTTTTTAACTGAAGACAAGATACATAAGCTTATAGTCATATGTCAAGTTCCGAGCTATAAAATACCTGAGATTTTTTATAAAATGATACTAATAAACCTCTATTTGTTTCACGACAGGTAGTATTTCTAATACTAAATACTACCTTAAGCAATCCTAAATTTTTTAATCGATAACAGGCAGGATTATATGGGAGGGATGATCTTTATCGTGTAGAATCGTTTGATCAGCTTTCACAGTCTTTGCATCTTGTCCGAAATCATTACCAGTGTTTGGGTTTCTGTCGAATTGAGGGAAGTTACTGCTTGTTACTTCCACTCGTATTCTGTGACCCTTTAAAAAGCAATTACTGGTAGACCATAAGTCTATTTCAAACTTGTATACGTCGCCGGGTGTCATTAAGGCCGGTTTCTCCCAGGAATCCCTGTATCGTGCTCGCTGAATACCCTGAGCCACATTCATTGCATACCCATCAGGGAAAACGTCTACGAGTTTGGCTGAAAAGTCTGTATCCTTCGCAGATGATGAGGCGTAAAGTATCAACTTAACCGGACCGGTCACTTCAACATCACTTTCCAAGACGTCACTGGAATACACTAATACGTCGGGTCTATATTCATTAGGCCGTTGGTCACGTGGTCCCATACTGACCGGAAGGGTTTCCTCGGAGCAGCAGGTGCTACCTCCGATTGTCATAACCGGATGATTTGGATCGTAAGTATAGTGATCTGCTGGTTCATCACCGGGCTTCGTTCTATTTAAAGACCCGTCACCAAGGAGTGAATTGGCAGTACCGTTACTATGGAAATAGTGTGGCGTATATTTAGTTCCCGGGATTGGCCACTCGTCAGACTCTCTCCAGCGATTCGCACCCATCACGAACACTTTTACCCTGGGCTCATCCATGATTCCATTGTCTATTCCCTTTAACCAATGGTCATACCAACGAACATGTTCATTTCTAAGATCGATGTTGACATCGGGGCCGAAATCGATATCACCGGTTATAGATTCAGTACCTAAAGCTCCAAGACTGTGAATCCATGGTCCAACAATCATTTTCTGACTGCGTCTTATTTTGTCTGTCTTTCCATGTTTAGTTACACCCATGAAATTATTGAGACCACCCTGAAGGAAGACATCAAACCATCCTCCCATGCTATAAGCTGCTACATCTACATCAGAATAATGTGCATCTATGGGACTCATAGACTCCCAGTAGCTGTCATAGGACGGATGTTTTATCCAGTCTTTCCACATCTTTACGTGGCGCCCTGCAGCTTCATCGCTCGTTATAAGAGGTAAATGGTTCATATATGTAGATATATGAGCTTCCTTGGGAAGGAAAAGATGTTGGGGTTGACTTACACGAGCAGACATCATTAAGGACCAACTAAGGTTGAAAGCCAATTGAAATGCCCCACCGGTGTATACCCAGTTATGGTAGGTGTTGGAATACGCAACCCTTGGAACGGCCGCTTTTAGACTGGGATGTGGATCCTGTGCCGCCTGCCACTGAGTAAGGCCTCTGTAAGAAGATCCAATCAGTGCAACATTACCATCGCACCAGGATTGTTTGGAGACCCAATCTATTGAATCGTAGCCATCGTCAGACTCAGTAACGAATGGATACCACTCACCATCTGAATCATATCTCCCTCTAACATCCTGTGTGACGACAGCGTAGCCTCGTTGGGCAAAGTATAAATGTCCGACCCTCTGCAAATCTGTGGCGCTAATATTGTCATAGGGTGTACGCAAAATGATCGCTGGATAAGAACCGCCCCCTAGCGGCATGTATACGTCCGAAGAGATCTGTATACCATCCCTCATAGGACATTTCAAATCATACAGCATCCTTACATCATTAATTGTCCCCTGTGTGCTATTTTGTTTTTCCATCCCTCTCCCTCTCATTTTTCCGAATCCTGGCTACTTGAATATCTAACTT
>CAUZEB010000068.1:0-9627 GCA_963578655.1 Dehalococcoidia bacterium | reverse complement strand
TCAAGCGTGTTGCGTAGGAATAAGTATAGCTTCGTCTCACAAAACGGATGGAAGACAATGACGTTAGAACCGTATATTGAACGTGGACTTGATTCGTTAGAAAATTTCTTAGGGGAGTTTAGTGTCGATTCTAAGATTATATTAGATAGAAGAGAAACGATTTATGATACATTGACAAGGAATTCGAGTGATGTGACAAGTGGTGATTTCAAGTCTATGACGCCCAAAGACCTAGAGCTTTTGTTTCATGAATATGACAGAGTCTTTTTTAACGGTCTAATTTCTATGGTGATGGATTACGTTGCTCATGCTCCCGTATGTTTTCGTCTTTCACACAGGATGACTAGTAATGGGGGTAAAATAATATATAAAAGGATCAGGTCTTCCTTTGGTAAAGATCCGTATATTTTTGAGATTGTAATTGCGATAGATATTCTGTATCAGCAATTTCAATCAGGACATGGGACAGTTATTGTGAATGGGGTTTTATGTCGTGATAGATTATATGCTCTTCTTAGCGTACTCGAACATGAGATCATTCATCTTCTTGAAATTTCGCTATGGGGTAAATCCAGCTGCAAGAAAAGCAGATTTCACAAAATGGCTGTGAGTATATTCGGGCATACTGAATTTGTACACCGCATGGTCACCCTTAAGGAACGTGCCGCAAAAGAGCATGGGATTAAGATCGGATCTGAGGTAACTTTCCGACATCGTGGCCAGGAATATGAAGGGATAGTTAATAGGATAACAAAAAGAGTAACGGTTTTGGTTAACGATGTTCAAGGAAAATTATATAACGACGGAAATAGATATCAAAAATTCTTACTTCCTCTAACAGAGTTAATCTAAAATTGATTCCATTTCTAGACATTCCACGAATGGTACGCATAATATGTAATTGAAAGAAGTTATTTGGCGCAGTGCTACCAGCCTGGTTCAGTTAAAGATAGCTCATGATTCGAGGTTGTGAATAATTATGAGACCTTTTCGTTTTGTCCATGCCGCTGATATACATCTGGATAGTCCGTTTAAAGGGATAATCGAAGATATGCCTGGACCTAACAAGAAACGTATAAGAGAGTCTACCTTTGATGCCTTCAACGACATCATATCGCTTTGCATAGATGAGAAAGTTGATGCATTACTTATTGCTGGTGATGTGTATGATAGCGCTGAGCGGAGTCTTAAAGCCCAGTCCCGATTTATAGCAGGCCTGGAGAGGTTAAGTGAGAAACGTATCCGTAGTTACATTTGCCATGGTAACCATGATCCTCTGGACGGATGGCAAAATAGGCTGGATTTTCCGGAACATTCATACAGATTCACCTCAGAAGCTCAGTCATTCTCACTTTTCGACGATTCGCCAGAAGAAGTCAAGATTCATGGGATAAGTTATCCTACGCGGGAGATTAGAAAAAGCCTAGTCCCAAAATTTGCAGGATTGAAAAAAGGTAAATTTAATATTGGGTTACTTCATGCGAATGTTGGCGGTGATATAAATCACGATTCTTATGCTCCTTGCAGTGTGAACGATTTGGTGGAAACTGGATACGATTATTGGGCTTTAGGGCATGTACATAACAAAAAAGTTTTAAATAAACAGTCTCCTACCATAGTATATTCTGGGAATCCTCAGGCCAGGCATATAAATGAAGATGGCCCAAGAGGAGTCTATTTAGTGGACGTTGATGAATACAGTAATGTAAAACTCGAATTTAAAGAGATTGATCTAATACGTTGGGAAAAGATAGAGCTTAGTGTTCATGATATAGAGACCGAGCAATTACTCATTGATAGGTTGAAGGATGCTCTGGACGTACGGCTTCAACAATCACACGGCCGTCCTCTTGTAGTTAGGATTATTTTGAAGGGTGACAGCCCTATACATAATGCGATAACAAGAGGAGATACTGCGGATGGATTGAGAGACATACTCAATGATGAATATGGGCATGTACCTCAGTTTATTTGGTGCGATATGCTCCAAGTTTTAACCTGGCCACATATTAACCGAAAAGAACGGTCGCAAGGTAGTGATTTCATAGCCGAAATGCTGAAATTAGCTGATAAGCTTGTTGATGAAGACGCGTCCATCGACGGATTAATAGAAGAAGTCGCTGATATATACAATAAGGGGAAAGTTAAAAAATATACTAATGAGTTTATTCCTTGCAGAGAAAATATTAAGGAAATCCTAGAAGAAGCTGAATCTTTTTATATAAGCGGTCTTTTAGGAGAGGAAGTCCAATGAAGATCAAAGAGATATTCATTGACGGTTTTGGCCCATTTAAGGGGAAATCGTTCGGGCCTTTACATTCACCAGTTGTTATCATGTATGGTCCGAATGAAGCAGGCAAATCCACATTACTTAATTTTGTTAGGACAATACTTTTTGGTTTCCCTTTAACAAAACGTGACACTTATTATCCAGCATTGAACGGCGGTCAACATGGTGGCAATATAGTTGTCACGACTGAGAATAGCTCTGAATATACGATTAAACGCTACGTAGGTCCCAAAGGCGGTGAAGTCTCTATTTTCGATAGTAAGGTTGGAGAAATTCATTCTCAAGCCAAACTCGACGAAATCTGCGGCCATGCTTCACAAGATCTATTTAATAATATTTTTGCGTTTAGTCTAGATGAACTTCAAAAACCGGGCCTTTTAAAAGACGAGAATATAAACAGAGAGATATACAGTGTTGGGATGGGAACGAGGAATTTACCGGATCTTCGAAAAAAAATTGAAAAAGAAATGGACAATTTATATAAGCCTGGCGGTAGTAAACCGAAGGTTAATGTTATTGTACGAAAATTAGAAGAAATTGACGGAGAGATCAATAAATTAACTCTTGATTCTGACCGCTACAGTGAATTAATGGATCACGCCACAAGTACGAATAATCAAATTGATCAATCGCAGAGTCGACTAGGGTTGTTGCAAAGGAAATCCCTTCGCCTTGACTCAATGTTAGAAGTTTTTGGCGAATGGACCGAATTTCAATCGGTAGAAGTAGAACTGTCTGAAAAGAAGGAGCATAGGGGATTTCCAGAACAGTCTCTGGGAGAACTTCAAAACAGACTGGGAACTATCAAGGCAAAAAAAGATGAGGTAGGCCGTTCCGAAGAAAGTCTCGAATCAGCTAAGCTTTATGCCGAGTCTGTTAAGGATGATTTTAAAATTATTAACGACGAAAACATAATAAAGGAAATCTCCAAAGAAAGTGGGAAAACAGAAGAGTATATTAAGGATTTACCTGAACGCAAATCAGAAATGGATTCTGAAAACGAAAAAGTACAGAAAAGGCTTTCAGACCTAGGTGAGGGATGGGATGGCGAAAGATTGAGGAACACTGATTTGTGTAGTTTCCCGGTTACTACAGCGATAGGTCAGTTCCTTGAAGATTTTTCCGAAGTCAAAGGTGACATATCAACAAAAAAAAGCAATTATGAGACATCGGAGCGAGAATCTTCCTACGCTAACAAATCATACTTGGAGAAAGAAAAAAATCTCAAGGGTTCAATTCTGCCTAAATATACAAAAGAAAAACTTGATCACAGAACAAGTCTCCTTAAGAAGATCAATCAGTTATATTGGGGGTATAAAGGTAGGTCCTCTGTTATATCCAATATGGACGCCAATAGCAGCAGTGTTAGGAATAACCCGTGGTTTAACTCGCTTACCTGCGGGGCCATATTTATTTTAGTTTTGCTAATAGGGATCCTGACAGGGCAAAGTATTATTTTTTCTGCTTTGCTATCACTCTTATTATCGGTAGTTGTTTGGGGTCTTATAACTTACGCACGAGTTAGAGATGGATCCAGTAGGCTACCCGACATAAAGGATAAGGATTATGTTACTGACATTAGAGATATTTTTAATGAGCTCGGGCGGACATTACAGGATGTGGACCACGTGGAATACATTTTACCGGAGATTGAAAAAGAGAATAGCATATCTGATAATCAAATAGAAGAGTATGAGAAAAAAAAGACTACTTTTACCGATGCTAAGGAAGAATGGGAACAAAAAGTAAGACTGATGGAGGATCAAAAGAAAGTATTGGAAGATGCCGAAGCTGAGGAAAAGAAGGTTAAGAAATCGTGGAAAGAGTGGCTTACTGAAAATCGACTTCCGCTATCGTTAAATCCAGATTCTATGGCTATATATCAACAGCAAATTCAAACTGGTAGAGCGGAACTGGATATGGCTGAAGAAAGGGACAGAAGGTACGAAACTCTTAAAAGAAGAATTAATGAATATATGGATAGGGTTAAGCCTATCGCCGATAAACACAGCGAACTTTATGAAATAGGAGATCCTAACTCTTTAGTGACTGTTGCCGATAGATTATCTACACGACTTCAAGAATCGAAAAAACAGAGGGATATCAAGCAAGGATACCTGAGGACAATAGAAAAAGAGAAAAAGGATTTCACAAAAAGACAGAAAGAATTATCTGATGCTAACAAATCCTTGGCATCCCTTTTGGAAACATCTGCTGCTAATGATGAAGAAGAATATAGACAAATGGCAAAAGACACTGAGGATAGACGAGTGCTTGAACAGAGAAAGGCGACTCTCAATATTGTACTGAGCGCAAAGAGTGGAGTAGGAAAGGAACTTGTGTTATTTAAGCAGGATTTATCGGAAACCAGTTACAATGCTATTGAATTCGATTGTAAGAAGGTAAAAAGTGAATGGGAAGGAGAGAAAACTCGTCTTTCTGAACTCACAGAGGAAAAAGGGAGAGTGAGAGAAGCCATAGATCAAATCTTCAAAGAGGATAAACTTTCAGAATTACGTGCACGTAAAAAGGGGCTTATTGAGCAACTTTCTTTTGACGTTAGAAATTGGGCCAAATTTAAATTAGCTGATGCCATGCTTAAACGAGGTATGGAAAAATATGAACGAGAAAGCCAGCCATTGGTTATAAGGAAGGCTGAAAAAATATTTAAAGGCATGACTGGAGGGAGATATCCAAACTTAGTTGTTCCTCTTGGTGAAACACGCTCCATTTTGGTAATGGATGAAAATAATTCTCCTAAGAATCCAGATCAGTTGAGTCGAGGTACCCGTGAACAATTATACCTTTCACTCAGACTTGGTCTGATACAGGAATATGTGAGTAGATCTGAATCTTTGCCTATAATAATTGATGATATATTTGTTAATTTTGATCCATCCAGAGCTGCCAATGCATGTGGTGCCCTAGCTCAACTTTCAGGGATTAACCAAATATTAGTGTTTACCTGCCATCCTGGAATGGTTTCATTGTTTCAAGAGAATATGAAAAAAGATGTACAGGTAATCGAGATTAGTTAACTGTCAAAATTTACTCGGTGGTTTGAAATATGGCACAGAAACGTGAAATGCCCTATCTTTGGGTGACGTGGCTAACCAAGTTATTAGTTGGAGAAAATTCATGTGAATGGGCTGCCTGGTTTCGAGCTAATCATGAAGGTTGGAGTTACGATAAGGTTTCTTCCACGTTTGATGCGACTGGATGGCAGATCAAACACACCGAGCTTTTAAATAAGACAATAGTTAGGCTCGAAAAAGAAGGTAAGACAGTCTTCACTGAAAACCAGAATAAATTTATTTTACGTGGGCGAACCGCGAATTTAGGAGGCAAGCCGGACCTGATAACAGTACATAATGATGGTGGGACGATTCTTGATGCAAAGACAGGTCAACCCTCTCCTTCTCATCACCTACAAGTGATGATATATATGTATTCTATTCCCAGATCTCTACGACAGTATAAAGGTGTGACTTTTGATGGTAAGGTCGTATATCCTGATCGAGAAGATCATATACCGAGTTCGGCTGTAGACGAGACATTTATAAAAAACCTCAGCGAATTGATAATACGACTTGCTTCTCCTAATCCATCACGAAGGGTACCAAGTGCAATTGAGTGCAGCTTTTGCAATATCACTAAGGCAGATTGTCCAGATAGAATAGAATCAGAACCTGATAACATAGATGTTATGGGCGAAACAGCGGACTTTTAATAAACATAAAGGGTGATCGATCATCGCGTTTGCCATTATGGGTCATTTGATGACGAAATTAGAGTCAGTGGGAAGTGTCATTACGGTCAGCCAAAGTATACATCACTGAGCTAAGTAACCTCCGTCAACCGCAAGAGCGTGTCCAGTAACAAATGACGATTCATCGGAGCACAACCAAATTGTTGCCTCTGCAATTTCTATTGGCTGCCCTACCCGTCCAATTGGCATCGTGGGAATTTCTCGCTCTAGAAATTCTGGGTCTAATTCAATAATCTTATCCATCCGTGGCGTGTGGATTTGCGCGGGGCAAACGGCATTTATTCGTATTCCGTCCTTCGCATATTCTAGGGCGGCTGTTTTTGTTAATCCTATAACTCCATGTTTAGCTGCTACGTAGGCACAGGAGCCAGATCGTCCAGTCAGTCCGGCTATAGAAGAAGTGTTCACGATGGTTCCGCCACCTTGTTTAAGCATCTGAGTTATTTGGTACTTCATACCCAACCACACTGCTTTTAAAAGTATGTCCATATAGTGATCCCAAGTTTCCTCTTCATATTCATGAATTTTGGTGTGCAACCCTCTTAATGTGGCAGCATTATTCATAACACAATCAAGACTGCCGTATCTATCCACAGTTTCTGATATAACATTTTTAACATCGGATTTACTGGTAACATCTCCTTTGACAAAGTAGCTCTCCCCACCTTCTTTTACGATGGATTGGACTGTATCATTACCTTTTTCTATGTCGATATCTTGAATTACTACTCTGGCGCCTTTTTTTGCAAGGAGTTGAGCAGTGGCTCTCCCAATTCCGGAACTTCCACCAGTTACAAGAGCCACTTTCCCTTCTAGCGATCCATCCATTCTCTCTCCTCTATAAGACAGTGTATGTTAATCTATAGTTGTTTAGATTTAGTGCACCCGTAATATACAGTGTCAACGATCTATGTGGCAAAAATTTGGACCTCATCTGAGATAAATCTATCGACGACAGTCTCTATTTTTCTACTCATTGATGTTATTAGCAGCTTTTGTTTGAATTAATTGATATGCCAACAGTGGATGTAATTAACCTAGTGTCATTGTATATGGGGGAATATAAATGTCAGAACAGATTCTAAAGAATTCGTTAGGTAATACGGAACTCAATGTAAGTAAATTAGGATTCGGATGCGCATTGTACCGGAAAGGGAAACGACATTGGACTCTTAAGCGGGCAGGTCAAGTATGGAACGCAGCATTAGATGCAGGAATAAACTTCTTTGACACTGCGTACGACTATGTGGACAGTGAGGAAAGAATAAGAAGCACTATTGAATCGAGGTATGAGGAGTTCTATATCGCAACAAAAGTCGGATGTACGGATACCAAGTCATACTTAAATGAATCTGAACATGTCTGGACACGAGAAAATTTATACAGAGGTATCGAAGGTAGTTTAAAACGTTTGAATAGGAGTAATGTCGATATCATCCAACTACATAACGCAACTGTTGAGGAATGTCAGTCTGGAGACTTAGTACTGGCGTTAGAAGACATTAGGCGTGAAGGTATGACAAAATATATCGGAGCTTCCACTGAATTACCCGATGTTGCTACACTACTGGGATGGGGAGTGTTTGACGTTATGCAGATACCATATTCTGCATTGCATCGTGAACACGAAAATTGGATCACGCGAGCCGGGGAAGCGGGTGTCGGTATCATTGTACGCGGCGGGGTGGCACAAGGAGAATATTCTGTGGGACGAGGAAAACATAACACCTGGAAAAAATTTCACGAAGCAAAACTCGACGAATTGTTGGATATAGATGAGTCGCCATCGTCGTTTGTTTTACGATTTACTCTATCTCACCCATATGTGCACACCGTTATTGTCGGTACTACCAAGCTGGACCATTTAAGGGAAAACCTTAGAACAGTGAGACAAGGAGTGCTGCCAGAAGACCTATATTTAGAAGCTAAAAGACGCTTGGATAGTATCGGAGAAAGTCCCACACTGCTATGAACTGCAGTATTTCCAGCAGTTCGTTCTATTAAGGGTATTGCAAGGGCATATATGTATTCTCTAATGCGGTCTCAAATTCTGCATTGTGTTAATGATTGAAGCTATCTAAACCAATCAAAAGGATAGAAAATCTATGTGTGTAAAGGTGGATTATGAAGACACATCATATAAAGGTTGAACAAAAGAGCGGGGATTTGCCTGAAGTTGATCAGTTAGCTTGGAAAATAGCAACCGTAGCTCATCATGCACAAAATGTAGGAATCGATGATCAAACAGGTGATATGGTAAAGAACCGCCTAATTGATAATGCTGCGATAGCACTAGCTGCTATTAATCAAACTCCTGTAGTTGTGGCACGATCCAAAGCATTACCTAGTTTAGGAACGGGAGGCGCTACTCTATACGGCATTCCTCTCACCAATAAATATTCCCCAGAGAAGGCGGCTTTTGCTAATGCTGTTGCAGTAAGATATCTGGATCAAGACGACACATATTTGGCAGCTGAATATTCGCATCCAGACGACAATATATCCCCTATTTTAGCTGTTGCTCAGCACATGAAAGTTACCGGTAAGGATATTTTAAGAGCTATTGTAGTAGCTTATGAAATTCAAGTAGCTCTGGTAGGAACGGGTCGTGGGACGGGCATAAGCCTACATAAACACAAAGTGGACCATATGACCCACATAGCAGCTGCAACTGCCGCAGGATTAGGTTCCATGCTTAAGCTAAGTATTGAGGAGATATACCATAGTATTAATTTTGCTGTTCACAATTCTGTTTCGTCAAGACAGTCTCGTAAAGGTAATATAGGAGCTCAAAAGGAATTTGTTCCAGGGTATTCAGCTGAGATTGCTATAGATGCTGTAAATAATGCCATGAATGGCCTGAGGGGGCCAAATCCCATATATGAGGGAGTGGATAGCATCGTTGCTCAGTTCCTTGGAGGGACAGAGATTGAATATCAAGTAGAGCTTGCAGAACCCGGTAAAGACAAACTGAATAATATATTGATTACATATCCAAAGGAGCATTCGTTCGAGTATCAGGGTCAGGCAATTATAGATTTATCTCTAGAATTGCGTGATCAGGTGATAAAAAAGGGAGGGATAGATGCAATTAAAAAAATCGAATTATTCACGAGTCACCATACTCATCATGTAATAGGTACTGGGTCCAATGATCCAGAGAAAACTGATTTGAAGTCTCCTCGAGGCACATTAGATCACAGTATCATGTTTGCTATTGCACGTAGTTTAGATACAGGAGAATGGCATCATGAACGAAGTTATAGGAATATACGAGGCAACATTCCATTATCGACTCTAATTAAAAAAGTAGAAACTTTTTTTGATCCAGTGTGGGAGAAACGTTACCATTCCACTGATCCCAAGATACAGGCATTTGGTGGGCGTATGGTACTTACATTTCAAGACGATACTATAATTCAAGCTGAAAAAAGTGTAGCAAATGCACACGTCTATGGTAGTAATCCTTGGCGAAGGCAGGAGTATCTGGACAAATTTGACCAGTTGACTGATGGTAAAGTCAGTATGGGGGAACGAAAACGATTCATTGATCTAGTTGTCAATCTTG
>CAUZEB010000067.1:0-9746 GCA_963578655.1 Dehalococcoidia bacterium | reverse complement strand
ATTTAGGCAATTTAGGGATTCCCGAATCAAGGAATTCCTTGATTGACTCGTGATATATAGGATATTTCGCTAATTCAATAACCTTTGCAAATTCCTTGATGGGAAGGATTCGATCCAAAATGCAGAATATTGACTATGAAGGATGTTATGAGAAATGTTAAATCAATATGAAGGTTCCCTAATAGAATATGAAGTGCGACGTCAATCAAACGTCATGGTAAAAATGAGAGACGGTGTGGCACTTGCAGCTGATATATATTTTCCTGCTATGAATTGCGAATTAGCCCCTGGTAAGTTCCCCGTTATTCTAGAACGTACTCCTTATAATAAGCTATCGCCGTCAGCTGTTACAAAGGCTAAGTATTTTGCCAGACGTGGCTACGTATGTGTAATTCAAGATGTAAGAGGCAGATTTAGATCTGATGGAGAGTGGTATGCCTTTGCAAAAGAAGCCAACGACGGATTTGATACAGTGGAATGGCTGGGTAGCAGATCGTGGAGTAACGGAAAAGTCGGAACTATGGGGGATTCCTATGCAGGGAGTGATCAAAGCGCGTTGGCTACCCTCAATCCACCAAGTTTGGCAACAATGATTATAGCTGTTGGTGCCTCTAATTATTATCACAGTTCGATGAGGCAAAACGGAGCCCTAGAACAGCGATTCCTCATCTATGCCTTTCGTATGGCCATTACTAGTAAGGAGGCCGAAGCAGACCCTTCCCTTAAAGCTTCCATAATTAAGTCGTTTACGGAGGATATAACGGACATTGTCAGTCAATTCCCGCTCAGGGAAGGTACTACAGTTTTACGCGAATTACCTTCCTATGAACGTTGGGCGATAGATATTGCCACTCATGGTGAGTATGATGATTATTGGAAGCAGCGTGGCTATGCAATATCAGAGTATTACAATGAACACGCGGATGTGCCCTCTTTGTATTTAGGCGGCTGGTACGATTCATATGCAAGAAACACATGTGAGAGCTATATGGCTTTGAGTAGAATGAAAAGTAGTCCTCAACACTTACTAATGGGGCCTTGGACACATGGACAATATGAAGTTACCTACTCAGGCGATATAGATTTCGGTATAGATTCTCACATTAATTATAATGATCTTAAATTGGCTTGGTTTGATAAACATCTTAAAGGAATGAATTCCGAAGTCTCTAGTTGGAAACCGGTTCGCATTTTCACAATGGGTGGTGGCTCTGGGAGGGTTAATATTCTTGGTTCTCCCGGGGTTAAGGCAGAATATCCAGGCAGACTAGATCATGGTGGATTCTGGCGCAATGAACTTGATTGGCCCTTAGATGGCACACGATATACTGCTTATTATATACATGGTGGCGGTTTTTTGTCTCCTGAGATATCAATAGACACTAGTTACAATTCGACTAGTTTTACTTTTGATCCAAATGATCCGGTGCCTACTATTGGAGGCGGAATATCAGCTGGAGAACCTGTTTTGAGGGCAGGTGCATTTGATCAGAGCGGTAGCCCAGAGTTTTTTCCGTCCAATAACAAGTTGCCTTTGAATGCGCGTGCAGACGTCCTAACATATCAGACAACACTTCTAGAAAAAGATGTGGAGGTCACCGGGCCTGTGGAAATGCACTTATGGGCTTCGTCGTCGGCCTTGGACACCGATTTTACAGCTAAGCTCATAGATGTATATCCTTCAAGTCCCGATTTTCCTGAAGGTGTCGCATTGAATATTACAGATTCTATAATTAGAGCAAGGTATAGAAATGGTTGGGATAAAGCAGAATTAATGACGCCAGGACACTTTTACGAGTTCGTTTTCACCTTGTATCCGACGTCAAATGTGTTTAAAAAAGGGCATAGGATTAGGCTTGATATTAGTAGTAGTAATTGGCCAAGATTCGATGTAAATCCAAACACGGGTGGCTCTCTAGGTATAGAACGGAGATCCGAGCTCGCGCATCAAACGATTTACCATGATGTTGAACGCCCGAGTCATATCATTTTGCCCTTGCAATCAGATTAACCCACCGTGGTGTATGGTCTTTAAGTGGATGCTTTACCGTGACGTAGGGCTCTTCCTGGTAATTGTCCTGTGTGCTTACCTTGATTGATAACTAGAGTCCCGTTGACTATGACATAGGATATACCCACGGATGACTGTTTTGGCTCCGTTCGGGTTGCTGGAGCCTTCACCTTTTCTGGATCAAATATGGTTATATCTGCCTTCATCCCATCGCGTAATATACCTCTGTCTGGTATGCCTAGTCTCTGTGCTGGGAAGGAAGTCATTTTCCTGATAGCTTGGGGCATAGAGATTTGTTTTTCTTCTCGTACATATTCGGCGAGTATTATAGGAAAACACCCATATGTACGTGGACTTGGAAAGTCACCTAGAAGAACCGCATCGCTGCCAACCATTGATAATGGATGTGTTACAAAAGCAGGCAGTGTATTACCGTTAGTTCCTGCCATGACAAAGCAAGTTTGAAGGTCCTCTTCAAGAAGGAGATCACACATTGCATCAACGGGATGCTTACCCATAGTTTCAGCTATATCTGCGATTGATTTCCCCTCATACTTATGATTATGAGGTCGCTTAAAATAGGTTAGCCACATATCATGCCACGAGGTTGATCTGGGTTCGATTTCTTTACGCAGGCGTTTTCTTCCTTCTTCAGAACCAAGCACAGCCTTCAATTTTTCTGGACCACCGTTATGTGCCCAATCGGGAAACACAATAAGTAACCTGGTGCTGCCGTAGATGTAAGGATAACTATCGAAGGTAATGTCCTGGCCAGCTTCATGTGAGTCTTCAACCAATCTTAGTAAACTATGACCACCTCTCTTGCTCGGAGCCCGTTGGTAGAAATGAGTTATGTGGACAGGAACGTCACTTTGTTTTCCTATTTCTATGGCTTCCTTGAATGGATCAAGGTGCCTGTCACCTAGTCCATACCTAACGTGTGTATGATAGATACCTCCCATATCGTTAACCTGCCTGGACAGCTGGATCAATTCGTCTGTATTGGCATAATTACCAGGAGGATAATCCAATCCAGTTGACAGACCGAAAGCTCCCTCCTCCATTGCTTCTCTTATTACCGCCTTCATGTTTGCAATATCCGTTTTGGTTGCCCTCTGATCATCCCAGCCTATCGAATCTATTCTTACAGGAGAGTTACCCAGAATATAAGCGATGTTTACCGCAACTTTCCTGTCAAACATGTTCAGATATTGCTCGACGGTAGACCAACGTCCCGGCAACTTAGGGTTACCATCAAGCCCAGAATTAATCTCTACAAAACGCAGGAAATCTTCGTGGTTTTTAAATGGTGCATAAGAATTACCATCTACTCCAATCAATTCAGTTGTTATACCTTGGTGTACCTTAGGTTCATGCTCGGGCTCAGAAAGTATTACAAGCCCAGAATGTGCATGCATATCGATAAATCCCGGGCAGATTATTTGATCTTTAGCGTCTATAATTTGGGCAGATTCAATCTGAGTAGTATCACCTCTGAAAAGGCATAATTCATCATCTTTAATACCTACAGAACCGTAGAATCCGGGGTTGCCTGTGCCGTCAATGATCAAACCATTCTTAATAAGTAGATCTAACATCTAGAAAATCCTCCATTCTAACTATCTTATTTGTGGATTGTACACGTTGCCTGAGTTAAGTCCAACAAGTTATTCGTGGAATACTATTTACTGGTTAGCTTTGATGCACCAGGTACATGGCAAATTCTAGTCCTTGATATAGTATCAGGTCAAACTAAGTAACCCTACTTCACGTAATTACTTATCCCCTGTTATAATTCGTTTATAGATATAGTTTTGTCTACTAACCTATTAGCGCAAGTTTGCGTTTCATATATAGTTCACATTTTCAAGGTACTAGATATTATGCAAGAACTTATGGGTGTTCTAAATACGATGAATGACAGGATTGCTGAAATTTTGGTGCGTCTTTGACATTCCTGGTAAAAAGGAAAAAATAAATAAACTTGAACTCGAAGCGGCTGATCCAACTTTTTGGGATCTGCATCAAAGGGCTCAACAGAAGATGAAGTCCCTGTCTAATTTACGTGATGAAACTCAGGATTGGCAGGATATTCAATCTAAAACTAAGTCACTGAGAGAACTCTTGGTTTTAGCTATTGACGAAAAGGACGATTCTCTGACTGAAGGAGTGTCCTATGAAGTTATAGAATTACAAGAGCAATTGAAAACCCTTGAATTAAAATTAGTATTATCTGGTCCATATGATGATAGGACAGCCATAATAGCGCTACATGCCGGCGCTGGTGGAGTTGACTCTCAGGATTGGGCAGAGATGCTCATGAGAATGTACCTTAGATGGTCCGAAAGACGCGGATTTAAAAATGATGTAATGGATACATCTGTGGGAGATGAAGCAGGGATTAAGAGTGCCACAATTCAAGTCACGGGTAGTCATGCTTATGGTTATCTTAAGGCGGAACGTGGAGTCCATCGACTGGTACGACTGTCTCCGTTTGATTCTGATCATGCTAGGCATACATCATTTGCATTGGTAGAAGTATTACCTGAAGCTGAAGAAGGAATTGACGTCACTATAGATCAGTCAGATATAAAATTTGAGGCGTTTCGGGCAGGAGGAGCAGGCGGTCAGAGTGTCCAAAAGAATTCTACAGCTGTTCGGCTGACTCATATTCCCACGGGAATTAAAGTAAGCTGTCAAAATGAACGATCGCAGCACCAAAATAAAGAAATAGCTATGAGAATATTGACGGCACGTCTTGTCGCATATGAACTAAAAATACGAGCTAAGAAATTGGCTGAAATCAAAGGAGATCATATTTCCCCTGAATGGGGGAATCAAATAAGGAGCTACATTCTGCATCCCTATAAGATGGTTAAAGACCATAGAACTGAGTATGATTCATCTAATCCAGAATCCGTATTAGATGGAGAAATAGATGGATTCATGGATGCTTACTTAACTCATACAATGGGAGATAATTAATTTCAGTATAACAGATAGACTTATCCGTTTCGGTTATCAGCATATCCCGAGTGTCCTGGTATGCAGTATCAGATTAGGACTAAACGGAACAATTAGCCGATAGTCTGACGAAATCTGAGTGCTTGGTTTAGTTACTATAATAGCGAGAAATATAGGGAGCACATTTATATGAAACCTCTTTTATTTGGACTGTTTTTGAGTCTAATTACTATTGGAATACTAGCATGTGGTGGTACTTCGTCTGGGTCTCAAGTCCCCCCAGTTAATGAAGAGAAAACGGCCGTCTTGGATTCCGTGGACTCAACTCCTGCAGTTATCCCTACCAGTAGCTCTATGGATAGTACTCAAGGAGCACAAGAAGGAAGTAAATCGCCAAAAGAGGGTGGCACATTTCGACGATTATGGGCTGACCCTCCCACACTTGACCCTCACTTAACTACTGATACGACGTCAGCGGGTATTGTGGTTGAGATATTCAGCGGATTAGTGGGCATCAGCACCTCTCTGGAATTGGTGCCAGATCTAGCTGAAAGTTGGGAAATAGATGAAAGCGGACGGGTATACACTTTTTTTATTAGACCTGACGCCAAATTCCATGATGGTAAACAGGTAACAGCCCAAGATTTTAAATGGTCCATAGAAAGAGCCGCTAACCCCAAAACTGGCTCTCCAGTAGCTGATGTCTACCTGAATGATATAGTAGGGTTCGACGATGTTTTTGAAGGTCGTACTATGGATATGGAAGGTGTCGAAGTTATAGATAGGCTGACTCTTAAAATTACTATAGATGCAGCAAAAGCATATTTCTTGGCGAAACTGACTTATCCAACTGCCTACGTTCTTGACAGGAATAATGTTGAATCAGGGGGATCCTCATGGACCGACCGACCTAATGGCACGGGACCATTCAAATTAATAGAATACAAAATTGGCGAACGTATCGTATTGGAACGTAACGATAATTATCATAGGGAAAAACCCAAAATTAATAATGTTGTTATGAATCTAGCTGGAGGCCAGTCGATGGCCATGTATGAAAATGATGAAATAGATATAACTGGTGTTGGGTTATTTGATCTCGATCGAGTTCTCGATCCCAATGAGCCGTTGAATAAGGAACTAATAGTAGCGGGTCCGGCTTTCAGTATATCGTATATAGGTTTTAACACGTCTACTCCGCCATTCGATGACCCGAAATTTAGGAGAGCTCTTAATCACGCCATAGATAAAGAGCTGATCGCAAAAGAAGTTCTCTCAGATTTAGTTGTCCCTGCATATGGCATATTGCCACCGGGATTCCCAGGCTATAATAATAAGCTTAAAGGCCTCGAATATGATCCTGGACTAGCTCTAAAACTTCTCAATGAGTCTAAGTATGCTGATCCTGACAATAGGCCTAGGATAGTTGTCACAGTACCGGGAACTGGTGGTACAGTAGGTCTAGATCTGGAAGTTATAATCGAGATGTGGAATCGGGTGCTCGGTGTGCAGGTTGAAATCCAACAAGTGGAATGGGCAACTTATTTACAGGATTTGAACGCAAAAAAATTCCAAGCTTTCGCTGGACTGGGTTGGGAAGCAGATTACCCCGATCCCCAGGACTTTCTCGATGTGTTGTTCCATACAGAGAGCAGTGTGAATCATGGTAACTATTCTAATTTAGAGGTTGATAAACTATTAGAGAAGGCCAGACTAGAGCAAGATATTTCAAAACGTATTGATCTCTACAATCAAGCAGAGGCCCTAATTATTAAAGACGCTGCCTGGGTGCCGCTGTGGTACGGCGGGGATAGATATGTTTTGGTCAAATCACATGTAGAGGACTACAGGGTAACCCCTATGATAATTCCAAAGCTCAGACACATAAGTTTCAGGTAATAACGCAAGTCGAATTTGAACTTTCGACTTGCTATGGCAGGAAGGCTTGATTCGTCTATACAATATTTCCTGTGAATCGAGTTTGGTTGAGTGTTAGAAGTTAGTTTATCGAGCGGGATCTTTTTATATAACTTCGAAAGGTAATTTAAATTTACAAAAATTCTTTCTTACGAGAGGTTTGAATGTGGGGGCTTATATAACAAGACGATTACTGTGGCTTCCCTTCCTGCTATTTGCTATATCGTTAATTACCTTTTTGCTGGGTCGAATTGCGCCTGGGGATCCTGTGGAGATCATGCTTGGGAATAGGTATGACGTGAAAGTGGCAGCAAACCTGAGAGAACAATTGGGTTTAGATAGACCTATGCTTGTTCAGTATGGCGACTACATGTGGAAGGCTATTCAAGGAGATTTTGGCGAGAGTCTTAGATTTAGAGGTAGGGCAGTTGGAGAACTGCTTGGGCCAAAAATGTGGGTCTCGTTTCAAGTCAATTTGATGGCCATGATAGCAAGTGTCAGTGTTGGTTTACCTCTGGGGTTTTTCATAGCTCGAAGACAAGGAAGATGGCAAGACCCCTTCACAGTTGTGATAAGTCTTATATTGATGTCCATACCTATTATGGTGACGATTCCCTTCATTTTGTTAGCTATGTGTCGATGGTGGGATCTTGTACCTTGCTCAGGCTGGGGCGGAATCTGGGACGCTCGTATCATTGTGCCTACTATAACTTTAGGCCTATTCGGCTTTGCCGGATTGATGAGACTTATGCGCGCAAGCACTCTGGACGTCATGGGACAAGATTTTATTAGAACTGCATATGCCAAGGGATTATCGAGATACACGGTTGACTACAGACACATCCTAAAGAATGCCCTCATTCCCATAGTAACAGTGTTATCCTTATCCCTGGATGGGATGTTAACAACTAGTTTTGTAGCGGAAAGAATATTAGGAATACCTGGTATGGGAGATTTTGTCATACAATCCATTTTCAATCGAGATTACCCTGTCATCATGGCTGTAACCTTAGTAGGCTCAACAGCTTTTGTTTTGGCTAATCTGTTTGCAGACATTGCTTATACGATTATAGATCCAAGGATACGTTACAGATAGGGAGATCAACCCATTGAAATCGAGTGCTATGGATCTGAAAATCGAGATAGGTCAACAGCGACAAGGGCACCTGGCTCGAGCGGTATCTAGATTGGCTCGGAAGAAAGTTGCCATCGTGTCTATAGCCTTACTTTTAACCCTTTACGCAGGGGGTATTTTTGCACCATGGGTGTCACCTTACGATTATAGTTATCAAGATTATTCAGTGATTAGAAATCCACCCTCTTTAGAACATTTAGCTGGTACCGACAGGGCAGGACGAGATGTTTTAACGAGACTGTTATGGGGGATTCAAAATACGATCATCCTTACATTTATAGCTATGATTACGGGTGGTCTGTTTATAGGGGTTACACTAGGGTTACTGGCTGGCTATTTCGGTGGCAAAGTAGATGTCATGGTAAATCGCATAGGGGAAATATTCGCATCTCTTCCCACCTTTTTCTTAATGGTGATCATTGCCGCTACATTGCGACCTCGTGTATTAGAAATGGTGAGATGGATTGAGGACAATACTGTAATACATGGTTTAGTACAAAGCGGGGTTGTGGACTACTTTGTTATTTCTTTAGCACTAGTTTCTTTCACCTGGTTTGGTATGGCACGACTTGTTAGAGGACAGGTATTATACCTTAAAACGACGGAATTTATTCAGTCAGCACAAGCTATTGGTGCCACGACTCCTCGGATTCTATTTCATCACCTTTTGCCTAACGCCATTAGCCCGATTATAGTCCTGGTTAGTATGAGTATGGGTACAATGGCAGGTTCAGAGATTCTTTTAAGTTGGCTAGGTTTAGGTATCCAACCACCTCGACCTAGTCTAGGGAGAATGTTGCTGGAATCTGGTAATATAGGCACCCTTCAAAACGAACCTTGGATGCTTTTAGCTCCAGGGCTTATAGCTTTATTACTTATCCTATCTTGGAATTTGCTGGGTGATGCCTTAAACGACGTATTAAATCCTCGTACACGATGATCTTATAAATCGTTACATTTGCGATATCTAATTAGACAGTCTACACAAACTTTAACACGGTATCCTTCATTAGCATAAAAGGTTCTCTCGAGATACGCATACTAGTTTAAACGTTAAGGTGTCTTCAATAGCTGTTCTTAGATTTGTCTTATCGATAGTTTCGTTACACGATTGTATAGCCTTTATTCTTCATCGCATGTGATAGGGATATTGCATTTCTTTATAAAAGGTTTCATGTCGTATGACCACACATATGTTGTGAGGTCATACGACATGAGTGAGTGGAGATTTGCTCGTGGTCTTATTAGGTAGGGATGTCGTACAATGACGATTGTGGTATCACTTACTTAAGGAGGCCAACATGACATTCAAATTATTGATTCTAGTCCCTGAAGGGCGGAATGACACATCGTATATACGTGCAATGCCTGAGAAGCTAAGGTCGAAACTACCAACTATTAAAGTCACTTTGGTAGATTCAGTGAATGAGGCTAAAGGATTAATTGGTGATATGGATGCTGCTTTTGGCGACATTGAGCCCGACCTTTTCGAAAGGGCGAGAAAGCTTAAATGGATAGCGTGTCCTCAAGCCGGGCCACGGGAGGGATACTATCACAGTGCTTTGGTGGAAAGTTCCGTCGTGGTAACGAATACTAGAGAAATCTACAATGATCATATAAGTACACATATAATGGCATATATATTGGCCTTTGCGAGAGGATTGCATTTCTATATTGCCGAGCAGTTGGGACACAGATGGAATCCAGGTTATGATGTGA
>CAUZEB010000066.1:0-9754 GCA_963578655.1 Dehalococcoidia bacterium | reverse complement strand
AATGATACCTCGGGTCATTGTTACTCCTATTTCCGGATATTTATCGGATCGATTCGATCGAAGATCAGTACTTGCTGTGATGTTTGGCATCAATCTAGTTCACAATATTCTTCTAGGGATCCTGATTTTAACAGATTACGCTGAACTGTGGCATTTGATTGTGTTATCTGTAGTAAACGGTTCAGCCAGGGCTAGTCAGATGCCGGCTGGTCAGGCTCTTATAGTAAACTTGATTCCCAGAGATCTCCTCCTAAATGGGATAGCTTTAAACCAAGCTACGATGCATGGCTCTAGGCTTCTTGGTCCAGCTGCTATAGCACCACTATTGGCAACGGCCGGTTCTTCTGGTGCTTTCTTCGTCTGTTCGGGATTTTACGCGATTAGTTTAATTCTGACCTTTAGGGTTAAAACCGCTTCTACTGGGAAGCTACAACCTGGTAAAGGATTCTTTGCTAATGTCAACGAAGGTCTTAAAAGTGTGTACAAAATACCGGCCCTAAGAGCTATTGTATTAATAGCATTTTTCCATTGCGGGTTGACAATGTCTTTTGAATCCGTTTTGCCTGTATTAGCTGAAAATAGACTAGCCGCTAAAGGTGCAGGATTCAGTTATCTTATGATGGCGGTTGGAGCAGGTGCTATGGTGTCAGTCGTTTTAATGGCAGGAATCCGTGATGACAGTACAAAAGGTAGATTATTCCTCTATTTTGGGGTTCTTAGCGGTCTCTCACCTTTTGTATTAGCGTTTTCGTCGACGATGCCACTAGCCTTATTTGGTGCTGCCACAATGGGGGCGACACAAGCAGGTTTTATGACTTTGACCCACACTTTCATACAGTCGGTTACTCCAGATGCTATTAGAGGTCGTGTCGGTGGAATATATTCCATGCATATTGGTGGTATGATGGCATTCGCTAATTTGATGAATGGCTGGTTAGCAGACTACGTGAATCCCCAAATATTACTTGCTGTCGCTAGCGCAGGTTTTGTATTTATTATCCTTCTAACTTGGTGGCAAAACGCTTTGCGTAAAATTTATACAGAAGGACTAAAAATTTAGAACCTCTGTATAAATTTTGTATCTGAGGCAGTGTGTATTTGTTGCTTAGTTGGATAAATTTTTTGCACAAATGTTGTAATCACTTGTGATTTGTCACACTAATGAGATAATATGTTTGTAAATACGGTATTCAGGGGCTGAAATCTGTTCAGCTGCTTACTCAAGTTCAACATTACAAGGGGAATGAAACATGGTTACTCAGGATTGGGGAGACATCTATAAAGAATTAGGGGCTAAACCAGTTATAAATGCTATTGGAAGTGTTACATTATTGGGTGGATCCACACCTGAACCAGAAGTCAAAGAAGCTATGGAAATGGCTGATAGCGCGTATATCCCGTTAATGGATTTGGAAATATCGGCTGGTAAATTTATAGCTAAGATGGTTGATGTACCAGCTGCCTATATAACAGCTGGAGCAGGTTCAGCACTGACTTTGGCAACTGCTGCTTTTATGGCGGGTGACGATGACGAAAAGATTCAACAGTTGCCCAATACAGATGGAATGAAAGATGAGATATTGATTCAAACCAGACAAAGGTATTGGTATGATCGATGTTTAGAACTAGCCGGAGCAAAATTAGTGAATTTTGGTACCGACGAGAAAACTACGAAGGATGACTTAGAAAATGCTATAGGCCCAAAGACAGTGGCGGTACATTACTATGCAGTGGAACAATCCATTGATCCTGATGCCCTGTCATTGGAAGATACCATAGAAATTGCTCATTCTAAGAACGTTCCTGTTATGGTGGATGCCGCTGGCCAAATCTATCCATTAGAGAATTTTGGCAAATATGTCAGAATGGGTGCTGACTTCCAATGTGTCGCGGCCAAATACATTGGGGCGCCACAGTCAGTTGGATTTGCATTTGGAACTCAAGATACGATAGATAAGATTGCACTCCAATCGTTCGTAGGGTATGAAGGTAGACGGATTCGGGGAATAGGTCGTCCACAAAAAGTAGACAGACAGGAAATGATTGGATCGGTAGCAGCGGTTAGAAGATGGATGACTATGAATCATGAAGAGCGCCTGGCAAGAGTGGAAGAGAAGTGTCAAGGTATTTTATCTCCCATACGTGGTATAGAAGGATTGCAGACTGAAATGTTAACGAATGTTATCGGTCATCAACCCTTAGGAGTTAGATTAAGGATTGATCCGGACATCACTGGATTAACTGTCGATGATGTTGTTGAAAAACTGAAGGACGGCGACCCATCCATTTGGACTCGAGTAGATCCCTACGTAGACGGAGCAATAACTATTCACGTGTTTGGTCTGTCAGACGGAGAAGAGTCGATAGTCGGAAATAGAATCGCTGAATTATTTAAGTGATTTTATACTAGATCGGATAAACTTCCAACTAATAGACAAAAATCCTAAAGCTGTATCTTTAAAAAGATCCAGGGCCTAACAAAATCATATCATGTAGCTGAACAGAACCTTGACAGTACCATTACCTATTAGTATTATGCTGACATAGGTTTTCTACCAAGGATAGCTGTATTTGCCTCGGAGGAGATGCCACATGAGTAGCACGAGACGAAAAAGATCTCTAGTAGTTTTGCAATTGAGTGGCGGAAACGACGCCCTAAATACAGTTGTTCCTTATGAAGATGACAGATACTACGATTTCAGACCTAGTGTTGGTATACCTCAGGACCAGGTATTAGAACTTACCGACGGATTAGGACTTAATCCTAATATGCAATCTATTAAGCATTTATGGGATCAAGGTAAAGTAGGAGTTATTAACGGTATAGGGTATCCTAATCCTAATAGGTCACATTTTCGCTCTATGGATGTCTGGCATACAGCAGAGCCTGAGAAAATAGGTAACTCTGGTTGGCTAGGTAGAGCAATCAGAGAACTAGATCCTAAAAGTGATAATGTATTAACAGGAGTCAATTTCGGGCGAGGATTGCCTAGAGCCTTACATGCAAAAGGTGTTTCCGTGGCCTCTGTAGGAAATCTAGAAACGTACGGTCTTATGCCAGATATCACCGACCAGGCTATGCGAGATTTAGCATTAAATGCTTTCTCCCAAATTTACGGAGCAGCTGGTAACAAAGACGAAGTATCGCAGTTCCTATCCCAGACTGGTTTGGATGCTATGAAAGGGGCGGATATTATACGCACGGCTCCTGATAAATATTCCTCTAGTATAGAATATGGTGATTCTCCTGTGGCTCAAAGCTTGAGAAACATAGCTCAGGTTGTTTGTGCAGATCTTGGGACTCAAATATATTACGCTCAGCATGGCAGTTTTGACACTCACGCCGGAGAAATAACTTCCCACGCTAAATTGTGGAAAGATGTGTCAAGTGCCATCGGAGACTTTCAGGATGATCTTAGGGAGCATGGAAGAGAAGATGAGGTTTTACTATTAGCCTTCTCAGAGTTTGGGCGGAGAATAAAGGATAATGGTTCAGGAACAGATCATGGCTCTGGTGGAGTTGCATTTGTTATCGGTGGCAATGTTAATGGGGGATTATACGGTGAATTCCCTTCGTTAAAAGAGGAAGATCACTTAGAAGGAGATCTTCACTTTAATAATGACTTTAGGAGCACCTACTCAACCATCGCCGATCAGTGGTTGGCCTTAGATCCTGTTGAAATATCGAATGGTACTTTCGAGCAATTTGATTTTGTTTCTAAACAGAGCTAGGTTGGTGTACATAGTAACCTGTTTGGCGAGACCATTAGAGTCTATATAGTTCGACGGCTTGTCTCTAAGTCCTACTATTGAGTGTCTTTGCTCAGTTTTCTTGTCAGATTATCTAATACATCATCGACCATCCGTTCTATGTCGTACTGTGGGAGCCAATTCCACTCCTCTCTAGCAACAGTATCGTCTAAGGAATCAGGCCAAGAATCCGCTATTGACTGTCGTATAGGATCTATCTCGTAGTCAATCTTAAAATCTGGGATTCTTTTCTTAATTCTTTCAGCTAATTCACTTGGAGTGAAGCTCATAGAATTTACGTTAAAATCGCTATGGTGCCGTAGCTTATTGATATCGGTCTCTGACAGATCTAGAATAGAATTTATAGCGTCCGGCATATACATCATGGGTAATCGAGTATCAGATTCCAAATAACAAGTATACCTCTTATTTCTAATAGCCTCGTAAAATATTGCTACGGCGTAGTCAGTAGTACCAGCAGTAGGTTCTGTCTTCCAGCTTATTATGCCAGGCAGTCGAACACCTCTAACATCCAATCCATATTTTACGTAATAGTAATCTCCCATTAATTCCCCGAAGACTTTTGATATACCATATAGCGTCTTAGGTTTTAAAATTGTGTCATTAGGTGTGTTAACTTGAGGAGTTTCAGGACCAAAAGAAGCAATTGAACTAGGAACAATAATTCGAGTTAGTTTCAGACTTACGCCTATTTCCAATAAGTTGTATAGGCCACTAAAATTTACTTTATAGGCAATTTGAGGTTTCTCTTCAGCCAAAGCAGATAAAATTGAACTCATGTGAAACACGGTGTCTACATCAAATTTTTCTATAACGTTTCTCATTGCATCGTAATCTGTCACATCGATCGTAGTACACGGTCCATTAGATAGTAAATCGTCCGCCAGAGGAGTTCGATGTCCAGCAGCAATAACATTTTCATTTCCATATCGGTACCTCAGGGCAGGTACTAATTCCGACCCAATCTGGCCGGCCGCTCCTGTAACCAGTATCCTTTTCATCACATTACTCCCCCTTTTTCTTAGTTCACAACTTGCTGGTCATCTTTGCTGCAGTAAATCTAGATCCAAGGCTATGAAACGTTCATGTAGTTCTTTGATTGACTCCCTCGAAATCGGTAGTCCTTCTTCAACCATTCTTATATTATTCAGCATATGTCCTGGATTTCTTGTCCCCACAATAGCGACATCAATTTCAGGATGGCCAAAAACAAAACCTAAAGCTAGTAAAATACTATCATCAGGTGAATGTATTACCTCACGATCACTCTCCATCATCCGCGATCTTATGAAATATTCGTCCGTGTAGGTATTATTATATCGCATAGTTTGACTGGGACTTGCTTTTGCCCCCCATGCCCCGTTGGCAATGGGTCTCTTTGCAATAAGACCCATTTTTCTAGATCTTACTGGTTCGAATAGGTTTAATCTAGCATTTTGATCTAAGAGGCTAAAACTGGTCTGGAGAGTATCGAATTGGTCACTTTCTACAGCCCATAACGCTGCATCGTTATCACCACTATATCCTATAAATCTGGTTTTCCCATCTTGTTTGGCATCTTGTAAAGCTCTTATCACTTCCCCTTCATTAAGGACATCTATATCACAGGAGTGTAATTGAACCAAGTCTAGATGATCAGTACGCATCCGTATAAGGCTTCTCTCTATACTGTCTTTAATAGTTTGATACGTCCAAGAGTCTCCTATGTATCCACCAGTTGCATGCCCGCACTTAGTTGCTAATACGTATTCATCACGCCTATGAGCTATCGTTCGGCCCACGAGTTCTTCACTAATAAAATAGCAAGGTGCCGTGTCAAGAAACAGAATACCTCCGTCTAGTGCTGTGTTAAGAACTCTGTCAGCTTCACTGATTTCGGACATCGTTAGCTCTTCGCCAATAGCCGCTAATCCCGCCCCTAATCGACTAACCTTTAATCCGGTCTTCCCTAGAGTTGTAGTCTCCAAATATAACTCCTTTGTTACAAGTTCATATTTACATATTAACTTATCAGATGCTAAAGTAAAGTACCAAGGAGGATAATTATGATTCTAGTAACTGGGGCAGCTGGTAGACTAGGGCGCATGGTTGTGAACCGTCTACTACAAGACGGACTAGAGGTGTTAGGAACTGATCAAGTCCCTTTCGATGATTCGCCGACCCATTACGTACAGGCCAACCTGTGCGAATCTAAGGCAGTGAATGATGTATTAAAAGATATTAGTGGGATCATACATTTAGGTGCGATACCTGGTCCGACTAGGCACAAGCCTTATGAGATATTTGAAAATAATGTTATGAGCACTTATAACTTAATGTCAGCGGCTTCAGATTATGCAATTAAGCGAATTGTTTTTTCGTCAAGTGCATTTGGAATGGGATGGGCTCATGATCCCGCTGCATTTGTACCAAAATACCTTCCATTGGACGAAGACCACCCCATGATGCCATTCGAAGCATATGGCTTATCTAAACAAATCGGTGAATGTATAGGGGCTATGATTTCTAGACATTCTACTACTTCTGTTGCGAGTCTCCGATTCACAAATGTAGCCACACCAGAAGTGCAGTCACAATTTCCGTGGAAGGCACCTACAAATTCAGATCCTCTGACATTAGTAATGTGGGCGTATGCGGATGCCAGGGACGTAGTTGAAATGCATTTACTATCACTTAAAGCTGATTTTAAGGGACACGAAGCCTTCCTCATAGCACAACCCAAAACTAGATTTAAGGAAGCAACAACGGAATTGATAAAGGCTAATTTTGGTTCATCAGTACCGCTAAAACAGGAATTGGTTGGTAACGCCAGCGTGATAAGCACATTAAAGGCGCAGGCCATGTTAGGATTCAAACCTATTTCAGAATGGCATCGAATGTAATTGAAATACGCTTGTTATTCCTTGAATTACATTATCGATAGAAGTGCAGAAACAGTCATTAGAGATCGGTAGTCATATCTAATGATCTTGGGAGAACGTCGAACAACAGGCTATGTTAATCTCTCATAAGAAAGACTTCGCCCTGCATAAAGGAGATGAAGAAAGGCTGAGCCTTTAGATGTGTCACACTATTTCAATCACTTAATCCCTAGCTCTAGTTCTATCTCTCCCAATACTATGTCTACAGTATTGACAATTCTGTCAATTTCATCCCTCTTCACACAAAGCGGGGGAGCTATAACTATTGTGCCTCGGGGTCTCAAAACCAAGCGATGCTCCGCAAACTTCTTTGCCATCATCTCTTCTATTCCGACTTCAGATGGAAATCTCTCCTTTGTACTACGGTCCTTGACTATTTCTAATGCTGTGATGAGTCCTAATCCCCTCGCGTTACCAATAATCGAATGTTCTATTTGTAATGACTTCAACTGTTCCAGCAAGTATTTTCCCATTCGTTCAGCGTTCTGTACAAGACCATCATCTTCAATTATCTTTATGTTTGCCAGGGCAGCAGCAGCAGTAACTGGATGTCCGCCAAAAGTAAGTGTCATTGGGAAAATATTCCCCGGTCCAGTAAAAGCATCAGCAACACGTCTACTGGTAATTGCAGCAGCCATCGGTAAATACGTACTAACGACACCCTTCGCCACTGTCATAATATCTGGTACTACACCCCAGTGGTTAATACCAAACCATTTGCCTGTACGTCCGAACCCGCAGATTACTTCATCATCTATAAGTAAGACTCCGTATTTATCACAAATTTGACGTAGCATTGGCCAATATTCAGGCCCAGGAACAGAAGCAGCATCTATCGGTGTGTCGGCACAAAGAGGTTCGGCAATAACGGCAGCGACAGTTTCCGGTCCATTAAATACAATTAGGTCTTCTATAGCTTGTGCGGCTTTTACAGCTATTTCTGAAGGATCTTCACTATTAAATTCGTTTCTGTACGGATTGGGTTGTGGAGCATATAAAACACCAGGATAAGGTGGTTCGAAATCGGATCTTCCATCACGCCCACCAAGCCATGTCGTTATCCCCAATGCTCCGTGGTAGGATCCTTTTCGACTGATGATTTTGTACCTACCACTTTCACCATTCCTTTTGTGGTAAGCCTTCGCTATTTTAATTGCTGTCTCGTTAGCTTCTGATCCTCCTGTAACAGCCCAGCTTCTCTCCAGGTCTCCAGGAGTTATTTCAGCCAGTTTTTGACTTAGAGCAGCAATTGGAGGTGTGGTTGTTCCTCGGGGTGTAAATGTGATTTTCAACATTTGCTCTAAAACGGCATCGGCTATTTCGGTCCTCCCGTAACCTACATTGACATTTAGATAACCACCATTGACATCAAGCCATGAGTTTCCATCAGAATCAATGACCTCCATACCTTTGCCATCCACCATAATTAGGGGATCGCCTTCTTCCGCCATTTGCCTCCAATCTCTAAAGTGCATCCAGTTATGCTTAAGTGAAGCTTTTCTCAATGCATTTGTATCTATTGTTCCTACCATGATTTCGTTTCCCCTCCAAATAAATTAACCTATCAAATATTTTACAGACCTAATTCTCGTTCCAAACTTCCTATCGATATATCTAATTTTGTAACTATTTCATCTATATCATCGCGTGTAATACTAATCGGCGGAGCTATAGTAACTATACCTTTAGACGCTACCAGTATCATCCCATTTTCTTTAAATATCTGTGTGAGTCTATCGGATACCGCCAAAGGAAATTCCTCCTTGGTATCCCTGTCTTTAACAAATTCTATTCCTAGAAGCATGCCTATACCTCGTACATCGCCTATAGAAATATGGTCCTGCTGAAGTTCATTCAATTTGTTTTTGAAATATGTCCCATTTTCAGCAGATCTTTGTACGAGTTTCTCAGTCTCAATAATCTCTATATTTTTCAGGGCTACTGCGGCTGATACGGGATGGCCACTGGCCGTTACTGCCATGTTAAATGTGTTACCTTCTCCACCAAAATGCTCTGCTATTTTGTCACTTACGACTGTGGCAGATAGTGGCAAATAACTGCTGGTAATACCTTTGCCGACACACATAATATCCGGTACGACATTCCAATTATCCATTCCGAACATCGTGCCTGTTCTACCAAATCCGCAGATGATTTCGTCTGCGATTAATAAAATACCATAGCGATCGCATATTTCTCGAACCATGGGCCAATATTCATCTCCAGGCACCACTGCTCCTGGTGGTTGAGCTACTGCTTCGCCAATGACACCAGCTATCGTGTTTGGTCCGTGCATTAAAATTAAGTCTTCTATTGCCTTTGCACTGTTAACAGCAATTTCAGACGGAGTTTCACCCCTGACTTCAGGTCTATAGGAGTTAGGACTTGGTGCGTGTAGCATACCGGGATATGCAGGTTCAAAATCGGTTAAACCGTAATTAGAGGAGCTTTCACCTAACCACATTACAGATGAGGTAGTCCCGTGATAGGATCCTCGCCTGCTAATAAATTTATATCGCCCGTTTTCTCCTCTGCGTTTGTGATAAGCTTTCGTGATCTTAAGTGCAATTTCATTTGCCTCAGATCCGCCGGAATTCAAATAAGATCTAGATAAATCACCTGGTGTCAATTCGGCAAGTTTCTCACATAATTCAATTACCGGCGGGGTTGTAGTCCCGCTGGGGAAAAAAGTAATCTGCTTTAATTGTTCATAAGCTGCATACGCTAGCTCTTTACGACCATATCCTATATGGATGGAGTAATACCCACCACTAACGTCTAACCATTCCTTCCCATCTGAATCAGTAACTTTCATGCCGTTACCTTCTATAATTACTGGAGGATCGCCTTCTTCTCCCATCTGAGTCCAATCTTTATTGTGCATCCATTGATATCTTAAAGCGCTACTTTTGATAGTATTGGTGTCATATACGTCAACCACTTGAACCCTCCTACAGACCTAATTCTCGTTCCAAACTTCCTATCGATATATCTAATTTTGTAACTATTTCATCTATATCATCGCGTGTAATACTAATCGGCGGAGCTATAGTAACTATACC
>CAUZEB010000065.1:0-9776 GCA_963578655.1 Dehalococcoidia bacterium | reverse complement strand
CATTGCCTCCTTGATCTCCGGATGGTGGTGTAGCCCCTGGTACGGGCCTAGCCGGCCCATTGCCTTGATTTCCGGATGGTGGTGTAGCTCCTGGTGCGGGTTTGGGAGCATTATTGGCGGGTTTGGGCGCAGGTGCGGGTTTGGGCGCAGGTGCGGGTTTGGGCGCAGGTGCAGGCCTGGGCGCAGGTGCCGGACCCGGGTTCCCTCCACCTCCTTGATTTCCTCCACCTCCTTGATTTCCTCCACCTCCTTGATTTCCTCCACCTCCTTGATTTCCTCCACCTCCGTGATCTCCTCCATGTCCTGCAAATATACTAATAGGGAAGATCAAAGCAAGAGTGATCAAAAGCAACAAAGTTAAATTAAATACCTTCATAACATCTTCCTATAAATAGAGACTAAGGTGTACACGTGAAATTATCAATCAACCTCTTGAATCTTATCTGTAAAACTACCGGATCCAATCCTGTTACAGTCAATGAGAAAACTCTATCCGTTGGACAGGTCCAAACACCTGTTAGGCCACCTGCTTCAACTTCCCCTGAGTCACTATTAGCAACGAATGTCAAATATTTACCTTGTGACGAATCAACTGCTATATCTCCTTCGTTTATCAATGAGAAGGTGAGTTCAGGCTGCGCCTCGACAATTTGCGTATATATATCTGGGAGCAATTCATCTTGATCGCTTCCAGTTATCCAAAGTAATGTAGTATTAGCCCCCTCGTACTGAAAGAATACTATTCCATCTTGTTCCCTCGCGTTATCGGCCAACAATCCTGAGCTTTCAATACTAATAGAACCATCAACAATTAATTTAAATCCGTAAGTGTTTATTTCAACAGATTCGACTCCTGGTGTAGATTCAATTCCAGACAAACGAGTGAGTTCCTCGGCAGATAAACCACCATTGCTCTCCAATATCTCAATTATAGAGTTCAATTTTTGCAGTGTCTCAGGGTTGCCCTGACTCAACACTTTGGCGTAATTTGCGCTATCAATGGGAGAGGTTCCATTAGCATCCAAAGCATTTATGGGTGCTCCCTCACTTATCAAAAACGTAACCATATCTTCCATGCTATAGAAAGCAGCCCAATGCAAAGGTGTAGCCTCATCGCTGTTGTCTGCTTTTATGTCTATCTGAGCGCCATTTTCTAATAAAACTCTGACTATCTCCCTGTTGTTTTTTAGAACTGCCAGATGTATCGGGAAGGCTCCTTCAAATGGAAAGCCTTGAAGTATTGGACCACTATTAGGATCGGTACCCATGGCCATGTGATTCTTCACAATAGTTAAATCCTCTTGGTCTATTGCGGTAAGAAGTGGCACAGGTGTAGCGGTTGGTGCGGGTTTAGGTGTAGCCGTTGGTGCAGGTTTAGGTGTAGCAGTTGGTGCGGGTTTAGGTGTAGCAGTTGGTGCGGGCTTAGGTGTAGCGGTTGGTGCGGGTTTAGGTGTAGCGGTTGGTGCAGGCTTAGATGTAGCGGTTGGTGCGGGCTTAGATGTAGCCGTTGGTGCAGGCTTAGATGTAGCAGTTGGTGCGAGTTTAGGTGTAGCAGTTGGTGCGAGTTTAGGTGTAGCAGTTGGTGCGGGTTTAGGTGTAGCCGTTGGTTCAGACGCAGGAACTTCGTTGGATTGACCACAAACCACAAACAAGAAAGAGGTCAAGCCCAGCAATAGGATGTAAACTAAGTGTCTTATCATCTCGTTTCCCCGTACCACATAATTTAAACGATATACGTCTGTATTCTAGCAACTTTCATAGGGATCGTCGACTCTTTTGTTTTGATAAATATGTATCAGACAATCTACATGTCTCAACTATATTTTTTGAATTTTATTGGTATTAGGACTGCAGCTGCAATAAGTGCAGTGACTCCAGCGTACCAAAACGCACTATCAATACCATTATTTGTGACCAAATAACCAGCCAATATAGGAGATACTAATGTGAATGGCAAACCGGTAAGTCCGATTACTCCCATAGTGCTGGCCTGTACACCCTCAGGTGCAACATCCATTACGGCAGTCTGAGTAATATTCATTATAGCGTAGAAAAATAATCCCAGAACCCCTATGACAAAACCCAACATCAACCCAGAAGATACCATCGTCACCGCTATGTACATAAGACCCATTGAAGCAAAGCTTGGAACAAGAATAGCTTTCCTCCCTATTCTATCTGACAAGAATCCCATGATGGGTTGCGACACTATTCCCATAACGTACAGCAGGGCCAAATAAACACCTAGGATAAATGCTGATGAATCTAAAGTTTCCTTTATATATATGGGAAAGAATGCCAACATACTTAATCGACTCATTGAAATAAGAGTGTTGGACACTAACACACCTATAACCTGTGGACTCGAAAACAAATTCTTCATCCCACCTAAATATGACTTGTAATCTGTTTTAACACGCTCAGATACTTTCATGATCGCGAGTCCTCGCCATAAAATGAAAGCAATTACCAAAGAAGGTAACAAGTGTAGCCCTAAAGCCAATTTCCAATTAACTACTAATATAACTGCTCCTATTATGACAGGCCCTATAGCATCACCTATACTAGCGCCGACACCGTGTATCGAAAGGGCCATACCTCTGCGTTCCGGAAAAGTGAGCGACAGAGAACGCATTGCAGCCGGATGCCATAATGCAGTTCCAAATCCTGCAATGCCTGATCCTAACAGGATCACTCCATAGGTAGGCGCGATAGCAATTACGAAACATGCAATTCCTAAAGCAACCATGCCTGCACAAATTATAAGTGCGCCACGATGACGAAATGAATCAGCAAGAAATCCACATACAATAAAAAACCCGCTGCTGACACCTATTTGTACTGTCACAATGGCTCCAACTTGCACATCTGTTAAAGCCAAATCCTCCTTGATAAATGGGAGTGCCAAGGATAATAGATTCGTATACCAATGAATCAATAAATGACCGATCGTCACAGTAGACAAGAATACCATTTCTGGTTTCCCAGTATTCTTTAAAAGTTTCTCCTGTAATCCCAGTGATTTCATCGACAATAAACCCTTCTTAGAAATGGTGAATCCTACTCGTTAAGTATATCACGCGTCTATTGGACTCCTCCTCAACATTATCGAACAGCTCTGTCATACTGATTCGTGAACTTAAAGGGTGATTAGTTAAACGTTTTCGCAAGTGTGGCCAGAACAATTCGACATCAGATGTACATGCCATTAGCTCTTCATTGCAGTTGTTTACTCCACAAGGTAAATATGTACGAATATTTCATATCGTAAGAATATAAACTTGGTAATATATGGTATCTTCTCTATGAAATCAACGAATTACTAGAAACGAAATTTATTAAAATTTAGTGTGCCTCATACCTGATTAAGAAAAGCAAAATTAACTGCGAGCAAATCGATATGACAACTGTGATAAAGAAGCTGAATTTAGAGGGATTAAGAACAGGAATATTTCTTTTCGTAAAGTCCCCGTACATCCACATAGCGATTATCGTACTTACAGGGATAGCACTCAGATTGCAGCGTCTTGGACACCAAGATAACATTTATTACACAGCTGCCGTTAAGTCGATGACCTATAATTTTCACAATTTCATTTACGGCTCTTTTGATCCTATCGGTTTGGTCAGCGTAGATAAGCCACCAATGTCTTTCTGGATTCAAGCCATTTCCGGATCCGTGTTTGGAGTCAATGATTGGTCAGTTATTATTCCTCAAATAATTATGGGGATCTTAACAATCATAATCCTCTACTTGGCAGTGAGATCAACTTTTGGCCGTCTGGCTGGTACTATATCTGCCTTAACATTAGCCGTTCTACCTGTGAGTGTATTAATCGATAGTAGAAATGAACCTGATGGTTTGGTCTCATTTATCCTGATTTTAGCTGCGGTTTGCATTATAAAGGGAACGACATCGGGCAAATGGAAATGGTTTATCCTTTTCGGATTGTTGATGGGGATTGGATTCAACACGAAAATGTGGGTGGCCTTCATACCTATACCTGCATTCTTATTATACTATATTCTTGCCTCCCGACTAAGTTGGCATGCCAATCTCAAAAGAGTATGCGTTACAGTACTTCTTACCATGATATTTTCGTTTTCATGGGTTTTATTTGTAGCCCTAACCCCGGAAACTCATAGGCCATACGTCGGATCGACTCTGGACAATTCTCCTTGGTCCTTAACTTTTCAATATAATGGTCTCAATAGAGTCGAGGGTTTCGGCGGGAACCCTCGACTCATACCACAGTTTCAAATCCAGAATCCTCGGAACGGTACTATAAATCGAGTGCCATCGAACACACAATCCGTTCCATATCCAAATACGGGTCCACCTTTAGTGGAAAAGGATGGTAGCATTTCCGGAATGAACAAGGACTCCATCAGGAGAAATGACAGCCAAATACTAATATCACCTGGAAAAACCTTAACACCTATTCGTGCTCGTCAAACAGCAAAATGCGCATCTACAATTGGAAATCGAACGGATTCCAACATTACTCCACCTATAACAGTTCTCTCTCCCTGCAATTCAGATCTATCACAGACAGTAGAACTTGTTAGGAATAAAGGGGGAATTGTCAATTTATTCAAACCTCCTCTAGCTAATCAATTAGGATGGTTACTACCCACTTCTCTTCTGATATTAACACTAATAATACTCGCATTAATACCGAAGAAGATTTACTATAATACAAATCATTTCGTCGCTCATTTAAGACAAAATGACATAGCCTCCCAGGGGCTCTTATGGTCTTCTTGGTTGATAACTTCCATAGTAGTATTTGGCATGGCTAAAGCAACCAAAACGCATCCATACTATCTGGTCGGAACAGCTCTTCCTATGTCAGCAGTTCTAGGAATTGGTACTTTCCATGTAATCCGCCGTGTGAAACAGGGCGGCATATGGGCATTTATAGGAATATCAATGTTACCCGTAGGTCTATTATTTCAAGTAGTTTCAGTTGACAACTCTATTCCCGATTGGGTTATCACTATACCGATTGCAACAGCAATAATAGGGATATTAATATCGCTGAATGGTGTAGGCCTCAAACTCAATCAAAGACCTTTAACGATAGCTGGTTCTGTAATGGTCGGTGTTTCATTATCTATGCTACCTTTATATTTAAGCTTATCACACGGGGTTTCTGATACTAATTTCCCAAGAGTCCCTATAGCAAAAGCTCAAACACCCCAATCGAATCAAACCCGTCATATGGACCGGTTGGATGAATACAACCTTGTGAGCAAATTTATCGACAAAAGTAAACAGAACTTTCATCCACAATCCATCTTGGCAACAATGAAAGCAAGCGATGCTGCACCTTTTATTATTAACGATATGTTAGCTGTTGCAATTGGCGGGTTTTCAGGGAGAGATCCAGTTTTAACTGTCGACTCATTTAGACAACTGTCTAAGGAAACAGAGCTGAAATACTTCTTTTTAACCACCCAAGATCGTATCCGACTAACAGCTACTGCTCACAAGCGAGAAGATGACATCATTAAGTATATTCTTCACAATTGGATGGACGTCTCGTACGCTGCAGGCCTTAAGCCTCATACCTTATTTATGAATCCCGATTAATATTTAAATTGCTTTGACTGAACAAGAAACGCTTTATTAAATTGTCAATGAGTCAATAACCTCCAGCTCCGTCCGTGTATGACCAATGAGTACCCATACATACTATTAATTTCTGATTTTTATTGTTGGCCACATCAACACTACAAATGCGACCAGTACGCAGAAGGTCAAGAAAATCACTGCTGATATCTGACCCAGTCCCAACGTAACTGATATGAAGCCCCAGGAGAAAGACCCAGTCATCGCCGACAGTCTACCAAAAGAACTATGAATACCAAAGAATTCCCCTACATTTTGAGATCTAGAAAAGAGTAGTATGTACGGTCGATCCACAGTCCAAACACTTGCTACCAATATGCCACTTGTAACCCCCATTAGTAACCATAATTGACTAGGGAGCTCCATCACTGGAATTACGATCGCAGCAATCATCAATGCGAGCCACCCAATTAGTATAAGAGGCAAGGCTTGCTCAGGCCCCACTCGATCTACAAATCTACCGCAGAGTACGCTACTTGGTATCGCGATTAAAATACCAATTAATAATATGAATTCAACTTCCCTCTCGGAAAACCCGACAGTATCAGTTCCATACAAAATTGCAAATGAAGAAGAGGTGTTAACTGCACACATATACCAAAATCGTGCGAATAAGAATTTCGCCAAACCCGGTATATTGCGAATGCCTTGAATTGCTGTTCTTAGTCGAAAAAATAGATTTGATATCTTTTGTATAGTCGTCGACGGGATTTGAGAGCGTGATCCTTCATTAAGAAACATTAAAATAGGTAAGGAAACTATAAGAAAGAGAACCCCTATAACCCTAAATCCCGTAACATAATTATCAGAAACTACAAGAATTAAACCAATAGCGACAGCCAAAATAGCACCTATATATCCAACTCCTACCCCTATACCTGATATGGTACCTCTGTTAGATTTAGTGCTTACATCAGAAATCATGGCGTTGTAGAATATGGAAGAAGATTGTAACGCGATAAACGCTACTACAAAGAGAGCCAGTGCCCACCTCATATCGTCCCCACCCATCATGAAGGTAGATCCAATACAAATGAAAGAGGTTAACCCTAGCAGTCTTTTTCTATGGGCCAATTGATCAGAAAGAGTTCCTACCACGGGTGCAAGAAACAGCATCACTATCATTGAAATAGCAATAGTAAATCCGACAGTTGAATCGTCGCCACCTAAGTTATGTGTCACCCACAGGGGGAAAAAGAGCCCTATAATCCCGACATAAAATAGTGTCGTTCCAATGTCGTAAATTACCCAACCTACGACTGCGCGCTGTTCAATAATGTTATTTAATATTGACATCTGAGCACACTGATTAATGAAATATAAACAGCTATCGACAGAATTTCAGACAATTGATTTGTTGCATATAAGGGCCAAAACTTTTGGTAATGACTGTTAGTCTGTCGGTAATCTGATATAGTCATGAACAGAATTAACGTCCGTAATTTGTACTTACTTAAAAAGGAAACAGTTGCACTTATATTTTACTATGACTAACCTTTCTGGTAAATAGATGTCCTATGATTGAGTTACTTATTTGGATTCCTATATGCTTTTTGATCGGATCTATTCCATTTTCCATCATAATCAGTAAGCTAATAGCTAGCACAGATATTAGAAGGGTAGGGGACGGAAATCCAGGTTCGGCCAACATTTGGAAATCCAGTGGCTGGTTTCTGGGTCTAATAGCATTGACTATGGATCTAGGAAAAAGTTTAATACCAGTCTATTACGTAACTACATATCTGCAGCATCCTACATCCATATTTTCAGACATAGTTATTGCTCTAGTTGCCTTATCCCCCATTTTAGGACACGCATACTCACCATTTCTCCGGCTACGTGGTGGTAAAGCGTTGGCCTCTTCTTGGGGTTCGTGGATCGCATTGACTGGAGGCTTAGCTCTTCCCATAGGATTTATATTTCTCGGTGCTATGCATTTACTTCAAAAAAATCACGCCATCACAGTCACATTTTGTGTGGCTGGATTTCTAATCGTGTTCTTCCCAATTATAATGAGACCATATATCGCTTTATTTTGGGTGTCGAATATGGTTATTATCGTCTACAAGCATAGGTCGGAGTATTCTGGAGGAATATCACTACGGAATTGGGTCTTCAAGCTCGCAGGAAGGTCGATAGTGTGACGGAATCGATTCATATTCTATACTACGCTCTGGTCATCTTGGCAATCATATCTTTCCTGGTTACTGTGTCTAACTCAGGTTACTTGAAGTTGCTTAGTAACACTATTACTCCTCTAGAGCCTAGTTTCTCCTGGCCCTCAGTTTCTGTACTTTTACCAGCACGAAATGAGGGGGATAGTATCGGGCAGTGTTTAAAGGCTCTAGATACTCAGAGCTATACTAATTTAGAGATTATAGTATTAGATGATAGGTCAACTGATGAAACCGCCAAAGTGGTGGAATCTTTTGTACAGAAAAATTCTAGAATTAAATTGATTCATGGTACTGAACCTCCTCACGGCTGGATAGGAAAACTATGGGCTTGTCATCAACTATCACTAAAAGGAACGGGTGATTTTCTTCTATTCATAGATTCGGACACTATTTTATCGCCAGATACAATATCCGCGGCGGTAAGAAACTCTATCAATGTCAATGCTGATCTGTTTACTGCTGTTCCTCAAAGAATGGCCAAAAATTTAACTGAACGACTAATATATCCATTTATAGATTGGAGTTTATTCTCTTGGATCCCATTGAGACTAGCACAAAGGATACAAAGTTCACTATTATCTGCAGGCTTTGGTCAATTTATGCTTTTCAAAACTTCTTCCTATCGATTAATAGGTGGACATGAAATAATAAATGATGATCCTTTGGACGATTTTAATCTTGCTCGTTTGGCAAGAAAGATGAAACTAAAAGTGGAACTATGTCAAGGAACCCATTGTGTAAAAGTATTACCTTACAAGGGTAACTTAGAAACATTTAAAGGTATATCACGCAGCGTTTTCCCTACTCTTAATTACAGTGTTAGTGTCTTTTCTATCTTTTCTATAGTTATAATTGGATTGGGATTCATGCCAATTACCACGCTACTATTTACTGTTCTATTCCATACTGGTTTTGGAGATCTATTCTTTTTGTCATTGCTTACTTTGTGTATAGTTACATCTTCTTGGTTTATCATCTGTAAAAATTTTGGGCACTGTATGGCTATGGTCGCTTGTTACCCTATATCTATGGCAATGATGATTCTAGTCGGTAGTCATTCTGTCCTGACATATACTCTGGGAGTCACAAACTGGAAATCGAGGAAAATATCCATCCGAAGAATACGGTTTTAGTCAAAGTACGTTAATTGGATTAAAGCTCCAATTAAAAATTTGCTATAACCCTATTTTCTAATGGCTTTGTTCTTGCTTTTTTTTAGACTATGCCATTGGTCTCTTAATGTAACTGTACGATTAAATACCAGTTTCTCTCTAGTCGAATCTACAGAGTCTACACAAAAATATCCCTGTCGTTCGAATTGAAATGTCCGACCAAATTCAGTATTGATCAAACTAGGTTCCAATCTGCAGTCGGTTAGAATTTCTACCGAATTAGGATTTATATTATCTCTAAATTTACCCGGTTCGGAATCAACACATATATCATTTGTTGTGATGAGAGGGCTATACAGCCTTACATCAGCCAGAATCGAATGCACTGCAGATACCCAGTGAAGTGTCGCCTTAACCTTACGCCCGTCAGATGCAGACCCTCCGCGTGTTTCATGATCGTATGTGCACCGCAATTCCATTATTTCACCAGTGTCTTTATCTTTAGTAATACCGACACATTTAATGAAGTATCCGTAACGCAGTCTAACTTCCCTGCCAGGAGCTAATCTGTAAAATTTACGAGGTGGATCTTCCTCAAAATCCTCACGCTCAATGTAGATCTCCCGAGACATCGGTACAGTTCTTGTCCCATAAGAAGGATCTTCTGGGTTATTTATAGCTATCATATCTTCATGTGTTCCCTCTGGATAATTTTCTATGACCACCTTCAATGGTCTCAATACAGCCATAACACGTGGAGCAGTTTTGTTTAAGTCTTCCCTTATACTATGTTCCAACAAAGCCATCTCGGTAAGTGCATAATTCTTGGCTACACCTATACGATCACAGAAT
>CAUZEB010000064.1:0-9815 GCA_963578655.1 Dehalococcoidia bacterium | reverse complement strand
ACCATCCAACATCAACGGAATAATCTCCGATTGAATCGGTGTGGGGGTGATATAGCCAAGATCAGATAAGGTCTGCTCCAGTTGCAATATTAAACCCAATTGGGCAAATTCGGTTGTCATTATACTCTTACCTATTTCTTTTCTTGTTTAGGTTTAGGAATAATCGTTTCCTATGTATGATTGTTAGGGATATTACTATTTAAATTGTAATTCAATCACTGATTAATGCCAATGTGTTTCGAAAACAGTACGAACTGATTAAGTGTAGCGCAGTTGTGAAAACCTCTACTTTGCAAGCAGGGGGTCAGGGGTTCGAATCCCTTCCTGGGCACGCCTCTCTTACCTTCTCAGTGGGTAACATTTTGTATGCTATATACTGGCTCCGCGACAGAGAAGTAGAAGACTCATAACCGGCTAACGAAATTATATACAATCCTGATATATCAATAGTGAGTTAGTTGGAAGAAATATATGCAAGTAACAGAAAGGAAACAATTATGGCGGAACATATTTCATCTATTCCTTCGAAAAGATTATTACTTTTTGATGGTCATGCCATAGCTTTCCACAGCTGGTTCGCTAGTTCACCCAATAGGGTTGTGCCTGGATTTTTCGGTTTAGTTGAAGATGCGATAGAACGTCATGATCCAACTCACATAATAGTTACTTTTGACCCTAAACCACCAACCTTTAGGCACAAGTTATATCCAGAATACAAGGCCAACCGACCCCCAGCTCCCGAAGGGTTGATAGAGGATTGCGGAAGGGTTTTCCATCTCTTAAAATCCTTGGAATTGTCTTCATGTACTGTGGACGGTTATGAGGCTGATGACATATTGGGAACTCTCTCAGCTAGGGCGTCGTTGTCTGGGTTTTCTACTGTGATTATCACCAGCGATTTAGATTTACTTCAACTTGTAACAAGTAACATTAAGATTGAGACATTTAGCCAGTACTGGCCTACAAGATTTTTTGATGTTGAAGGAGCAACCAAGAGATTTTATGGACTTGAACCTCAAAACATACCTGATTACAAGGCATTGGCTGGTGACAAGAGTGATAATTTCCCTGGCGTACCGGGAATAGGTCAGGTGTCAGCTACAGCAGTACTGAAGGGATTTGGCAACCTAGATGGTGTATATGAGAACCTAGACAAAATCTCTGCATTACCTTTCCGAGGAGCTAGGCGTGTGAGTCAATTATTGGCGGCCAACCAGGAACAGGCGTTTTTAATGCGTACTCTTGCCAGGATAGTGTGCGATGTTCCAGTTGAAATAAATATAGACAGTGCAGAAGTGACAGATTCAATTCTCAAAAATATGAGATATATTCATGACTGAACAATTTAATTATGCAAAGATGATTTCGCAGAAGCATTAAGGGAAGTCTGGTATTACCAAGAAGATAGGACTTCATACTCTGAGACATACCTACGCCACACTTAGCTTGCAACACGATGAGATTCAGAATGTATCAAGAACACTTGGCCACAGGCATATCAGCACCACACAGGATATTTACGGGCACGTAATTGCTGGTACCGATAGGAAGGCATCAGAACGATTCCAAGATGCCCTTAAACAAGCCAGTGGTTAATGGTCTTAGTTATGGTCTTAGTCCATAAATGTAGCCTTGTGTCTTTTGGTGTGCATATAGTCCTTTTCCTATGTACAATAGGGTCACAAGTGACTCTCAAAACAAGGACAGGTTAACTCAAAAACCGTTGCCCTTTATCGGGCGTGTCGGTTCGACTCCGACCTTCGGCACCACGATACCCACTTTATCTCTATCCAGTCACATATTCATGTCAGTTACTAAAATGCACATTGACAGAAACCCCATGGTTTCATTACTATTGTTAGTAGAACATCGTGTAGGAGATTTCTGTGTCAGCTTCAGTTCAGTCAAAACGAATACTAGAAGCCGCTGGTCTTTATTTAGATAGTATAAAAGAGAAAGACAATCAGGAAGCTAGCCATAGAGAACTGTTTCGTTTCGTTCAATGGTGCGGGCCTGAACGAATTTTTGAAGCTATTAGCCCATCAGAAATTGGTGAGTACGTAGAACAAGTACTTGGTACCGGCACATCCCCACAAGCCTCTGTCCGTCTTCAGGCCCTTAAAGAGTTCCTAGTCTACGCCCGTAAACAAGGCATGCTAGAGATAAATTTAGCGCAACATGTTAGAGTTAGAAAATCGAAGACGAAAACTAACTCTGCTAACCAACTCAATCTCCAAGAAGTGATAGAACTTACTCCAGAAGGCCATGCTCAAGTTGTGGAGCAACTGGAGAAATTGAAATCAGAACGTGCACCCCTGGCTGTCCAAATACAAAAGGCAGCAGCTGACAAAGATGTACGAGAAAATGCACCGTTAGAAGCAGCTCGTGAGCAGTTAGGCTACGTCGAGTCTAGAATCAGGACTTTAGAAGATACACTGAAGAAGGCCGTCATTATTAAAACATCTCGTAGGGGCAAGTCTAAGGTGGTAAAGTTAGGCGTAAGGGTATCAGTTAAGGATTTGGCAAGCGGTAAGCGTAACAGTTATAGATTGGTTAATTCTACGGAGGCGAATCCCTCAGAAGGCAAGATATCAAACGCCTCGCCTCTGGGTAAAGCTCTTTTTAACAGGCGGGCAGGAACTGAAATTAAAGTCGATACGCCAAGAGGCATATCTAGATTCGAAATATTGAAGATATTTTCTAAATGATTTTTCAAATCTCTCTCTTGTATATCGAATTCTAAGATGTTTTATGGCAATAATGTCACTCCTCTTTCGAGAGGCCATATTAAATTCAGGTGCTCTCTAGTCGACTGTTACTACGACAATCCTGGATTGATATTGCAGCTACACACCGGCCTCTTCTCGTGAAATATATCGTGCGTTTCTAATTCTAATAAGGAGCGAGCATTGACATCTAGTCCAGAATCATCCGTAGGGAACGTTCCCTTTGACATGACAGGGAAAATCATGTCTGTGAAAGGTCCAATAGATCCCAAACAAGTTGGGATTACACTAATGCATGAACACTTATTTATTGATCTGCGTCTATCTGACAACCTTGATATAAACATCCCTGCTACGGAAGCAGCTCTGTGGAACCAACCATTAACTCTGGAAAATCTTCATTCAGCTAGAGAAAAAATTCCAATTGCTGACAATGAGATATTTGCAGACGAAGAAATGATTGCAAATGAAGTGGTTGAATTTCGAGACTCGGGCGGGAATACTATTGTAGAAGTCACCAGCATAGGCATTAGAAGAGATCCGCGAGCCATGCTCAAATTATCCAATACAACCGGGCTAAATGTAATCATGGGATCTGGATGGTATGAAAAACAATTCCACCCCGATGATATGGATACACGTACAGTGGAAGATTTGACACAAGAAATTATTCGTGATCTAACAGTAGGAGTATTAGATACAAACATCAGATCAGGGATAATAGGGGAAGTCGGTATCGAAGGCCAGCCAATAGAACCTAACGAAGTTAAGAGTATCCGTGCTTCAGCGAGAGCGAGCCGGGTTACAGGCGCTCCGATCTCCTTCCACAGAGGAGGAGTCGGATGGGAGAAACTCGAGACTATCGGTATTCTTGGGGAGGAGGGAGTTGACTTCTCACGCGTGATTTTCGGTCATAGTGATCCCATAGCGGGAGACATGCCCCTTATGTTAGAACTATTGAGTCACGGCGTATACATACAATTTGATCTACTTGGTCGACTTACCGTGCCTATGAAGTGGAAAGCAGAAAATGATTCATTCTCTGAATATTATCTGAGTGCCGGTGCAGCCGTAGTAGCCGACGCCATACCCAAACTAATTGACGCGGGTTACGGAGATCGTATCCTACTTTCCCAAGATGTCTGTAATAAAATACACCTGAAAAGCTATGGTGGAACAGGTTACTCTTTCATTATTGATAAATTCCTACCATACCTTAAAACAGCAGGTATATCAGAGTCACAAATCGATTTAATTATGAGAGACAACCCCAGACGCATTTTGACCTTTTCCAAACCTCAAATATAAACAGCAGTCTGGCTTAGTCGCCCGCTCTATGGCAGTCCACTAATCGGTATCAAGGAGTAATGTCTGTCTGCGAGGAGAGCTGCACGGGCTGCTGCTATTCGAGCTATGGGGACTCTGTATGGCGAACAACTTACGTAGTCAAGACCTATCGAATGACAAAATTCTATGCTTGACGAATCTCCTCCATGTTCCCCGCAAATTCCAAGCACAAGATCAGGTCTCGTCTCTTTACCTAAGCGAGCAGCAATACTAATGAGTTGCCCTACTCCCTTACGGTCTAAAACTTCAAACGGGTCTTGAGATATTATCCCTTTTTCTTTGTAATTCGTAAGAAATTTACCTTCTGCATCATCCCTACTATAACCAAAAGTTGTTTGAGTCAAATCGTTGGTTCCAAAACTAAAGAACTCGGCAGATTCTGCAATTTCGTCGGCTGTTAATGCGGCTCTAGGTATTTCAATCATTGTTCCGATTTTATAATTAACATGTTTATTTCTATCTCCAAGGTACTCGTCTATAGTTGTCCTTAATTGATCTCGTATATAGCGCATTTCATTACCATGCCCCACAAAAGGTATCATTATCTCCGGTTGCACTGATATACCTTCCAATTGAGTTTTTAAAACTGCGGCCATTATTGCACGCACTTGCATAGCATATATCTCATAATATCTAATGCCCAATCGACATCCCCTCAAACCAAGCATAGGATTCGACTCTCGCATTTCATCTAAAATGTTAAGGAGTTTTTCCTTTTCTGATAATAAACTACGGTTTTCTCCTTTGAGCCGTAATTCTATGACTTCTTCCAAAATTTCATCACGATTTGGTAAGAATTCGTGTAACGGAGGATCGAGAAGACGAATAACAACGGGTTTACCTTGCATAACTTTAAATATGTTTTCAAAGTCATTGGACTGAAATAATTGAAGTCGGTTTATGGTGTTAAGATATTTTTTCCTAGTTAAAGTATCAGTCGATTTATCAGACAAAATGTGTGCATAAACAATCATATCCCTCATTAAAACAAGTCGTTCCGGCTCGAAAAACATATGTTCTGTACGACAAAGCCCTATACCCTCAGCGCCGAACTCAATTGCAATCTGTGCATCCTTTGGATAATCTGCATTTGCCCATATCTGTAAAGTCCTGACATCATCTGCCCATGAAAGCAATTTAGTTAACTCTAATTGACCTGAGATTCCTGGTATTACACTGGCTATAGCTCCTTGGAAGACTTCTCCAGAGGAACCATCTACGCTTATTTCTTCTCCTTGATTTACAATTATATTATTACAAGTGAAATATCCGTCGACAGGATTTACTTCCATATTATTAGCTCCAGTGACACAAGGCTTTCCTAGACCTCGGGCTACAACAGCTGCATGGCTTGTCGTACCACCACGACTCGTTAAAATGCCTACAGACGCTATCATGCCATGAACATCATCAGGGCTTGTCTCTGAGCGTACTAAAATAACTCTTTCTCCCTCTTTTGCCATGGCTTCAGCCAAATCTGCATCAAAAACAACTTTACCTGAAGCCCCACCGGGGGAAGCCCCTAAACCGGTCACGATAAGTCTCTGATCGTTATTGGCTTGCTGTTTGGCATCTTCATCAAGACTTGGAAGTAATAGTTGATATATTTGGCTAGGGTCTATACTCAACAAAGCATCTTCCACCTTAATGAGTCCTTCATCAACCATATCAACCGCTATTTTTACTGACGCTTGCGCTGAACGTTTAGCCGACCTAGTTTGAAGGATATATAGTTTGCCTTCCTCGACGGTAAATTCAATATCTTGAACGTCTCTATAATGTGACTCGAGTCGAGATCCGACATCAATTAATTCCTTATAGACAGCCGGCATTTCGGTCTTCAGGTCACCTATATCACGGGGTGTCATCAAACCTGAAACCACATCTTCACCCTGGGCGTTCACCAAGAATTCACCATACGTCCTGTTTTCTCCTGTCGATGGATCCCGAGTGAAAACCACGCCCGTGCAACTTTGAGAACTTCTGTTGCCATAAACCATAGCAACCACGCTGACTGCTGTACCTAAATCATGGGCGATTCCGTGATGGTTGCGGTAGTCTATGGCACGACGGCTATTCCAACTATCGAAAACAGCTTGAATAGCTAATTTAAGTTGTGATTGAGGATCAGAAGGTATTCTTACGCCTGCAGAATCTTCTATCAATTCGTTGAATTTGGATATGATGTTTCTTAGTGTTTTCGGTGATAGCTCGGCAGTCAAAAGAGACTTAGTCGAGATTTTATGGTCGTTAATAATGCTTTCAAAAAGATCCGCAGGAACGCCTAGAACAACGTTTCCATACATTTGAACAAATCGCCTATACAAATCTAAAGCGAATCGTTCGTTTCCAGTTTGAGCCGCTACCCCATTAGCGATTTCCTCTGTCATTCCTAAATTAAGAATAGTATCCATCATGCCAGGCATTGAGACAACAGCCCCGGATCGAACTGACACTAACAGAGGATTAGAAGGACTTCCAAATATCTTATCTGTTTCAGCTTCAAGGATACTCACAGCTTCCAAAACTTGAGTCCACGCCGTGTCAGGTAGTCTTTTATTTGAATCAAAATACACCTTGCAGGCTTGTGTAGTAATAGTAAACGAGGGCGGGACAGGAATCCCTAGCGAGGTCATCTCAGCCAATTCAGCCCCTTTACCACCCATCAGGTCTCTAAGGTGACTTCCACCATTTTTAGAGTGAATCAACCAATTTATTTTAGCAATAGATTCGTCTGTAGGCAAAGAATATCACCTAATATTGATTTCTATGGGAGGAACTTATAAACGGGCGAAATACATAGTACAACAATGTTAGAATAAAGTCTCCTCATTTCATCTCTTTCTTAGAAATTAGTCGATCCTTGAGAAAGAGAACTTGCATCATACATAATTCATCTGTTTATTGTAAGTATTTGCGTCGGCCTGCGATCGTGCGTATAGTATTTATGTATTTCATCATAACTATTTATTGGAGCTCCTTGTATGAATTTTAACCCTGAGAAGTTTATGCTTATGGACGCTACCGAACAGGCAGAACTAGTTAGACAAAAACAAGTAAAACCAATAGAACTTGTGGAGGCGTCTATAAAACGAATCGAGTCTGTGAATCCAACTCTAAACGCCGTGATCCTCACCATGTATGATCAGGCTCGTGAGATATCGTCAGGTCCCCTGAAAAAGGGTCCCTTTACCGGAGTTCCTTTCTTGATAAAAGACTTCCTGGCTGAATGTAAAGGGTTTGAATTTAATGAAGGTAGCGAATTCTTAAAGGGGTATGTCCCATTCTCAGACAGTGAATTAGTAAAGCGGTATAAAGCTGCGGGTTTGATATTCGTTGGAAAAACGAACACCCCTGAGTTCGCTATAGGCCCAACTACAGAACCACGACTCAATGGACCAACCCATAACCCTTGGGATCTAAGTCGAACAGCTGGCGGATCTAGTGGAGGCGCCGCGGCAGCAGTGGCTGCACGTATGGTGCCTATAGCGCACGGAAATGACGCCGGAGGTTCTATCCGGATCCCGGCTGGATGCTGTGGAGTTTTCGGTCTAAAGCCTACACGGGGTCGCAATCCTCTAGGTCCGCACTATGGAGATTTGATAAGTGGACTAGTTTCAGAGCACGTTTTAACTATTTCCGTAAGAGACAGTGCAAACATATTAGATGCCTCGTCGGGACCAGATGTGGGCGATCCATATTCTGCCCCACCACCAATCCGTAATTATCTAGATGAATTATCCAGACCTCCCGGCCAACTACGCATTGCATTTTCAACGGAAACACCTCTTGGTACTAAACTGCACAGAGAGGCGATTAAATCAGTTTGCGAAACAGCTCAGTTATGCATTGATCTCGGTCATCAAGTTACAGAGATATCTCCTAGTTTTGATGCTGAAACAATGTGGCGTAATTTCACAACAATGCTTGCAGCAGGTTTCGCATGGAGTCTAAAAGATTGGGAAAGAAAACTAAAAAAGAAAGCCACTCAAGAAACAATTGAACCATTTGTGTGGTCATTTATGGCGATAGGTAATGAAGTAAGCGGACCTGATTATCTCTTGGCGGTCCAGACCGTACAAAGAATAGCTCGCGACGTCGCAAGTTTTTTTGAAAACTACGATGTCTGGCTTGGCCCTACTTTAGGTGAGCCTCCAGTACCCTTAGGAACTTTCGCCTATTCAGGCAACGACCCTCTCGAAGTTCGTCGTAAGATGACGGCCTTCACCCCTTTCAATTTCATTAGCAATGCCACAGGGCAACCATCAATGTCAGTCCCTCTGTATTGGACCGACGACGGATTGCCAATCGGTTCTCACTTTACTGGAAAGTTCGGTGATGAAGCAACTTTATTCAGATTAGCATCTCAACTTGAATATGCACGGCCTTGGGCTAATCGCATACCACCTAATGCAGCTATCTAAATAAAGATCAGTTACGGAAACCTTGATATTTAAGTTACCACCTATTGCGCAGTATACCCACCATCGACAGCAATGGTTTGTCCTGTAACGAACGAAGCATGCTGGGATGACAACCACAATACTGCATTGGCAATTTCTCCTGATTTCCCTAATCTGCCAACGGGATACTTACATATTATTTCATGGGCCATCTCTGGATACTTTTCAAGTGCTCTCTCAACCAAAGGGGTAATGGTGTGACCTGGACTTACAGCATTTACTCTGAATCCGGCCCGTGCGTATTCCAAAGCTGCTGTCTTAGTCAATCCTATAACTCCATGCTTGCTTGACACATACACTGAACGACCAGGAGCACCTACGTGTCCTCCTATAGATGCAATATTTATAATATTGCCTCCATCTACCTGGTCCAACATCTGGGATATCTCGTATTTCATACAAAGCCACACACCTTTCAGATTGACGCCGAGGACCCTATCCCATTCAGACTCTGAGGCGCGATGAATTGGTTCTCTATCAGCAGCTGTTATACCTGCGCAATTAAATGCGACATCCAATCTGCCATATTCTAAAACTGTCTTATCTATCATGGTTGTAACATCGTCAATATGAGTAACATCAGATCTAATTGCAATGGCATGACCTCCACTTGCTTCAATCAAATCATCGGTTTCAACAGCTTTCAGATAATCCAGATCTATGACTGCCACCTCAGCTTGCTCTCGGGCAAACATAATGGCCGTTGAGCGCCCAATACCAGATCCTGCTCCAGTGACCAAAGTAACTTTATTTTTGAATCTTGGTACCATACCGATTACTAAACAAAGGATATTCAGCAAATGTCAACGGAGGTCCTTCATAACGCCCTTATACTACCTCAGTCACAATGCATTAACTATTACACGTTTATCCATAAATACATACATCGCCACTTAGTGCGCCAACAATCCGCCTTCTATAGGCAATACTGTTCCGTTGAGAAAAGTTGACTCTTCCGAACAAAGCCATATCACTGCTGAAGCGACTTCTTCAGGTACTCCAAGGCGACCTAAAGGATAGTTTTTTAAAATTATTTCAGTCTGGGATGGGTTACTATTAACAATGTCCTCAACCATAGGAGTATATATGTAACCTGGACATACGGCGTTGACCCTAATGCCTCTACTTGCGTACTCCAGAGCTGCGACTTTCGTCAAACCTATGACAGCATGTTTTGATGCCGTGTACGCCAATTCTCCAGAGCTGGCAATCAATCCATTAGCCGATGAATTGTTAACAATAACACCATGTCCTTGTCTCAGCATTTGGTTAATTTGAT
>CAUZEB010000063.1:0-9817 GCA_963578655.1 Dehalococcoidia bacterium | reverse complement strand
GGTTTCCATGGGACTTGTATGTCAATCTGGTGCCATAACAGATCCACTATCTAAGCCCGGGATATCCAGCCTAGTAGCCTCTATGATCTTGGAGGGAACCACCATTAGGTCAAGTACCGATATATCTAGCCAAATGGAATACTTAGGTGCACATCTTTCTAGCTCTGCATCTCGAGAATACTCATCCATTTCAACTCAAGCTCTAAAGGCTCATTGGAGTACCGCATTAGAAATCATGTCGGATGTTTGTAGAAATGCTATCTTCCCTAAGAATGATCTAGAACGCATTAGAAAGGAACGTTTAATCGAATTAACCAGGATATCAGACAATCCTAATTGGATCGCATCCACGGTTTCAAGAGCCATTCAGTACGGACCTAAAAGTGTTTACGGACATCCACTTATAGGTACTACAGAGTCGATCCAAAAATTAACTCGGAACGAATTACTAAAGCACTTCAAACGCTCTTATGTACCACAAAACTCAACTTTAATTATAGTTGGGGATGTGATTGAAAAAGAGGCCATGGACCAATGCAACGAGTATTTCGGGGACTGGATTGCACCAAATATGGTTGTCAGGCCTGATCAGTGTCACAATGTAGACCACCACTATCCAGGGGCATCAATATTTATGGCAGACAAACCTGACGCTGCTCAATCTATCATAAATGCCAGCTACCTTACTTTACCTAGGAACCACTCCGATTTCTACAACTTGACTCTGCTGAATTATATTTTAGGTGGTCAATTTACTGCTAGGCTAAACTCCAATTTACGGCAGGATAAAGGTTACAGCTATGGCTATACATCGTCAGTAGATTGGTGTCTCAAGCCATCCATTCTAACAGCAGGAGGCGCCGTTCAAACTGGAGTCACGACAGAAGCTATAAAAGAAACAATAAAGGAATTCGATGGAATTAAAGGGACTCGGCCTATCACGAGTAAAGAATTTAACGATGCGAAACTCGGAATCTTACGGGGGATACCGTCACGTTTCGAAACTCAAAGCCAAACTATTGATCAATTAGCGCAGCTAGTTGTTTTCAATCTAGGCGACGATTATTTAGAATCGTATTCAAATGAGATCGATGCTGTGACTAAAGACGATGTCAATAATCTTGCTAGATCCATTCTAGACGATAAGCTTTTAAAAATACTAGTTGTAGGAGACAAAGCAACAATAGAGCCAAAACTTAAAGAACTCGGATTTCCAATATTCCAAGTGGATTACGAAGGTAATCTTCTGTAGTTCCACAATATTACCACCACGTTGAAGATATGTATAAAGGAGTAATTCAATGCAAGTAGTTGGTTACGCTGACAGATTAAGTGTGCAACCAGGTCAAACTATAAAGTTTATGGTAAGTTGTGAACACTCCTCATATCGCGCAGATATTGTAAGACTCATTCACGGAGATCCAAATCCTGAAGGCCCAGGATTTAAAGAACAACTCATAGATTCTACTGCCAACGGAGATTACGCAGGAATACATCAAGATCTACTCATAGGTTCCTATGCCACCATACCCAGTAACCAACCCCTTCAACTGACAAGTAGTTTTACTCTACAAGCATGGATCTACCCAACCACTCCTGCAAAAGGTGCTCAAGGAATATTGACCAAATGGTCAGATTCAGAAGGCATAGGCTACGGCCTCTTTATTGACGATGATGGAAGTCTGGCCCTGTGGCTTGGTGACCAAACCGGCCGCACAGAGAAAATTAAGACGGGAAATCCCCTTAGAAAAAGCCAATGGTACTTCGTTGCAGGCGTATATGATGCCACAAAACGTACGATAACATTACACCAACAACCCGTAAGCATGTGGCCGAACGATGACTCACGAACTGTAACTAAAAATCCCGTATCATTGTCAGCATTAGGCATGAACAACGAACCGTTTTTGATGGCTGGCTACTGGAAACAAAATGAGAATGGAGATCACATAGTACGTGGTTGTTTTAACGGCAAAATAGACAGACCCAGACTATTCAATAAACCTTTAACCGATAACGACATTAATTCACTACAGCAGGAGCAATCTCCCTCATACTTTGGCGATTCCATCGTTGCTGTATGGGATTTGAGTAGAGATTTCTCCTCCGACGTCATAACTGATATTTCGCCTAACAAACTTCACGGAACACTTGTCAACATGCCAGCACGAGGAATGACAGGCCATAATTGGACAGGCAAGGAAACAGATTTCAGAAACGCTCCTAAAGAATACGGTGCTGTATACTTTCACGACGATGACCTTGAAGATGCACAATGGGACATAGGATTCACATTAACCATTCCCGAAGGAATGAGAAGTGGTATATATGCGGCACGTCTCACAGCAGGAGAAGGTGAAGGCAACGAAGACCATATACCATTCTTCGTTAGACCTAAAAAAGGCTCATCTACCGCTCCTATAGCATTCCTCGTTCCAACAAACAGCTATCTCGCCTACGCTAATATCCATCTGATGTCCCGAATAGAAATCGTCGAATCATGGAAAGCTTGGATGGGAGAACACATAAATATTAACTATCCATCGCTTCCTCACGAGAAATACATAGTAAACAACGAACTCCATAGCCTATACGATCGACACTCGGATGGAAGTGGCGTTGCTTATTCTTCCCGACTGAGACCGATACTAGACATGCGCCCAAAAGTCCATATGCGCATACTTGGAGCTGGCGAAGGTGCTCCTCATCAATTCGCCGCTGATCTCCACTTAACCGACTGGATGGAGAACCAGGGTTATGAATTTGATGTGATCACTGACGAGGATCTTCACTTGGAAGGCGAAAGCCTTTTAGCACCATACCTGGTTCTAGTCACAGGTAGTCACCCAGAATATTGGTCTGAACAAATGCTAAACGCCTTAGAAACATACCAGAGTAAAGGTGGGCGTCTAATGTACCTCGGAGGAAATGGATTTTACTGGGTCACATCTTTCGCACCAGAAAAGAATCACGTTATAGAAATACGGAGATGGAGAGGAACTGAAGCATGGGAGGCCGATCCAGGTGAGTATCATCACAGTACTACCGGAGAAATAGGTGGATTATGGAGATTTAGGGGTAGACCCCCTCAAAAACTCACAGGTGTTGGATTTAGCTCACAAGGCTTTGACTACAGTGTTCCATATCATTCTCAGCCCGATAGTGTAGATCCCAGGGCTTCTTTTATATTCGAGGGTGTAGATAAGGGAGAACCCATAGGCGACTTCGGTCTGGTAATGGGAGGTGCAGGAGGCTTTGAAGTAGACCGTGCCGATATTGCACTCGGTACCCCGACACACGCTCTCGTGCTTGCGACTGCAACGGGGTTTTCAGACGTTTACCAACACGTCATTGAAGAGGTATTGGCTAGTAACGCACTTGAAGGTGGTACACATAACCCACTTGTCAAAGGAGATATGGTCTACTTCGAAGGGGCAAATGGAGGTGCGATATTCTCTGTAGGATCAATAGCATGGTGTGGCTCTCTCTCCCATAATAACTACGATAATAACGTATCTAAAATCACAGGTAACGTCTTGAAAAGATTTTCTGCCGAAGATCCAATATCATGAAGATGTCAAATTTTTCATGTTCCCAAAATACCATAAGTCTTATGGTAACTTACCGTAATCTCTTTTATACACCGATCTATGTAGCTATGGCGGAAAGGTTCTTTTCGGAAGCAGGATTAGATGTTATTTTCGAAACTGCTCGCAACGCTGCCGAAGCAATGACTGCCCTGAAGAACGGAACGATTGACGTATTACAGACGGGAATAAGCCGAAGTTTCATGGAACTTGACAATGAAAGTACAGACGTGCCTTTGCACATTGCTGAAATTAACAGAGGAGATGGATTTTTCATACTCTCCCGTACCTCCATAGCGAAATGGGACTAGTCTAATATAGAAAGTAAAACTCTAATTCCAATTGGATTCACCCCAGTCCCATGGATGTCACTTAAGTATGTTCTTAAACTCAATCGAGTAAATATGGAAAGTGTCTCTCTTATAACAGGACTAGACCTAGATGAAACACTTTACCAGTTTGAAAGAGGCCAAGCTGATTTTATCCACTTACCAAATCCGCAAGCTCAAGAACTCATTCACAAAAAAAAAGGATACCTAGTAGTAATGCCGGGCGATCAACTTGGCTACCTATGCTACAGTTCTTTTGCAGTAATGCCCAAATTCCTAGAAAATAATGCTGATCTAATACAGGAATTTGTTAGCGGGTTCTTTAAAGCTCATTTATGGTTATGCTCACAAACTGACCGTACCATCAGTTAAGTGGTCGCACGCTTTTTCCCTGAAGTTACCGTCACGGTACTTGAACAAAGTCTAAACCTATATAAAAGAAATCAAACGTGGTCTAGAGATTGCCTAATCGGAGAAGCCGGATATAAAGCTATGAACGACTTACTAATTGATGGTGGATTAGTGATCGGCTCTTACTCGTACGGAAAAATTATCAGACCTGAGTTCGCTATGAAAGCATTGGCCGCTTATTCAAGTTAAATTATATAATCAGTAAAAGGGTCACGAGATCTCTTGCCATCAGTCAGTGGTTGTTATTTTCGCAATGGCCCGAGTGAGTTTACAACCTAGATTAAGGTTAAAAGGATACGTCTGTCACATTCAATGCAAGTGCTTATATTGAATGTGTTTTTAAATCACCTATGCTCCACCAGTAACCTCAAGAACCGCACCTGTAATATAACTGGCATCATCCGAAGAAAGGAAACTGACACTCTTTGCTACTTCTTCTGGCCTGCCAAGACGTCCGAGGGGTATAGACTGTACCATCATGTCTCTTGATTCTTCGGTTAGTTCTTGGAACCTAGAATGCACGCGTGCTCCAGGTTCGGTTAATATCGCACCAGGCATAATAGCATTTACAGATATTCCGTCCGGACCTAAGTCTTTGGCTAACTGATATGTCAATCCGAGAATCCCTGACTTAGCAGCTGCATAAGGTAATCGTATGGCGGAAGTACCGAGTGCTCCAAAAGTCCCCTTTGCAGTTAAAGATGACACATTGACGATTCGACCGTATCCTTGTTCGCGCATATGGGGAATGACCTCCTGACATGCGATAAAAGTCGCAGTCAAGTTAAGTTCGATCGAATCACCCCACGATTCTGGAGTAACGTCTTCTATAGTTCTAACGCCCGTATAGCCACTACCGCCTGCGTTATTGACCAAAATATCTATCCGGCCAAATTTTGATATTGCGTAATTAGCCATCGAATTAACGCTAGTTCTATGGGTTATGTCTAGCGCCATTGAAATTACAGTGTTAGTCCCATTATTAGTCATGTCTGTGACTTGGGATAACTTACTTTCATTAATGTCAATAAGCAGCATATCGGCACCTTCAGTACTGAAATCTAAGGCTATAGCTCTACCTATACCTTGAGCTGCTCCAGTGATTATGGCTACTTTATCTTTCAAACGCAATTTATTCCCTCCTTTTATTAAGTGGTTGTCTCCATATTCTTCCAACTGCAATATATAGACTAATTGATGGAATGGAATCAAGTCATATTCTATATCTATCCATAAATTTTCATTGGAGAACATACTTAAGGAGAGCAGATATCACCACATCTTCCCCTATTGTTCCGTGATACTAGTATAATAAGAGAATCAAAGAATTATTGATTGGTTACCAGAGGGTAAAAAACTCTTAATAATTCAATTATTGGAGGTTCTAATAACATGAGCAGTCGAATGAATGGAAAGGTCGCAATAGTGACTGGGGGGGGTAGAGGCATAGGCCGAGGCATAGCCATGCTTCTTTCCAAAGAAGGAGCTTCTGTTATCGTGAATGACGTAGGTTGTGACGTCAATGGAACAGGTTCATCTACGGGACCAGCAGACGCAGTTGTCGCTGAGATAGCCTCTTCAGGGGGGAAAGCAATATCTAATTATGAAAACACGTCAGAAATGAATGGTGCGGAGAATCTAGTTAAATCCGCCCTAGACTCATATGGCCAATTAGATATATTGGTTAACAGTGTAGGTATAATTAGCGATAGAATGATTTACCAAATGACCCCAGACGACTGGGATATCGTCATTAAAAATAATGTGAAAGGGGTATTCGCGCCTTCAAAATTTGCAGCCATCCTTTTTAGACAGCAACGAAGTGGAAGAATAGTAAACATGACCTCTGATGCGGGGCTGGGGGAAATCGGTCGTTCCAATTTTGCTGCCGCGTCGGAAGCTGTAATAGGACTGACGCGTACGACGGCCAGAGACCTTGGTAAATATGGAGTGACATGTAACGCCATATCTCCTATGGTCCATACCAGGCTGTTTCCAGGTAGCGTAGATGAGTTCAGGATATCTGAAAACACGCTGCCAACTAGAGATGAGAGAGCAGGTATTGGTAGCGGTCCACCAATAGATGAATGGTCTGGACCAGGTAGCCCGGACGACCCTGACAATGTCGCCCCATTAGCAGTCTATTTATGTACTGAGGCCTCACCAAACATAAATGGATATGTGTTTGGTATCAGAAGAGGCAGCATATTCCTCTATTCCAATCCTACAATTGAAAAGGCTATCCATAAATGGGGTAACTTCACAATGGATGAGATGGATATATTAGTTCCAAAAATGATTGGCGATGGATTCTAGAACACAATCCGAATTTACTTTAATAAATTATAGGCAGTAGTGATCTAAGAGAGGACTTCAACGTGGGTAATAGATTAGATAACCAAGTTATCATAGTAACGGGTGCAGGAAGGGGAATCGGTGCCGAAGTAGCAAAACTTCTAGCAGCTGATGGTGCAAGCGTCGTCGTAAATGACCTAGGAGGATCTTTAGACGGGACTGGTAGTTCTGTTAGCCCTGCCGACCAAACAGTTCAGCAGATTATAGAAAACGGTGGTGTCGCCGTACCTTCATTCGATTCAGTAGATGAATATGATGCCGCGGGAAGGATCGTACAAACTGCCATAGATACTTACGGTCGATTAGACGGGCTTTGTCATGTGGCAGGAATCTTGAGAGATCGTATGTTATTCAACATGACAGAGGAAGAATGGGACCAGGTCTTAAAAGTCCATTTATACGGAGCATTTAACATGGTGAGGAATTCCATTCCTCATATGATTAAACAACGATATGGTAGGATCGTCCTATTTTCATCTGGGTCCGGTTTAGGTGCATCAGGACAAGCAAATTATGCTTCGGCTAAAGAAGGTATGGTTGGTTTTACTAGAGGACTAGCGGCCGAACTGAAGCCATTTAATATTTCAGTTAATGCTGTTTATCCGGGTGGGGCAACTAGGATGGTGTCTAGCATACCGGAAACAACAACAAAACTGCGAGAACGACAGAGATCAACAACCTCAACCACGAGTACTGAGCTAAAAACACAGGGGGGCCCAATTAAAGGACCAATGGAAGCCTCAAGTCCCGCCAATAATGCTCCCAAAGCTGCTTATCTATGCACTAAAGCAGGCGGTTCAATTACGGGACAGGTGATCGGCACTAGTGGATGGGTAATGTCACTCTACTCACCAAGACACGTAGTACACAGTATCCATAAGCAGGGACGTTGGACGTTAGATGAATTGGATAGGCTGATACCCATATCTTTGGGATCTGAACTATCTAATCCTGTACCCCCGGAGCCTCAACGCGAAAAGTGAGTATTTTTATCTAGACAACGGATATTCTATTTAGGAGTCTTGTACCAATGAATTGGCTAGACTATACGCTAGTGGCGGTAATCCTGAGTTGCATTATATTAGGGTTCAACATCGGACTATTAGAAGCCATCTTCCTATCAGCAGGCGCACTATTGGGCTGGCTTTTAGCCAGCATAATAGCAGATGATATTGGTAGCCTTCTATCTTACGCACCTGTATTGGACACCTGGATTACATCTATAGCATTTGTGGGAATAATTGCCACAACTGTCATTATTATAAGATACGTATCTAAATTTGTAAGACCATTGTTATCCGTGTTAACCGTTGGTCTCTCAGTAATCGCTGATAAAATCGGCGGTGTCTTATTGGGACTAGTAACAGGATTTGCGATAGCCAGCGCTATAATAATTGTTATGGCCAGGTTCACATATGACTTTGATTTACAGGGAGGCGATTTAAATGGAGAAGTGGGAAATAGAATCCCTCAAGTTGAAGAAGTCAGAGAAGGATTGGAAAGCAACCTAGTATATTCAGCGCTCGCACCTAATTTTATTGAATTCCTGGATATACTCCCAGGAGACGCACTAGGATTCGTACCTTCAGATTTTAAGGCTTCCCTATTCAATCTCAAAAGAAGTATGGAAAAAACACATTCTCAATAATTTATAAAAGACTCTGCAATGCTGAACTCACCTGTCTTAGTTGTGAACGAAAATTACCAACCTCTCAACGTGTGTAACGTTAAACGCGCCTTCGTCTTGTTACATCTTGGTAAGGCAGAACTAGTAATAAAAGGGCATAGGTCCATTCATAGTATGAGGATAATATTCCCTTTACCATCTGTAATACGACTGATGTATATGATAAAACTCCCTAATATCAAGCGAAGACTTTCACGCCACGCTATATTCCACCGTGATGGTTTTACATGTCAGTATTGCGGCAACCACAACAAAAGTCTAATCTTGGACCATGTGAAACCACGATCAAGGGGAGGAAAACATACTTGGGAAAATGTCGTCAGTGCATGCACCCCATGCAACCATAAAAAGGCAGGGTTAACTCCCAAAGAGGCGCGCATGCATCTGTTACACAAACCAATGATTCCGCAACCTAATCCCTATTATCAACTTCTCCATCGCTCAATTCTCGAAGAGTGGCGTCCTTTTATCCCTTGGGCACGATAAATCAGAGGAGAGTGGATCAGGTTAACAATACTCTTAGAGACATACATTCACAGCCTCATTGCTATAAATGGAGTCTAAATGGAGCGGGAGAGGGGATTCGAACCCCCGACCCCATCCTTGGCAAGGATGTGCTCTACCACTGAGCTACTCCCGCTTTTCTATCGGCTACCAGGAAACCTGGCGCATAGGCATGGATCTCTTACTAGGAACGTGCCGAGGGTCAGAATCGAACTGACGACACCAGCATTTTCAGTGCTGTGCTCTACCGACTGAGCTACCTCGGCTCATAAAACATGTTAGTCGGGCATCTTTTTACTGTCAAGTCAGAATCATAGGTGCTTTATTATAACCAAAGAATCAACAATTCTATAGACCGTAAGATGCCGGTCAGGATTTACATTGACGGTTTTTCCCTCTATGGCACAAGCAGTATTCCGAATATTCTGTTATCTGAATTAACAGGCGTGAGATACATATGTACATATGTGGTATGACCCCATACAATTAATGAAGACTTACATACGTATCTTTGGATAGCCTTAGGATTTATCATATGTTGAAGGCAGATTACGATCTCGTCGTTTTGGGTTCAGGTCCTGGCGGATATGTTGCCGCGATCCGAGCAGCTCAATTAGGCATGCGGACAGCTATAATAGAACAAGATAACTTTGGAGGTATCTGCTTAAATTGGGGATGTATCCCCAGCAAATCCTTGCTCAGGAATGCAGAAGTTTTAAATCTAGTCCGCCATTCAAGTAACTTTGGTATTAGTTTTGACAACCTGAGTTATGATTACGGTGCAGCGATAGATCGTAGTCGAAAGATCGTCAATAAATTAACCAAAGGTGTCTCGTTTTTGCTGCAAAAGAACAACGTTGAGAAAATCACCGGAACAGGAATATTAAGAGATCAAAATACTATTATAGTGGCAGACACCGATAGGATTCTTACATCAGAGAACA
>CAUZEB010000062.1:0-9838 GCA_963578655.1 Dehalococcoidia bacterium | reverse complement strand
ACAGGCCTAATATATTAAGAGAAATAGTGAAGTCAAAGAAAGCTGAATTGATTCACTCTAAGATTGATGTTCCATTTGATGAGTTGGAGATGCTCGCCAAATCAATGTCATCCCCACTAAATTTTGGAGGAGCTCTGACAGGAAATTCGGTAAGAATAATTGCAGAAATTAAAAGAGCCTCACCGACCAAGGGATTACTCAATCCCAATATCAATTTAATTGAACTCGCAGACTCCTACGCCCAAAATGGTGCTGCGGCTATATCCGTATTGACTAATTCGGAGTATTTTAAGGGGAATCTGAACGATTTAAAGGTTGTTGCAAACAGTGTTAATTCTCGAGGGATACCAGTATTACGTAAAGAATTTATTTTTGATGCTTATCAAATTTATGAATCAAGAGCCAGCGGGGCTGATGCTGTGTTACTGATAGTATCTATACTGAGTGTTCAATTATTGAAAGAATTATTGACAGTGAGCCAAGATCTATGGATGCAAACATTGGTTGAGATTCACAATGAAAACGAACTTGAAATTGCACTAGATGCGGGAGCGGAAATTATTGGAATTAATAACAGAGATTTAAATACATTTACAACTGACATTAATATTACAGAAAGGCTAGCCCCAAAAATCCCTGCAGGCAAAATAGTAGTTAGCGAGAGTGGAATTCGAAACATAGAAGATATCCGCCGCGTAAGGAAAGTTGGAGTTAATGCGGTCCTGATAGGCGAGAAGCTGGTAAGCTCAGCAGATCCTGCGCAGGCATTACGAGAATTAGTATGACTAAGATTAAAATTTGCGGTCTACAGAGTATTGAGCACGTACTAACTGCTGCGGATGCAGGTGTAGATTTTATAGGATTCGTCTTTGTCCCTGGAGTTCGACGACATATTACTAAGGAAAGGGCACGAGACATCATTGAAGCATATAAACGTAATAAAACAGGGTTGCACCATGTGGCTATTGTTGGATTGTTTGCAAATCAATCTTTAGATGAAGTAAATCGCATTATAAAAACATGTGATTTGGATTTCGCTCAACTATGTGGTAATGAATCAACTTCTTACTGTACGAAAGTGGAGAGCAAAGTCATTAGACAGATCAAAGTAGATAATCGCAACAGCAAAGAAGATATTTTACCTGTGCTAGTTAAGCACGTGGAGGAAATCCTGTCGTTTAGCTCTATTCCCTTACTTGATAGATTAGAAGACGGCCATCTAGGTGGAACGGGAAAGGCTTTCGACTGGTCTATAGCAGGTGAGATTTCTAAATCGTTTGATATAGTCCTGGCCGGTGGCCTTTCACCCGAAAATGTAGATCGGGCATTAAATGAAGCTAATCCATGGGGAGTTGACGTTTCTAGCGGAGTGGAGACCGAAGGTGATAAGGACACAGAGAAAATACTTGATTTTGCAAAGGTTGTCCAGCAATCGGATCAATCAAGGTCGAAGCTAAAATAAGGACTCAATTAGACCTGATTCCCTCAACTACCTAATAACTTGGCCGGAGTTATTTATCAGCAAGTTCTTTGATGTGCAGGCGGCCACAGAATACCGAGATTCAAGTGATTGATCGAGTTACCGATGTAGACGATACTTTAGGACCCCAACTAGGCATTACTGCGGCGAGTGTACGTTCCGTACCGCCCGCAAATACTAGCAATATGTCCTCGGCTGATCCAATAAGAGATATATATTGCTTTTCATCCTCGGTATTCAGAGGATCTTTGATCTCCCCTGCCCTTTTTAGGTCTCCTAAAGAGCGCTTTATTAGAGGCATAAGTCGATTTCGCACATCCGATTTTTCCCATCCAGACCATATAGATGAATCGCCTGATATGACGATAGCAACTTCTCCTTGTCTCACAATATTTGATGCGTCTCCTATAGAACCTATAGTACACATTGACGTCCCTAAACTAGATATAACATCAGCAACAGTATAGAGAATTTTCCCAGGATCGTCTCCACTTGTCCTCACTTGTCTGGGAGCTTCACATGCGAAAACGGTTACTGTACTTTCTTCTAATTTGAATCCTCTGTCCACATGCAATGGGTTCCAGTGTGTCGATGCTTCAGATTCAGCGATGCAATAACTGTACTTTCCTGGATGCCCTAGGATACTTCTGTCGAAAAGACCAGGTGTAGCCGCACATGCATTCATTAAAATTAGTCTAATACACCTACCAATAGTTGCATTTGCCCTATTACCGGGCCCGAATAGATTAGATCCAGAGTTTATATTTAATTCTTGCGCAACCGGACCGTTTATGATTGTCAGAACACCTGCTCCTCCTAGACTTGAAGAAGGTCCGATTATGTTAAATATTGGATCTAACATTGCCTCAGTAGCAGCTACTATTACTGGGAAATATTCTGGTAAGCAGCCGGCCATGACTGCGTTAGCGGCTATAGTTTGAACATTAATCTCTCGCCTTCTTTCCGGAATGGTACCTACAACCTCATAGGGTGCTTTGTTGGTAAAGGCTAAAAAGTCTCGTACTCTATTCACAGTTGGAGGAACCACTGGTAAGCCATCAGACCAGCCCAGTTCATAGCATTTTTCAATTGCTTGAACTGGATCATCAATATTGAACTCGAATGTTTGGCGTGATTGTTTTACCAGTGCAGCCTCCTTCACGAATAAAAAAATATCAATTATATTAATCAGATGATCGACGATGTTTGGGCAATGTTGGATTGGAGACTCCTATCATAGAGTCTCTAGTCACAAGCTCCGCTAATTCACTTTCATGAAATTTAGACGTGCCCGTTGGTTGCATGGGCAATACTAAGTATCTAATGTCAGCGGTACTGTCATGCACTCTAAGCTCTATTTTGGTGTCCAAAAGTAGGCCGAATTCTTTAATGACAGATCTTGGATCCTTAACAACTCGTGATCTGTAACCGAAGCTTTTGTACCAGTCTGGAGGAGGACCTAGAAGAGATATTGGATAGCAAGAGCAGAGTGTGCACACGATTACGTTATGGATTGCAGCAGTGTTTTCTACAACAATCAGTCTCGTGTGTTGATCCAACGCATATCCAAGTTCACTGATTGCTACCTCTGAATTGGCAATCAGCCGTTGTTTAAAACTTGGGTCCTTCCAAGCACGAGCTATTACCTTAGCGCCGTCCGTAGGGTTACGAGATTTTAGGGAATTAATTGCTGTTTCTAGTTCTGTCGTGCTAATAACGTGCTTTGCTGTGAGAAGTTCCTTGATTGCCAGGATTCTACTCGCTCTATAACTGAGTTTCACGTCAGGTTGTGATCCGGGATGTGGTGAATGATTTTGAGCTGTATTATTATCGTCATGAGTTTCTTTCACGTATGCACCTCGTTTCTATTTCAGACCCTTTCTATCCAACGTTCGTACAAATCTACACAGAGTGTATCTTGAGTTTCACCAAGGTAATTGACCCACACATTTTTTTGCTTAAATTGTATTCTGTAAAGAGCCTGTTTAGGGCATCCGTCTAATCCATACGCTCTTTGTTCTGGGTTTAAGAATTTTCCATATATTGCGGCAATATGCCCGATTTTCCCCTTAATGAACCATGGTGTTCTATGATGGCCTTGAGGGTAGACATTTTTAATTCTTACACGGTCGTTAATCCTATAGTCGGGTTTATACGAGTCTTTCAAAACTTAGTTCCAACGTCTTACGATTTCGGTTACTTTGGACTGGATCTCTTTGTCAGTCAAGATACCTTTTTCGATAAGTAGACTTTCTATGGATGTTGCCCATCTATCATGGTATGGCATAGCCTCATAGTCGTCCCGAGGTATAGATTCTATACCTCTCCTTAATTCGTCTGAATTAATTATGCCTTTTTGTCGTAGCACGATAGGTAAGGCCTGGGTCTGCCATTGCCAGTCAAGCCATTCATGGTTGTCTAAATTGATGGCTTCTTCGTTGGGCCATCCGCCCCTATCGTGTACGTTAGGCATGCTCACTCCTTACTGGTCATCACAATTGCATTAGAGATGGAATTGTGTCCAAATACTTGACCGAAATTTTATATCTCAGTTGGTGAATCTGTAACGATAAATCGGTTAACTATCCTAAAGTGTGTATTTTCGTTCACATGATTTCAGATGCTATGTTCCCCAAGTAGAGATAGCAGTTTTAAGCGATTTATATCCATCCAAGAATCCTGGACGGTTCCCACTGTATATTTCATCAAATATGTTGATTGCATTGTCTAACCATATACGCAATTCTTCATTTCCTGGGTTTGCGTCTAGGTATGCATCTCTTATGAGTACGAAATGTATTCGTGGATCGTATGGCTGTTTGGTTCCTCCCATCCATTCGTCGCCATCCAATAGGCGCAGAAGCATCGCGTCTGCTGACCCTAGTGTTTGTTCATGAATAGGCGGCCCATCCATACGGTGCATAACTGACGTCATATCTCGGCCATTACCTGTCGTATATCCCATTTCTGACCAAATCCCTGACATATTAATTTCTTTACCTATGTGTTTAGCAACCTTCCCTCCAAAACTACGTAGAGGATCAGAAATATCAGCGAGAAGATCCGTAAGCCGGTCTCCATCCAGGTCTGTGGCCAATACAATGGTATTCTGCTTTTCAATCAAATCCCATATTAATAGGCCGTAGTTTGTATCTGAAATATGTTGTTCTATTCGTCCACTCCAAGACTCCATACCTGCCTTAAAATCTTTGGGGAGTAGGTGGACTATTTTGTCTATACTTTCTTTATGCTCCTCGTAGGGATCAACTGCATATCTTCGTCCTACCTCAAACTTTGTTCCTTTGAGTAACCAGGAGTGTATCCCCGCATTGATACCGTCTTCCATTGCCTGTGTTGGCTTCATTGCTACTCTTCCAATATGGCCTGTTTGGTTCACCATTTGAAGAAATAGACGATTCGCATATGCCATTTGGACACCGGGTGTATTCATTTCTGAATGTATATTCCCATTTTCATCTACTTGAAATATACTCTTGTCTTGGGAGTATGGTAGACATGGCATACATCGAACCACAGTAATTGTGCCATAGGGTCTTACGTTACAAAATACACCTGCTTGAGTACGAAGAGGGGCATTACCGGATTTGCCTAATACAACAACACGATTTCCATTTTCATCATTTACATATGCGTCACCAGCTGTTGACCACTTTATCGATGTGCATGGCATATTACCGAACCAACTTAGAGAGGCTAATTTAGTGTCCTGTCGATATTGTGCCCACATTGGGACCGCATAGAATGGGAGTCCTAATATATCAGTAGCTGCTATTGTGCCAAGTAGGGCGTAGGCGTCCGTCAGAGAATGTGCGACTGGGTTTATATTCCCGTCGTGGTTGCCTCCCTTCCAGATTACTGCGTCCGAATATCCGTCTGGTTCTATGTCTGCCGGTTCCAAAAGACCTGATATTAAGCCTAACAGATCTCCACCTACGCTTTCAGTTCTTGCGATAGCCATCAAATCGATCATTAAGATACCTCTCTCCGTAATTAATTTATCAGATAATACCAGGTTACTCTTGTACTTTCATATGGATTAGTGATTACTTGCGATACACTATAAATATACTGTCCGTTAGATTGCTACTTTGTCAATTCATTACGCTTCCACCGTTTACATTTATGGTTTGACCAGTTATGTTCTTGGCATAGTCAGATGCCAAGAAGGCTACCATATTCCCTATATCTTCTGGTAAAGGTGGTCTTCCAAGAGGAACATTCTCGGCAACGTATTTATCAAATATTTCTCTCGGAGTCATTGCCTCTAAAAGGCCCTGCAGATTGCCTCTTCTGTAGGAAATTAGATCAGCCATAGGTGTCCACAAAGGGCCTGGGCATATAGCATTGACGTTGATATTAAAAGGAGCCAATTCCAAGGCTACAGATTGAGTTATGCTAATCACGGCTGCTTTAGATGAGTTATATGATGGATTAGGATGTGTGGATCCCCGCCGGCCGGCCCCGGATGATATATTAATGATCTTACCGTATCGTTGGGTTTTCATTAAGGGTGCCACGGTTTCGGTTACCCGCGATACACCTCTTATATTAACCTCATAAACCATTTGCCAATCTTTCTCAGTGGGATCCTCACGTTCCTCCCAGCCAGGAGCTGCTATTATACCGGCATTATTAACCAGGATATCGATTTTGCCAAACTTCTTTACCACGTTTTGGAGCATGCGGTTAATTGAAGTTTGATTGGTAACATCAACTTTTATTGCTATTGAATCTTGTCCTGTTTGAGCAACCTCTGATCTGACTTGTATGGCGTTTTCTAAGTTGAGGTCGGCCATGGCAACACTAGCTCCATGTTTTGCAAGAGTGGTAGCGATACCTCTGCCGATCCCCTGACCACTTCCCGTGATAAGAGCTATTCTCCCAGTGATATCCATTGTCAAACTCCTAAATGCTTATATCTAAGCATTCGAGATATATTCACTCAACTTACATTGGTTGACTATTAGTAAATTCCGCGGTGAGGTCGCATTTCTCTAAGTTTAGTCCATGCGAGACCCTCCGTTTACATTGATAGATTGTCCCGTAATATTTTTTGCATATTCCGAGGCAAGAAATGCTATTACGTTTCCTATGTCTTCTGGTGTTTGTTCTCTACCTAGAGGTATCGTTTCCGATACGTATTTTTCGAAAACTTGTCGAGGAGTCATCTTGGATAAAAGTCCTTGTGAACTGCCCCTGCGATAAGCAATACGTTCCCACATAGGTGTCCAAAGAAGACCGGGGCAAACCGCATTAACGTTTATGTTAAATGGAGCTAATGCCATAGCCATGGACTGCGTGATACTAATCACAGCTGCCTTAGACGCATTATAAGGTGGATTGAAAGCAGATCCGACTCTGCCTGCTCCTGAGGAAATATTGATGATTTTTCCATACATTTGATCTTTCATAACGGGGGCTACTGATTCTGTTACACGTGAGACTCCCCTGATATTAATATCATAGATCATATTCCAATCGTCATCGTTATAATGATCACGTTCCTCCCAGCCAGGAGCTGCTATTATACCTGCATTATTAACTAGAATATCTACACGGTTATACTTACCGACAGTGGCTTCTATCATTTCATCTACTGATTGTTGATTAGTAACATCTACTTTAAGCGCTATAGAATCGCACCCCATATCCGTTAGTTCACTTTTTACATGATTGGCATCAGCTAAATTTATGTCTGCAATCACGACGTTGGCCCCATTTTTTGCTAGTACTATGCAAGTTCCTTTGCCAATGCCTCTTCCACCTCCAGTAACAAGAGCAGTTTTTCCTGTAACATTCATTTGAGTCTCCTAAATTAGGTTATGTCATTACTACATTTATGTGTCGATTAGGTACTTGAATTGGGAATAGCTTGCGCTCCCAGCGAAATAAAGGGTCGGTGAAATCTAAAAGCGTAATCTAATTACGATGCTGAATCCATTACTTCTACTAATTCCCTTACAGCTTCGGCCGATCTGTGAAGTGCACTTAGTTCACCATCCGTGAGCTCGAATTCGACTATTTCCTCAATCCCATTAGAGCCGAGTTTTACTGGTACACCAACAAATAAACCATTTATGCCGTACTCTCCTTCTAGATATGCAGTGCATGGTAATATCTGGTTTTTGTCTTCGATTATAGAGTCCACCATTTGTACTATCGAAGCTGATGGCGCATAGTATGCGCTACCTGTTTTGAGGTATGAAACTATCTCAGCACCACCGTCTCGTGTTCTCTGAATCAGTTGATCAAGCCTGTCCTTAGGTATTACATTGGAGATTGGTCTCCCTCCGACCCGGGTGCTGCCAACTATGGGCACCATGGTATCTCCGTGTCCCCCGAGGACAAATGCATCGATGGATTCAACAGACACCTTTAACTCTTCTGCAATAAATGTCCTAAATCGTGCTGTATCCAATACACCTGCCATACCAATAACCCTGTTTTTGGGGAACTGGCTTACTCGGAAGGCTTGTTGAGCCATTGCGTCTAGAGGGTTAGTAACCGGCAATATTATACATGCCGGAGATTTAGAAATTATTTCTTCTACGACGTTAGTCACAATCCTCATGTTGGTCAAAAGAAGGTCGTCACGACTCATACCGGGCTTGCGGGCTATACCTGAAGTTATGATGGCTATGTCTGATCCATATGTCTCATCGTAGCCATTGGTGCCTACTATGATAGAATCGCTGCCAAGAACAGGGCCTGACTCTTGTATATCCAAAGCCTTACCTTGGGGTAATCCTTCTACGATGTCAACTAACACTACATCGGCATATCCTTTTTCAAAAATTCTTTGAGCCGTAGTAGCTCCTACATTTCCAGCTCCCACTACTGTGATTTTCTTTCTCATTTTACCTCCGCAATACATAATAAAAGAACCAATTTAATATACCAAAGTTATGATCTGCCTACGTAGCAGCCTTGAGAATCCCCAATAAGTAGGGTTAGTTGGATGCACACATTTACTAGAGGGGATCCAACGGCGCTATGCTAGCTAGTATGGCATCTTTAGCAACCGTAGAACCAGGTTTAAGTGGTAAACTGTCTATTATTCCCGTAATTGGAGATGGTAGGGAGTTTTCCATTTTCATGGCCTCTAGTACTAACACTGGATCGCCGACATTCACTTTTTGTCCCATTTCTACTAAGTATTTAACCAGTATGCCTGGCATTGGAGACAATAAATTGGAGCCGTGTCCAGACTTCGGATCAGGTAGCTTTTCATTCAATAAGGTGTCAGGTTCTGACTCCGTCTCGGTAGGTTTAGTAGTTAATTGAGTTGGGTCAATACCGATCTTATAGAAATCATCGCCGACATATACATTGAAGTACCTTACTTTATCACTTGGATGGGTGGAAGGTGGATCTTCTATACTAGAGCTATCTAATTTATGAATTACGTCGGCGAAGGTTTTTTGTTTCATCTCATCTGGTATCGGATCTATCTGGTGTTTGATTCGTAAGAACTTCATTCCAGTTGTTGGATATAGTGCATAGATGAGCATGTCGTCAACATCCGACGATATTGAGTTGATAGCTTGAAAAGCTTTATCAACTTCCGGATCGAGTAGGTTTGCTGGTCGTTGATTAATTGGCTTTTTCTGACCATCGTAGTCTTTTAGGATAATATCGGCTACTTTCCTATCTATTTTACCTGGTGGGCGACCGTATAAGCCCAGCACATGATCTCTCACGGGTCCCGAAACCATAGAATATCTGCCGAATAAGACATTACTAACCGCTTGAGACCCGATCATTTGACTCAGTGGAGTCACCAGAGGTGGAAATCCTAGTTCCTCCCTCGTTTTTGGAATTTCATTTAGAACCTCTTCAAGTCGGTCAAGAGCTTCTGCTTCCCTTAGTTGGCCAATTAGATTACTGGACATCCCTCCTGGGATCTGGTGCTTAAGTACTTTGGCATCAATCACTGATATCCGTGTAGTTTCCATGTATTCGCTATATTTGGTTAAAATAGATTCGAGGTAGTCTCCCATGTCTAAAAGACCTTCGAGGTTGAGACCACTGTCTCGCTCTGTTCCTTGGAGAGTTACAACTAGCGGTTCAGCAGCTGGTTGAGAAGTCCTAAGTGCTAAGGGTGCCAGACACGTATCCACGATGTCGACTCCGGCTTCAATAGCCTTTAATACAGTCATAGAGGCCATTCCACTGGTATAGTGAGTATGCAACTGTAGCGGTATGTCTAAAACTTCTTTAAGACTGGTTACAAGGGTATAAGCGTCGTATGGAGACATTAGTCCTGCCATGTCTTTTAGACATATACTGTCGGCTCCCATATTTTGGAATCGCTTCGCTTTTTCTACGTAGTACCGC
>CAUZEB010000061.1:0-9912 GCA_963578655.1 Dehalococcoidia bacterium | reverse complement strand
AGCTTTCATTATTGATGACCATTCTTCATCAGAAGTCCGACTAATACTTTCCCTAGTAACTGTCGGAGTCTTAAATGATGAATTTGGCAACGGAACCGTTGGTAATCTAAGTAATTGTCCTGCATTATTAACCATTATGTCGATGGAACCAAAATAATTGATAGCCTTATCTACCATAGCATCTACTTGTTCAGATTTAGTAACATCAGTTTGAATAGCAATTGCATCCCTACCAAAACCTCTAACTTCTTGAGCAGTTTGCTCAATATCCGCAACTGTCCTAGATGCGATTACCACATCCGCTCCAGCCTCCGCTAAAACGAGAGCTATTGACTTACCAATACCTCTGCTACTCCCTGTAACAATGGCCTTTCGACCTTCTAAATCTAATTCCTCAATCATAGGTGCCCTCTCTCCATTCATTTTCCGCTATGGTAGATATAAGTCCTAACTGACGGTGATCATGGTATTAATTATCAAGGTTCTTTCCCCAAAATTTTAAAAGGAATTGTAGACTAGAACATATTGCCTTAGGACGCAAGCAGGCTTCCTTTAGATTTCAGTGCCCAAACGAGTGTGCTACAATTTCTAATGCAATCGTGAATCAGGGATTGGCATTAACAGTATGTGTTCATCCGCAATTTGAGGAAAATACTAAACTGTGTCACTTGGCTTATCCAAGTATGAAGGTAGAATAATGGACCCGATTACAACAATCGCAAAGAAGTTAGGATTAGACCCAAAACTCCTCATCCCATACGGGTTTCATAAAGCTAAGGTCCCCTTGGAAATTAGGGATAATAGTGCAAAACGAGGAAAAATGATCGTCATCACGGGCATTACGCCTACGAAAGCAGGAGAAGGTAAAACAACAACAACCATAGGATTGGCACAAGGATTTGGACAAATAAAAAAGAACGTCGTGGCGAATTTGAGGGAGCCATCATTAGGACCGATATTTGGAATAAAAGGTGGAGGCACGGGCGGAGGGGCTTCAAAGATAGAACCGGAAGATGAAATCAATATCCACTTTACTGGAGACGCTCACGCAGTTGGTTCCGCTCATAATCTCCTGGCTGCCCTAACTGACAACGTAGCTCAGAGACACCTTATCCCAGGTTTTACACCTGTTGACATCATATGGAGACGAGTTACAGACGTAGAAGAACGCTCTTTAAGGGATATCGTGACAGGGCTTGGTAATGCCTCCAACGCACCTCTACGTCAGTCCGGATTCGATATTGTTACAGCCTCGGAAATAATGGCTATACTAGCTTTGACTACAGGATTAGAAGACCTACGCAGTAGACTGAGTAAAATAGTTGTGGGTTTTACAAATGCTGGACTTCCTGTTACGGCACACGATATTGGAGCGGTTGGTTCAATGATGTCTTTGCTACGGCATGCTATCCTACCCAATCTTGTTCAGACTTCAGAGGGTCAACCCGTTTTCGTGCATACGGGACCTTTCGGTAACATAGCCCATGGATGTAGTTCAGTCATTGCGGATCAAATCGCCCTACAATATGCTGATTATGTGCTCACAGAAGCAGGATTCGGGGCAGATTTGGGATTCGAAAAATATATGCATATCAAAGCCAGATTCCACAACCTAGAACCAAGTGCTGTGGTTCTAGTAGTTTCCATAAGAGCTTTAAAATCACACGGTGGTGTAAAATCTAGCCAGTTAGATAAAGTTAATGAAGACGCAGTGCATCAAGGCATGCCTAATTTAGAACACCTAGTGAAAATGATAGGTTATTTCGGCCTTCCAGTAGTTGTTGCTATCAATAAATTCACGTCAGACTCTGAAAAAGAGATTGGAATCGTTAAAAAAGGATCTGAGGCGGCTGGAGCCTATGCAGCTATTGAGATCGATGTGTTTGAAAAAGGTGGTCAAGGTGCCATCGAGTTAGCCGAAACATTGGTTTCGGTGACTTCAGGTAAAACCCCCGATGTTACTTATTTATACGAAATCGGGGCTTCAATTAAAGACAAGGTACTGGCGCTGGCGCAGAAAGTATACGGGGCAGAAGAAGTACGATGGAGTGCTTTAGCTGAAAAAAAACTGAGGGCTTATACAAATTTAGGGTGGGACAAATTGCCTATTTGTATGGCAAAGACTCATCTCTCCTTGTCGCATAATCCTAGGTTAAAAGGAAAGCCATCAAACTACGTATTCCAAGTTTCGGACATACGTGCCTCTCTTGGAGCCGGGTTCCTCTATCCTATCGCAGGAAGTATCGTCACAATGCCCGGTCTACCAGGTTCTCCGAGAAAACTCGATGTAGATGATGAGGGTCGTATTATTGGACTCTAATCTTCATCTAGCAGCCTACTGAATTCGTGGCAGTGCCGTATGGTAGATAACCTATTATCCCTTAGAAACGTTCCGACAACCACCAGAAGTTTCCACTGTTAGGTTATTAATCTTCAAAATATTGGAACGTGTAACTTAGGGGTTTAATTGAAGGAAACTGCCTAAAACCAAATTATTGAAGATATAGTACAGTAGACAATACAATTGTCTTAATCTTTTCAAGGGGCCAAATCATGCCTGAGTTTTTTAATGTCTCAACTCCAGAAGCAGCCTTCAATGAATTAAAAAAGCTTTTGATAGATGATTTAGGGCACGAAATCCTGCAAACACAACAGACCTTGGGAAGAATTACATATGATGATTTATTCTCACCCGAAGATCTACCCTGTTTCCAGCGTTCTACTATGGACGGTTACTCTATCAGATCGGCGGATACATTTGGTGCCACTGAGGGATTACCCGTTTATTTGGAAGTGATAGGTGAAGTATCAATGGGAGAAATTGCCAATAACACTTTGAATCCCGGTCAAGCTTCTAAAGTATATACAGGAGGTATGCTGGAGAATGGCTCAGATGCTGTAGTAATGATGGAGCACACTCAATCTGTCAGTGAAAATACTATCGAAGTCGTCCGTGCCGTTGCCCCAGGTGAAAACATGATCCAGATAGGCGAGGACATTCGTAAATCAGATTCAATTTTACCCAAAGGACACCGCATAAGAGCTCAAGACATAGGCGGGCTTCTTGCCCTAGGGATTACTCAAGTCAAGGTAGCTCGACAACCACGTGTCTATATTATATCCACTGGAGATGAACTGGTTTCTCCCAACATAAAGCCAAAGCCAGGTCAGATACGTGATATAAACAGCTACACCATTTACTCTCTTGTAATCGAATGCGGAGGTATCCCAATAATGTCTCCGACAGTAAAGGACGATTATAATGCGCAGCGATCGGCCGCTTTGAAGGGGATGGATTCAGGAGACATTGTGGTTTTTTCTGCAGGGAGCTCTGTTAGCAGTAGAGACTTAACATCCGATATTATATCCAACCTCGGTAATCCAGGTGTTTTAACCCACGGCATTTCAATCAAACCAGGAAAGCCGACAATCGTAGGACTAATTGATTCCAAACCTATATTTGGTCTTCCAGGAAATCCGGTATCAGCTATGATAGCGTTCGACCTCGTCGTACGACCAACAATTCAGGTGCTCAGCAGATGTAGTCAATCATTAGACCGTCCAACTACAAATGCAAAGTTGTTGCGCGACGTTGCTTCTGTGCCAGGCCGTGAAGATTACGTTCAAGTAAAATTAATGACTGTAGAAGGGGAGTTATGTGCTGAACCTATATTTGGCAAGTCAAACTTAATCCACAGTCTGGTACGGTCGGATGCGATCTTAAAGATTCCCTTAGATCGGAGCGGTCTCTATGCCGGTGAGGAGATCACTCTGCGATTGTACAAATAACGCTTATCAACAACCTCTTTATCCAATACTAAGAAAACATGGTGACGACACCAAACATGTTTACATCGGTTATATTTGAGGACAATATCATGAAAGGATCTAAACAGAATAGGAGATACTATCTGACCGATATACCTCTAAATGAGGCTATCGTTAAGTACAATTATGCTCTAGCAAATACAAATGCTGGTAAGCTGGGCAAATCTGAATCAGTGCAATTAGAGTTTGCAACAGGCAGGATAACTTCTGAGCCAGTCTGGGCTAAAATCTCTTCTCCTAACTATGACGCAGCCGCTATGGACGGTGTCGCAGTTAAATCGAAGTTTACTTTTGGGGCCACCGAAACTTCACCAATTGTATTAAACCTGGGCACCGAAGCAATCTGGGTGGACACAGGTGATCCAATGCCAACAGATTTTGATGCGGTCATTATGGTGGAGGTGATTCAGGAAATTAATTGTTCCCTGATTTCAATTCAGTCTCCAGCGGCACCATACCAACATGTTAGACCTTTGGGTGAAGACATAGCAGCAACAGAAATGATCCTCACTGAAAATCACAAATTGCGCCCTGTCGACATCGGAGCATGTGCCGCAGCCGGGCTTACTACACTAAACGTTAGGATTAAACCTAACATAGTGGTTATTCCCACGGGGACCGAATTAGTAGAACCCGGCACCAAGCTAGAACCGGGCAAGATCGTCGAATTCAACTCTCTTATACTTACAGGCCTTATAGAAAATTGGGGAGGTAATGCCTCTAGGCTAGAAGCAATCCCTGATGACTACCATCAACTCAAGGATACTATTCAGCAAGCAGTCGACAAATTCGATGTCGTAGTAATCAATGCGGGTTCATCAGCAGGATCGGCCGACTTTACTGCACAAGTCGTTGAAGAACTTGGAGAGATCATTGTCCACGGTGTCGCTGTACGACCAGGTCATCCTGTGATATTAGGAACGATACATGATAAACCCGTCTTAGGTATCCCAGGTTATCCTGTCTCAGCAGTATTGACCTGCGAGACATTTTTGAAACCCTTAATAGAAACCATCCTAGGAGTAAAATCACAAGAACGTATAAGAACAAAGGCGATAATTACGAGAAAGATTCTATCACCAATTGGTGAAGACGAAACTGTCAGAGTACGGCTGGGTCGAGTCGGGACTAGAATGATAGCGACACCTGTCCAGCGAGGAGCAGGTGTAATAATGTCCCTGGTGCAAGCCGACGGTCTGTGTAAAATACCGAGGTTTTCAGAAGGATTGGATCGTGGCTCAGAAATTGAAGTGGAACTTCTCAGACCTTTAGAAGACATAGACAATACGATAGTAGCCATAGGTAGTCACGATCTCACTCTAGACCTGATGGCCAATCGATTACGCCGTAACAATACAGGTATCGGCCTATCTTCATCTAACGTAGGAAGCCTCGGTGGTCTCACAGCCTTGAACAATGATGAAGCACATATTTCAGGAACGCACCTCCTAGACGAAGAAACAGGTGAATATAATCTTCCCTTCATCAAACGTTATATTAAAAATAGAAATGTTGTTGTTATGAATTTGGTTCATCGTACACAGGGACTGATGGTCCCTAAAGGTAATCCAAAATCAATTAAATCACTTGAGGACCTCACTAGTAGTCATATAACATTCATCAACAGACAGAGGGGATCCGGAACCAGAATTTTACTTGATTATAAATTAAAGGGTCTTGGGATCACAATAGATGACATTAGAGGATATACCCGCGAATGTTATACTCATTTGGCGGTGGCGGCTGCAGTGAATGGAGGAAGAGCCGATGTCGGCTTAGGAATCCAATCTGCTGCAAAGGCAGTCGGCCTAGATTTCGTTCCCCTATTGAGCGAGCAATATGATCTCGTTATTCCAGAAGAGTTTTACGAAAGTCAACTGTTAAAACCTTTACTAGATTTAATTCGTGGTAAAGAATTTAAAAAGGAAATAGAAGCTCTGGGCGGATATACCACATCCTTAACTGGAAAGATCGTCTCAGAATTCCGTGGCAGCTGACCTTAAAATATGATAGGCTTGCCAAACGAGGAATAGGATCATGCTGAATAAGGTTTCAGGCATCATCCTAGCTGGCGGCATGAGTCGTCGCCTAGGACGAAACAAAGCCATCGAGAAAATAGGCGGTCAACCCCTCATTGAGAGGGCCATCGACAAACTATCTCTCCTAACCAACGAAGTGATTGTGGTGGTGAATAGTGAAGAAAGGGCTCTATCTTTATGTCTACCAAACCACGTCAAAACAGCTGTCGACATCTACCCCAGCAAAGGGTCGTTAGGCGGCATTTACACGGGGGTCTCGGCATCGAATGAAGACTGGAATATAGTTGTAGCATGTGATATGCCCTTCCTAAATGTAGATCTCTTGAGGAATATGCTTTCCTTCCGCAAGGAAGTTGACGCTATTGTTCCAATTCTTAACCAATTTCCCGAACCTATGCATGCCATATATTCTAAGAATTGTTTACCATTCATACTTCGAAAGATTGAGTCCGATGAACTTAAAATTGATGGGTTTTTCAGTGACATTAAAGTGAATTTATTTTCTGAAGCACAGGTTGATGAATTCGATCCTGACCATCTAAGTTTTTTCAACATTAACTCACAACCAGACCTTGAGATAGCTTTAAAACTATCTTCTATCGGACTTTAGTAGTAAATCTATCTAATCTAAGAAAGTCTAGACTAACCATGATAGAAATATTAGTAGAATTCTTTGGTAGTGCAAGAATGATTACTGGTGTAAAGGAGGTGCGGCTTGATATACCTACGCACCACAAAATTGAGGATATAGTTTGTAGTTTGGCGAAACGCTTTCCTGAGTTAATTGATCAAGTGATAAAAATCAATAGACAAGAATTACAAGAGAGCTACATTTTTAATTTGAACGGATTGTCATTTCTGCGAAATGATAGCTTTCAGTTAAAACCAGATGACAGACTTCTTTTGTTTTCGAATCAAGCTGGAGGATAAATCAATTAATGTTTGGTTATCATGGGCAAGTCATGGTGGTAGATCTTACCTCAAGAATTGTTAGGACTGACCCAATACCACAAGATATTTTGCGCCAGTTTATTGGAGGCATTGGTCTGGGAACATACCTGCTTTACAATTACTGCCCCCCTCGCGTTAATCCTTTGGGACCAGATAATCCTTTGATATTTGTAGGCAGCCCTTTAATAGGGAGTAAGTTAACGACATCTAGCAAATTCGCTGTTTTGGCTAAATCACCATTAACGGGATTTATCGGTGATTCTCTATCATCTAGCTTTCTAGCACTGGAACTGAAAAAGACCGGACACGACGCTCTAATTCTTATTGGCCGCTGTACAGACCCAACTCTTCTAAGCGTAATTGACGGCCGTGTGAAATTCACCGATGCGACTGACCTTTTAGGTCTGAGCACGTCTGCTACAGAAAGAACAATTAAAGCCAGATTGGGACGCCAGACCAGAATTGCATGTATAGGACCCGCGGGTGAAAGGCTCGTGAGATTCGCGACGATAAGCAACGATGGGGGACGCCAAGCGGGTAGAACGGGAACTGGCGCGGTTATGGGGTCTAAGAATTTAAAAGCTATCGCTCTGAGAGGAAATATAAACCTTCCTGTCAATAATCCAAAGAAGCTCTCCGAAATTCAACGAACTCTCACACGACGAAGCCTTGGCGTTGCTACGGAGAAATATAGATCGTTAGGTACAATTGCCAATATTTCAGTCTTTAACCGTTTAGGTACACTGCCAACATACAACTTTAAACAATCAACTTTTGAGAAGGCGGAGCCGATCAGCGGAGAAAGTTTGCATAGTACACATTTCGTGAAGAATGCGCATTGCGCGAGTTGTACCATTGGCTGCGAGCAGATCATGAGTACCAATGATAGCCTTGAGAAATCTACTGGACGTATGGAATACGAAAGTACTTATGCTCTAGGCCCACTATTGGGAATAGCAGATCCTAATACGGTAATACGAGCTTCTCATCTTTGTGATGATTTAGGTATTGATACTATAAGCACAGGAGTAACAATAGCGTGGGCAATGGAATGTTTTGAAAAAGGTATCTTGACGCTAAAGGATACTAATGGAATAGAGTTGAAATTCGGAAATATAGGCGCCATTTTACCAATATTAAATATGATCAGTAAGAGAGAAGGCATCGGAGATTTATTAGCTGACGGTTGCTTACGTGCGGCAAAAACAGTCGGTGCAAATTCAGTAGATTGGGCTATGCAAGTAAAAGGTCTCGAGATGCCTGGCTATGAGCCAAGAAGCCTTAAGACTATGGCATTAGGACTAGCCGTTAGCACTCGGGGGGCCTGTCATAACAGGTCGTCTGCTTATGAAGCCGATTTTTCGGCCCTAGTCGATAGGCTAAGTGCCGATGAAGTGAAAGGGGAAATAACTAAACAAGGGGAGGATTTTTCATCTGTCCTTGATTCACTAATATGGTGCAAGTTTCTTAGGAAAGCTTTTCAGGATTTCTACACTGAATCTGCTGCTATTTATGAATACGTGACAGGGTTCGACATGGATGATAAACAATTGAGGCTAGCGGGGGAGCGTATCAATAACTTGAAGAAACTTTTCAACATACGCGAAGGATGGACAAGAGAAGATGACACATTGCCGGCAAGATCCTTACAGGAAAAACTTCCCACAAGCATCGTGAAAGGTGAGGGCCTACTTAAAACGGACTTAGACATCATGATTTCCTCTTACTATAAAGCGAGAGGATGGACTGATGAGGGACTTATCCCTAAAAGCAAGCTTGAAGAACTCGAACTTTCGAATCTCCATTAATGAAAGAAACCGTGACATCCGGCCAACCAGAAAGGAAGTACGCCGAGATAAACATGTATCATATTACTATTAAAGAGATGCATAAGTGCGATTAAATAAGATATATTTGGAAACGAACCTAATCCTCTATAGATCTAATTTTCTATTGTTAATGAACGGACGTTTACCAGACACGGTATGAGACTCCTATTTTAATAAGACCGAGTGTAACCCAGTAGGGTGAAGGGCAAGAAGGATCACTTCATATGAACAGGCAGAGTCTACGAGCTGTGCTAATTGAAAAATTCCCTAGAGAACATGGACAACTCCTAAGTGCACTTCATTTTCTACAAGACGAGTTCGACTACTTGCCTGATTGGGCTATGGAAATCGTCGGATGGCACTTGGGTATTCCCGCAAGTGAAGTTTACGGCGCGGCCACTAGCTATACAGAGTTGCGCCTTGAAGAGCCTGTAGCGCATCGTCTGCGAATATGCACAGGTGTGAGTTGCTGGATTAATGGGGGTGAGGAAATCTTCAACGCAGTGACTTCCAAACTTGGCAAAAACCATTCTATTCAGATATCTGAAAACTATGATATACGGTTAGAGGAGACACCCTGCGGGTTCTTATGTGGCGTTGCACCCGTTGTACAATTAGATAAACAGTGGCAAGGGCGCGTTACAATTAAAGACATAGAGAGAATGCTCGAAAAGGAAGCTCCACTTGAATAACAGTAACGTATCTATTTCCTTTGAACACCTTATTAAATCCAGCAATGAACGCTGGACTTTATCCAATACAGGTAAAACCCAAAGAATAATAGTTCAAACAGGCCAGTGTTCGTTAGCTGTAGGTGCTACTCAGGTGACAGAAATATTGAAAGACTTAGTCTCGAATGATTCCAAAATAACGACTGCAGGATGCGACGGCACGTGCTTTAACGCGCCTCAAGCAATAGTAGTGGACAGTTCGGGACGTAAACACAGGTTGACTAACATAGCGCCTGAGGACGTCTCAACCATATCTAAATTTCTGAACAAAATTGATTCTAGTTCTCAATATGCCTTCAATGATGGTCAACGCCGTTTAACAATGGATCAATGTGGGGAATTAGACAGTACCGATATCGATGATTATATAAATAATGGTGGATACAAAGGATTAGCTAAAGCTTTAATGATTCCACCAGCAAGTGTAATCGCCGAAGCTAAATCGTCCGGGCTCAGAGGGAGAGGTGGAGCATACTTCCCAGCCGCGTTAAAATGGGAACGAACACGCTCCTTCAAAGACAATTCATGTCAGCT
>CAUZEB010000060.1:0-9995 GCA_963578655.1 Dehalococcoidia bacterium | reverse complement strand
AACCGCCACCACTTGCCCCGTAAAAGTCGCAATAATTAATTTGTCATCAGCAACTACAGGTACACCATAGATAGCACCTTTGGCCGGAGCGCTCCAAACGAATCCTTTTTGAAAAGGCAGGGTATCAGACATTCCCCACAGGAATAATTGAACTTTGAGTTTCATTAGTGCATTTTCTAGGGGTCTCTTCTTTTTACTCCAATCGACAGCTTTTAATCGCCCTAGGGCATCACCGACGAATAGATAATTGTCTCCTAAGGATGCTGACCCTCGAGGGGCGGCTGAAACGTAAAAATCCAGTCTTCCTTTTCCTGTTTTTTTGTCGACAACGTGTAGATCAGTGTCAAATGAAGTGATGGCTACGACAGATTTAGCTATGACAGGGGATGAACTTATCCATCCGCGTGTTGGGTAATACCAACGTTCTTCACCAGTAAGAGCATCTAGAGCATAAAGTTTTCCGTTACCAGATGCGATGTAAAGAACTCCGTCCTCTATAGCTGGGGAAGACAGTATGTTTGTCCCAGTATCAAATTCCCAGTTCTTAAGACCCGTATTAACGTCCAGAGATAGGACCCTTCCGTCTCTGAGTCCAAAGAAGACTTGGCCACCTGCCACTGCTGGAGATGAGTTGATGGGATCTGAAACCGTGAACTCCCACAGTAAGTCACCAGTGTGAGCGTCAAGACTCAATACTCTCTTATCACCAGTGGTGAGGTATATTTTGCCATCTACGACACTAGGGGACGAAAATAACTGCTTATCTGTTTTGAAGGTCCATTGCACTCTACCTTTCAATAAATCTGTCATATCAGGGACGTATCCACTATGAGAAATATCTCTCTGGTACATAGGCCAGTCACCCGGCTTGGAAATAACAGTTAAAGTGGAGTCTGGTTTGCTTATAAAGAGAGCTGATCCAAGTTGTGATAAAAAGATTAAGGTGATCACACCTGTAATGAGGGGTAAACCAATGGACCATCGAAGAATACGCCTACCTCTTCGAGAGACTATGAAAGAACCCAAAGTTTTACCTATATCAGTTTGCTTTACTACAATGCTATCGTCCAATAGTCTAGACCAGCAACTAACGCATCTAGATCGTTCATTGCTGTTGACGAGACCACAGATCTTGCAGATAGTGGCAGTTGTTTTCGAAGGTTCCTTCTGGATAAATTGATTATTGGTGGACATATTAGATAGTTTGCTTTCTTATTTCTCGGAGTTAAGTAAAACGGATATCTTTTATCTAAAATAAATATTTCCAACTCTGTTTTGTTGCATGAATTACAGAAAGTAAACAGGATGTCAAACTAGGTGATCAGGCTCATTTTAGCATAGAAACACATTAAATACTGAAAGCAGGTATGAAACTCAATAATAGTAATACAAAGAAGGAGACTGACAAGTTCCCAAAAGGTGTTGGTTCTTGAAGTTTAAACAACTAGTTTATCTGAACAAGAATGGTGGCCTGTCCAAAAGTTCAAAATTAGGATTGCCTTCGTGTATCTCGATGTGTGAATTTATTGGTACGTCGGGAAATATTTGTGTTATCTCACTACTGGGCCAATAAATTTCTATATACTTAATGCGGTCAGCGTTGCCTAGACCAATTTCTTGCTGGAGGCTGGACGATCCAAAACTTCCTCCGCTGTTCACTGTAGCATAAATTGACTGGCTACTTGTCTGATTTTCAATTAGAAGTTCTATTTTTGCACCAATTGCTGCGGTGTTTGATTTGGTGCCTATTAATTTGATTGTTATCCAATTGTTCCCATGGCCAGGATTTTCGTAAAGAGCATTGGAAAATCCATCGCCAGGGAAAAACCCACCTATTTGTAAAAAGATATCTTGATCTCCGTCTCGATCCAAATCGCCAAATGCAACACCGTGTCCTTTTTGCAGATGACCAAATCCACCATTAAATGTTACATCAATGAACTTAGCGCCATGATGATTCTTGTACATAACATTTGGTGTTACAGCGTCAAATAATGGAGCGCCCGTACCCAAATAGAAATCGTCAAAACCATCATTGTCTAAATCACCGAAATTAGCACCCATGGCTAGGTGAATGCGGTCAAGACCTGTTTTCTTGGTAACGTCGGTAAAATTCCCAAGGCCGTCGTTACGATAAAGTCTAGGCTTTGTCCCTTTGTGGGGAACATCCAAATAGTCTGCCGCTACGTCGCCTACGTTGGTACCATATCCGGCCACGAATATATCTAAATATCCGTCGTTATTGTAATCCCAAAACCATGTAGCAAAACTATTAATTGGTCCGGTGACTGAAAGTTCTAATGCGACATCTGTAAAAGTCCCGTCATTGTTGTTTCTATAAAGACGATTCTCAGCGCCAAAATTAGATAGGTACAAGTCAGGAGCATTATCGCCGTTGTAATCTCCCCATATGGCTGATTTGCAATATCGTAGATTTGTAACCCCAGAAGGCTTTGCGACGTCTGTAAAAGTCCCATCATTGTTGTTTCGGAATAATTGGCTAGGATATTGAATATTACTAATTCCGTCTTCAGCGAGTCCACGAGCTGACTCGTTACAGGAAAATAGATCTAGATCACCATCATTGTCGTAATCTCCCCACGATGCACTTTGACTAGGATATGCAGGAAAGGCTAACCCTGCTTCGTGTGTGATATCTGTAAAGGTACCATTCTTATTGTTACGTATAAGAGACATACGCATCTGGCCGTCCTGTTGCATCCATCCCCCTCTCATTATGAAGATGTCTGCCCATCCATCGTTATTATAATCTGTCTGGGTTATGTTTAGGCCTCCTAACTGTCCTCCCAGACCAGCTTGCATAGTATAATCTGTAAATACTCCATTACCGTCGTTATGGAAATACGAGATACTTTCGCAAGGATCCCAACTGGACACTACTATATCTAGAAATCCATCATTATCGAAATCTTCGATAATGCTTCCACCGGCCAGTCCCACTCTATATAGTCCTGCAGCGTGAGATATCTCTTCAAACTTCGGAAAGGAATGGTCACTCTCTATCTTCTGAATAGGAATTATATAGTCAGCGGGTACCTTGTCCGGATATGTACCTAGAGTCATGTGAGCGATATTTAATAGCCAAATTGCTTTCATGTTATCCGGTTCTATACTTAGCCATTGAGACAGGTAATCGATAGCGGCTATAGAGCCGTGTTGATTTTTCTGGAATATCGATTTGTCGAGTGGTAGTGAGCAAACGAGGCTTCCACTTGGTGTTAAACAGTTATCTAATTCACCTCGCTTTAAATTGGTAATTGCTAGGGCTTCAAGTAATTCTGCTTTCTTGTTAGCGCCATAAAGGGAATCTTGGGTCTCCAACTTTTCTAGAGCTTCTTCGAGTAGTTTATTGGCCTTTGCAGTGTCACCGAAGCGTAGGTAATCACGAGATAGAGCCAGTCGTAAATTTATGAATAGCTCTATCGTCTTATGTGATAGGGTATTCAGAGCTCTTGTGAGCGACTCTCTTTGGAGAGTACCTACGTAGGCGTTAGCACCTTGTTTTAGCACAATGCAGTAGTTATTTAGATCTTGTAGATGACGGTTATTCCCGTTTCCATCAATTGCTACTCCTGAAGTGTCGTTCCGAGTCTGAGAGGCGAAAGGAAGATAAATTGCCAGAAAAACGACAAGAGCGGTGACTCCGAAGATCAATAAAAGGGGAAAGAACTTTTTAGGACTATATAGAACAGATTTGAAGATTGATGAATCATTGCAAGAGTCTTGGTGTTCATTTGCGTTCGGGTTAGAGGAATCCATTTTACAGTTACTTCTAAAATATTCTAAGGTTTAGTTAGTTAAGACCGGTTATGATAGTAAAAACTGCTTTGTTTCGTGAAATGATACAGGTTGGTCTTTACCTGTATAACTAACATATGGTGTTTTATAATATCCTATAGTACATAAAAAATGAAAATCATTATGTAATAATACGAATCATTTCGTCTAGAGGCAAACCGTTGATTGACAAAAGTCTTTTCCCCCAACAGTGTATTCAGAGAGCATTATTGAGGAAATTATCCAGATCCTTCTATTTAACGCTACGAATACTGCCTTCATCGATGGGTGGACCAATAGGTCTCGCATATCTACTTGCTAAAGCAATTGATACTATCACAGATAGTGATTTAATACCTGTTCAAAGTCGGTCAAAATATTTCCTAAAATTTAAATCGATTCTAGCGAATAGGACAGATCCCCAAGCAATATTGGAGATAAGAGAGGAATTCCGGGACAAATCTCGTCATTATGATGAAGTTATTCTTCTCAATTGTTTACCAGAACTGTTTTCAATTTTAGAACGCGAGAGTTCAGATAATCAACGTAGAATTCGATCCTTGCTAACTAGATTGTTCCGTGGCATGGAAATGGACTTAAACTTTTGTAGACAGGGCGGTACAGATTACCGAGTCATTTTCCGAGATTGGGAAGAATTGGACAGATATACCTATTACGTAGCTGGGTGTGTGGGGGAATTTTGGACGGAGATGGTCATAATTCATAGCACTTCTGCGAATGATTGGAACATTAACGAAATGACAGCATGCGGAATCAGATATGGTAAGGCCCTACAATTGACAAATATTTTACGGGACGCATCCGCTGACCTGAGATTCGGACGCTGCTACTTGCCTCAAAGCGAGTTGTCTGAAACAAAACTAACCATCGAAGATTTGCTAGACCCTGCTCTCAGATGGAAATCTAGACCTATAATGGTGAAAGGTGTGGCATTAGCCTTGGACCATTACGTTTTCGCTGAGAAGTATTTGATTAAGATACCTAGAAAATCTGTTAGACTCAGATTGGCGACGTTATGGCCTATATTAATAGGATTGGGCACTTTAGATAAGATCTCTGCGATCGAAGACTGGCTGGATCCACTTTTAACTCTAAAAGTCACCCGAAAGTGGATCTATTTTATGATTATGGGATCACTAATTTGCATCTTCTCGAACAAACTTTTAGGCTTTTGGATAGCGAAACTAAGGAAGAGAATTACAGTAAATTTGTGTGGTCCACGCTGAGATGTTTATTATTGAAATGATGGATCAACGTCAAGATTCCGGGCAGGTAATATTGATCAGGTTCTATCATGATCGTTCTTAGCTGGCGTAAATATAGACCCTTTTGCAAATCGCGGTCTTCGCTGTCGTGCAGGATCAGATGAAATGGCCCTACCTATTACGAGGCCAAGTACAGAGGCACCTAGAACTCCTATGGAGAGACCTTTAAGAAATGATCTCCTAGATTGTGTATTTTGATTGTCACCCTTGCCCATGTTCTTGTTAATCCTCCTTTACTGCTCGTCTGCGGATCGTTAAAGTCCATGTAATATAGATGGAGCGCGGTTCTTTATTGTTCAACGAAGGACTGGTACTAGTTGTCGTTACAATTCAAAAACGATGTTAAATATTCACACACGTGGAAGATCCCTTTTATAGATTAAACTGAGGCTCGAGGTAATCTTTCTCTTTATAATAGACCTGAAGACGTCCACGAGTGGTTTCTGTAATAATAATTCTATCTTGGTCGTCTATCTCTATTCCCACTGGCCTTTCAAATTTACCTAAAGAAGAAAGATCCTTCATCCTATTAAATGCTTTCACTACATCAGGATTCGACTCGACGACCTCCCTTGCCCATTTAGACATTTCTGTCGCGTCACCATATAGACATGTGAGAACATCCCCATCGGGATCAAATATTTTGACTCTCTTATTTCCCCAGTCAGTGACATAGACGTCTCCGTCACTATCTACAGCCACTCCCGCAGGATGATCAAGGTCCGTACCTTTCTCTGCACTTGAAGAGCCAAAACTTTTCAGAAACTCGCCAACCGCATTAAATTTTTGGATTCTATCATTACCCCAATCCACGACATATACATTCTGGTCCGAGTCTAGATTTATACCGTACGGCCTGTTAAATTGGCCTTCAGCGCACCCTGACTCCCCCCAGCTAAGTATAAATTGACCATCTTTAGTATACTTTTGTACGCGATTGTTCATACTATCTACAACATAGATGTCATCTTTTCTATCAAAGACTAGTCCTGATGGACCGTGGAACTGTCCATCTTCAGATCCTGATTCGCCCCATTCACCTATTTTTTCACCGCCTGGATTATAAATACGTATAATATTGTCGTATTCGTCTGAGCAATAGACTATCTCATCTGAAGTAACGGCAATACCTGTGGCCCATGTGAAGTGATTTCTTGCGAAATCACCGATCAGTTCATGATCAATAGTAACTTTATTGAGGCGTTTATTTTCCTGGACTGTGCCATCAACATTTTCTCCACCTCTGTTTACCACATACATGACTCCTCCCGGAGCTGTAGCTAAGTCTACAGGTTGCGTAAACCCATTGCCGGCGGCGGCGTTCCTGCCAACGGCGTGACTGAAATGCCAGGTCCGACCTCCAGCTGTAGTTGTTTGCATGTCTATTCCTCCATTTAAAGAACGTTAAATGTTAGGCTCCAGGTATTATATTTGCTAATTCGTGTCACCAATGAATTTCGGTTGCTCAAATTGACCGTTAACAATCGGTACTGGATCAAGACCCATGTGGTCTTCTAATATTGTCGAGTAGACTCCGCGGTAGTCCAGATTGGGCACCAGATCGCCCTGTTCTAATGCTTCAGGTCGAGTATCTGGGTATTCGCTGTACATTCCACCTTTCACATTTTGGCCTATGGCGAAGGCAACACCAGCAGCTCCATGATCCGTCCCGGATCCATTGTCCCTTACCCTACGACCGAATTCGGAGAACAGAAACATTACTACGTTTTGATCCGCATTATTTTCCTTGAGATCGTCCCAAAAGTCTGAAACTGCTGTTGACACGTCGTTCCACAAGCTAGCATGAGTAGCCGCTTGAGCGGCATGAGTGTCGAAACTTCCGTACTGTGTGTAGAAGACGCGAGTACCTAGATCTGCTTGATGGATCATAGAAATATCGCGGAGGGCTTTGGCTATTCGTGTGGATCCATATTCCACATTTGAAGAGTATCGTTCAGGTGCCATCTTCAGTATGTCCGCTCCGTACAATGCGTCAATACCAGTTTGACCTAGATAGTCCATAACTTGCCCAGTTCCAACCGCAGGTCCGTACATATTGGCAAATCTTTCGAGCATTTTGGTTCGCTGATCTGCTTGTTCAATTCCTGTGAGGAGTCCGTAAGTAGATAAATCTGCTACCGATGCGACGGAAACTCCAGGAACAACCATGGCTCTAGGCAACGCCTGACCTACGTTGACACCGGTCACCGGATTTTCGCCTTGAGGATCAATGTCCCGCAGACTGCGTCCAAGCCATCCTTCAGTTCCGACTGTGTCAGGCTCGCAGGTGTGCCAAATATCCATAGACCTGAAGTGAGACCTGGGAGAATTCGCATACCCGATGCCATGAATAACAGCCATGTCTCCTGAATCGTAGATTTCCTTCATAGGTCCCATAGCGGGATGGAAACCTAGTTTGTCATCTATTTTCAAAGTTTTATCCTGGGATATTTGTAGAGTTGGACGACTGTCATAGTAGTTAGGGTCGTCGAAGGGAACTACTGTGTTGAAATAATCGTTGCCTCCCGTGAGTTGTAAGACGACAATTACTGGAGGCTTCTGTGCTGTAGTCATATGCGGACTCCTTTTAGTAATGAATTATGCTTAGCATTTAACCAAACTGGTATTCTCTGGTCGCTGCTATAAGCGACAGCATTTCCGCGACACGCTGGGTGAATACGCCATTATTATCTTCAGACACAGATACCGGTCCGCCGCTTTCAGCCTGAGCTACTAACTCTTTTCGCGTGAGGTCGGATACGGTCAAGGGTCCCATCTCGTCTAAACATCGATCTACAAGAGCCCCTGTAGTCATCACTGTATCCGTGGACGAGATCCTATTCACAATATCCTGTACCCCAGGTAATTCTAGGTTCCCTATCCTATCTGCAACAAAATTAACCCGTTTCACTAGCGAGCCACTGTTGATCCATTCCTTTCCTGTGTACCAACCTTCTACGCTAGGAGGATCTAGAATATCCTGACCCATGTATCCAGGCTGCTTACCGGTTAATTCTATACGTGGATCAGGGCCTGACAGATCTTTAGTTAATCTTAGTGTGCCCACTACAACTTCAACAGGACTTTTCACTTTCTGGTAAATTGCTTCCTTGAAGAAATCTGAGTTGAATAGTGTGTGTAGAACAGGCTTCATTTCGAAATTCGAACCAACAAAGCTATCCATGAGCACTCGTATTGCTTCGGGATCTCGTGGTTCTTCGATGTTCCAAGCTGGCACCTGAGGTTCATCGGCTACAAAGAAGTTATATAAGTGTCTCGAAATAAACTTATGACAAGCCTCTGTGTCCAGTATAATATTTATAATATCTTCACCGTTAAAATTACCAGTACGTCCAAGGAAGGTCTTTTCTGTAAAGTCATGGTCCTCTGGACGGTATTCGAATGTCCAATTAAATCGTCCGTATGGGAATCTTGGTACCTTAGCTCCAATGGTCCATCCAGTAAAGGCCCGAGAACACTCAAACACATCCTTCTCAGTGTAGTTCCCAACTCCCAAAGAGAATAGTTCTAATAGCTCACGTCCCCAGTTCTCATTGGGGGCGTGTTTGTGATTTTCATTATTGTCTAGCCAGAATATCATTGCCGGATTTCGGGCCAGGTGTAAGAGCAAGTCTCGATAATTTCCCATGCCGTGATCACGGAACATCTCTATCTGTTCAACCAGATGATTGCAGTTGTCAACTTTGGAGTTGCCGGTGGCGAATACATGATGCCAAAAGAGACACATCTTTTCGTTTAACGGGCGTTTGGTGTTTATCATATGGAAGAGCCAATTAGCCTGTCCCGGAGTAGAGGCGCCCCCTGGCAACTCCATAATCGGGTGGTACCGATACAAAAGAGACTTGTCAACAGGGGGGAATGCTTCATAATTTATTAATTCCTCTACAGTCTCTTCGTAACCTCGTTCAACCCGTTCTTCTAGTTCGGTTCTTGTTGCTCCAAAGCCAGCTCTTCTCATAAGATGTGCCATAAGAGCCAGGTCCTCTTTGTTAGCCATCGGTCGCCTCCTCTAATAGTTGCTTTCAATACAGTGATTACAATTTAGAATATCAAGGTTCCATTGATACTGTGAATCGTACCAGCGTTTAGTCTCTCTAATCTCTAGACCTTCATTATTCGACATAGCATACATGCTAGCTAAGGGTGGGGCTCTTGATTATCGGCCATCATATTTTACGGGACTGTATAATAGCCTAGATTTTCTGGGTGTGATGAGGGAATCAGTATTGCTTAAGGAGTCTTTCATGGCAGTTAAGCGATCTTCTGATCGTGTAGTCAACATTTAACACAATTCATGGCATACATGAATTAGATTGTGTAACCAGGTCACATTGGCTAAGAATTAAATATAGACTTGCTTTAAGGACTTTGGATGTACGGTAAACCAACCAACGTTAATTGTCAAGAATTGCAGCCTTCATATTAGCTTATTTCTACTTAAGTTGTTACGAGTCTATTCAATATGAGAGAATGATGATGCGTACTCAAAAGTTATTGAAATCGCTAGTTGCTTTCGAGATATGAAAGAGTGATATTTGTCGTCTTTCCATTTTAGGCATTAATTCTCAAATATTCACATAAATTCCTTATTGGATGTTCTACCCATTTCGGCACCATAAGAGGAGGCTATTTTAGGAGATGAACGAGCCAGATAATACGAGATTCCGAAATTTTAAATGGAGATGTATAGGTCCTTATCGGGGTGGTCGAGTGGTGGCTGTCACAGGTGATCCTAGCGATTTAATGACCTTTTATTTTGGAGCTTGCGCCGGTGGGATATGGAAGACGACAGATGGAGGTACTTATTGGGAGAATGTGTCTGATGGATTCCTCAACACGTCTTCGGTTGGAGCCATAGCTGTCTCTGAATCAGATCCTAACGTGGTATAT
>CAUZEB010000059.1:0-10019 GCA_963578655.1 Dehalococcoidia bacterium | reverse complement strand
CAGTCATGCTTTGTTTTGTCACTACCTGTCAAGTTACGGTATTTATCTAGAAGTCTATTTCCTAAAAACGCGGCAGCCATTGCCTCTCTTGCATTTGGCATGGATGTTTCATCAGTTTCAACCACTGCATTAGCTTGCCATCTTGCTCGAGCTTCCCAGGCTAGAATGAATTGTTCCAAAAGCTCTTCGCTTCTGTCATTAATTAAGTTTCTGTATGAATATAACTCAAGAATCAGCTTGTCTATCCAAGTAACTAATGCTTCCGGATTTGACAAACAAGCTGTCTCGTTGTCTTGTGGATCGTTCCCAGCGAATTTTGAAAAGTCACCAAATTCTGATGAAGCTAGTTTATGCATCTCTCTCCACGCTTGGCTCTTTGATGTGGTCGTCACTAATGCCGATGACATAACAATCGGTAGATATGTCATGGCTGTCGCGTAACTGTCGTGTTCGTGGGGATCTAAGAAGAGAGGCTCAGCTCCTAATAATTCCACCAAACCGACAACAGTTCTTACAGCCTGTTTGTCTGCAGATTCGTTGGGGATGACGCAATATTTACTACCGGTAAAGGCGGTCGCAGATGCTTCGTTAATGTCGGTCAACGTATTCTTTAATAACGGATTTCCACCTATAAAATATTTGCCCTCAGGAAGATATTCGTTAGCCCAATCGTTAACTCTTACTTTAGTCGAGCAAGTATCAGTAATTACCACACCTGGGTCAGCTATGGACCCTAGTACGTCAAGAAATTCTCGTGTTTCAGTAATAGAAATGTCGAGAATAATCAATTTGGCCCCCTCAACTGAGGAGCGCAAATTGGAAATAGACTTATCTATAGCTCCCATATCCTTTGCTAAAGATAAATTCCGCTTTTCGGCTGAAGTGCCGACAATTTCGGTATTCTTTAGTTTAGCTGCACGTAGCGCCAGTCCTATTGATGTACCTATCGGGCCCATTCCAATAATAGTTATTCGATCCAAGACAGACTCCTTTGAACTTAAAAATACAATAAGTTCCGGTAGATAATTCACTAATCAATCATACTAAAATTTACGATGAGTATGTATTGATTATAGCAAATAATGGGAATTACTTGACTCACAGTGTAAGTCGTACCATATAGGTGTGTGTCTAGTCGTGCCTGTCCAAGATATGGTTCACATGAATCTTTTTAATGTTGAATTTGATGGTCTTGTATTAAATTGCTAGAATAAATGTGCCGACATCAGAAATTAGAATAGTCTAAAATTTAGGTAATAGGCTGTATAAAAACAAAGTGGCTTGACTAGCCAGTCAAGCCACTAATGAATTAAATCTACTAAAGTATTTAATGACCGCCGCAGCCGCCGCCGCCGCCGCCTTCGCCACAACCGCCGCCTTCGCCGCCGCCACCACAGCCGCAACCGCCGCCGCCGCCTTCGCCACCACCGCCGCCACCACCGCCGCCACCACAGCCGCAGCCGCCGCCGCCACCGCCGCCACAACCACCACCGCCACCGCCACCACAGCCACAACCGCCGCCACCACCGCCGCCTTCGCCGCCGCCGCCACAACCACCACCGCCACCGCCACCACAGCCGCAACCGCCACCAGCATGAAAATTAGGATTACTTATGACGAACCCACTTCTCATAAGTCCATCCACATAGTCAATTTGCGATCCCTCCACAAGGGGCACACTTTCTGAATCAACTAGGACCTGTATAGTTTCGGTATCTACGATGAAGTCGTCCGCCTTTGCTTCTTTCTCAAGACCCAACATATACTGGACGCTACCATCTGGCCCTGGCATCACCATGACCCTCAGCATTTTTCCGTCTTCCTTGCCTTGTTTTTTAACAACATCTTCTAATTTCGCAGCAGCTAACGGAGTGACCTCTATGATTGGAGTAGTAACCAAGGCATTCACCTCTCATTCCAATTATGTTCGATTGATCGTTTAAATATCCTATGTTCGATTGATCGTTTAAATATCCAAGGACACATAGGTCATTAAAGAGAGTAGCATCGTGTGATTGATTCCGTCAAGATATTCTCGTAACTGTAATAACTTTAAAAACATATTTTATTTTATGAATTCACATTGACACTATTCGGAAGATTTAATATACTTATGTGGCTGAATGATCTTAATGGTTGACAGCGTAACTTTAAGTTAAAAATTTCCTCTGGTAGTTCTAGCGAGCCGGTACCACCCGTCCCCATCCCGAACACGGAAGTGAAACGGTTCAGCGCCGACGATACTGCGCCCGCAAGGACGTGGGAAAATAGGTCACCGCCAGGGGGCTTTTTTTTGCATGAAGTTAATCATCCTCATAATCGGGAGAACTGAGAAAATTTATCCAATTAGGTCGGAATTTCGGTAATTTCGTATAAATAGGTATTTGTACACTTTACACCTCTCCACGAAATTACCTATAATAGATAAAGCAATAATGCATCCGTTGAAGTGGTAATTAAAGTGAGCTCTCTTTCATCTTGTCAAGATTCTAATGGGCCTCAGGATATGGGGGCCTTGCTTGATTCAATCGAATTCAAAGCGCCTATGAAACATGGTGATGTTGTAGAAGGCGTTGTGATGAGAGTTGATCCTGATGGAATATTAGTCCACATAGGAAATAAGTCAGAGGGTGTCATCCCACCGGGCGAAATGCGTAGCCTCGATTCGGAAGAAAGAGGTAAACTGAAGCTTGGTGATGCGATATTAACTTTTGTGGTAAGACCAGAAGTAGGCGAAAGGGGCGCAATCCTATCCTTAGACAGAGCTGTCTCAGAGCATGGATGGCATACCCTTGAAAAATTACAAAATTCAGAAGATGATATCACAGGTAAGATTCTGTCTTTCAATAGAGGCGGAGCTATAGTCGATGTACATGGAGTTCATGGATTCATTCCGATTTCGCAGCTGGTAAGTGTATCGAGAGAAGTGTTTAGTGCCGCTCATGGTCTGACAGGGGCCGATGGTGGTGAAGGGCATGTGCCGATCGAAGAGCAGAACGCGAATAAAATTTCTTTAGAGAGTGAAATCGGTAAGGTAGTTTCGTTAAAAATACTGGAGATAGATAAGGAACGAAACAGAGCAATATTTTCTGAAAAACAAGCTCTCTATGAGAAAAGAGATGAACGGAGAGCTCAGCTGATAAAAGAGCTTCGTGAAGGTGAGGTGAGGAAAGGGAAGATCACAGGCATCAGTAATTTTGGAGCTTTTGTGGAGTTAGGCGGTGGAGACGGACTCATCCATATTTCTGAAATGTCATGGAGTCCTGTTAGATCTCCAAGTGATTTAGTTAAGGTCGGCCAAGAATTAGATGTCTATGTTCTGAAAGCTGATGCGGAGAACAAAAAAATTGCCCTTAGTATAAAGCGACTGCACCCAGAACCCTGGTTAACCATGAGCGAAAAGTATAGGGTGGGTGATCTTGTGGGTGCTTCAGTGACAAAATTAACTGATTTCGGCGCGTTTGCAAGATTGGATGGTTTGGATGGTGATAAAGGGACTATAGAAGGGCTTATACATGTCTCTGAATTAACTTCAAAATCTGTAAACCACCCCAGAGAAAGTGTAAGTGAGGGCGATAAGGTACAACTGAAGATTTTAACAATTGAGCCTGAGCGGAGGCGTTTAGGACTCAGTTTAAAGCAAGTTGTAGAGGAAGTGGGCGAAGAACTGTTTGAATAGCATAACGGGTATCATAATTCTCCCTAGGAGATGATAATGGCAAGTAGATTCGAGAAATTCTCTGAAAGAGCCCGCAGAGTGCTCTCCCTAGCACAGGAGGAAGCACAGCGATTTAATCATAATTACATTGGTACTGAACATATATTGTTAGGTTTGGTTAGGGAAACTGAAGGTGTTGCAGCAAGGGCTCTTTCTAATCTGGGGATTGAGTTAAGCAAAGTAAGGTCAGCGGTGGAATTTATCATTGGGCGTGGAGATAGGCCCACCCCGGGAGAAATCGGCCTTACTCCCAGGGCAAAGAAAGTTATTGAATTAGCGGTGGACGAGGCACGTAGATTAAATCATCACTATATAGGTACCGAACATCTCTTAATAGGACTTATGAGAGAGGGTGAAGGTGTCGCAGCTGGAGTATTAGAAAGCCTTGGTGTTAATCTTGATAAAATCAGATCCGAGACAAGCCGAATACTCACACAAACGGTCCATCCAGCTCAAAGTGGATCTGGGCCTAAATCTTCTTCTACTCGCACGCCTACACTGGATCAACTTGGTGTCGATCTTACAGAAGCTGCCAAATCTGGCAAGTTAGATCCGACCGTGGGCCGGGAAAAGGAAATCCAGAGAGTAATTCAAATTCTTAGTCGCCGTACAAAAAACAATCCTGTTTTGGTAGGAGAGCCTGGAGTAGGTAAGACGGCGATTGTTGAAGCTTTAGCTCAACGGATCGCAGATAATGATATTCCGGGCACTCTTCAAGGTAAAAGACTCGTCACTTTAGATATGGGTTCCCTGGTTGCTGGCACCAAATACCGGGGTGAATTTGAGGAGCGCCTGAAAAAGGTTGTTGAAGAAGTACGGAGTTCCCGTAACTGCGTGTTATTTATTGACGAAATACACACCATGGTTGGGGCGGGTGCAGCTGAAGGTGCAGTTGATGCAGCTAATATACTCAAACCCTCTTTGGCGCGAGGCGAATTGCAGACAATCGGGGCTACGACCTTAGATGACTACCGAAAATATGTTGAGAGAGATCCTGCCTTAGAACGCAGGTTTCAGCCTGTAAGAGTTGAAGAGCCTTCAGTGGATGAGACAGTTGATATATTGAGAGGTGTTAAAGGTCGATACGAAGAACACCATCAGCTGGAGATATCGGACGATGCATTGATATCTGCAGCTCATCTCGCTTCGAGATTTATAGCGGATAGATTTTTGCCCGATAAGGCTATAGATTTAATAGATGAAGCTTCATCTCGAGTACGCATTGATTTTAGTACCGCTCCTAGTTCAATTAAAGAAGCAACTAAGACGTTAGATAATCTCCGAAAAGAGAAAGACGAAGCGATATCTAGCAGACAATACGAGCACGCTGCAGAGTTAAGAGATAGAGAGATAAGTCTGTCTGGTCAAGTTAGTGAACTTGAGAAGAATTGGCAGGAAGAAATCGGGAAAGAGACACCCATTGTCAGCGATGAAAATATTGCAGAAGTGGTAAGTATGTGGACAGGCATACCGGTAACACGTTTAGCCTCAGAAGAGACTGAACGACTCGTCCATATGGAAGAAGTTTTACATGAATCGGTGATAGGACAAGACGAGGCTATTACGATGCTATCAAAGGCAGTTCGGCGTGCTAGAGCTGGATTGAAGAACCAGAAACGTCCCACGGGTGTGTTTATTTCCCTTGGACCCACGGGTGTCGGTAAGACATATGCAGTTCAGAAATTGGCGGAATTTTTGTTTGGTAGCGAAGACTCTGTGATACGTTTGGATATGTCTGAATACATGGAGCGCCATGCGGTTGCTCGTCTAGTCGGAGCTCCTCCGGGGTATATAGGATATGACGAGGGTGGTCAATTGACAGAAGCCGTGAGACGAAAATCTTATTGTGTAATATTACTTGATGAAATAGAGAAGGCGCATCCAGATGTTTTCAATATTCTACTGCAGATCTTTGATGATGGCCATTTGACCGATGCTAAGGGACGAAAGGTTGATTTTCGTAACACGTTAATAGTGATGACTAGCAATATAGGCTCAGATCTCATACGTCAAGATCGCACAATAGGATTCACGCGCAGTGGGGTTGGCACACGGTCGGAGCAAGATGCCTATGACCGTATGAAAAATAATGTTATGGATGAGGTTAAACGCTTTTTCCGTCCGGAGTTTTTGAATCGCATAGATGGCACCGTTGTTTTCCATGCATTAAGCCAGGGACATATGCTTCAGATAGTCGACTTAATGTTGAGAGAGGTATCAGCCAATCTAATTGAGAAAGCTATATCACTAGAAGTCACAGACGAAGCCAAGAATTGGTTGTCAGAAAAGGGTTATGACCCCACTTTCGGTGCCCGACCTCTGCGAAGGCTAATACAAGACACTATTGAAGATAAGCTATCCGATGAAATACTAGCAGGAACCTTAAAACCTGCAGATACCGCTGTTGTGGATATGGTAGCTGACGAGATTGTGATCAGGTCTCAATCACCAGTTGCAGTAACATAAGAGTGTATGTGAGACTTATCTTATAAGTATAAACACGATTGCCTGCTAACTGCCCTTGTAATGATGATCTGCGCCGTGCCAATTCATGAGTTCTGCCAGCGAGATTTTAATATCTCTTTATGAAACCATCACAGTCTTGATCGGTACCGTAGTTATAGTTAAATCACACCAGGACCCGAACTAAATATGCGTAGTTCAAAACAATCAACAGTCTATGTTTGCGAATCTTGTAATTACACTGCAATGAAGTGGGAAGGTAGATGCCCTTCCTGTACTCAATGGAATACTCTCATCGAGACGTCGAAGCCCAGACCAACCCAGCAAAACCAGGCTATAGGGTGGCTAGACTATGCGGACAGCAAACCTCATGAACTATCCGGCATTTCTAGCCAAGGTATATATAGAAGTAAAACGTCCTCGAAAGAATTGAATAGAGTTCTTGGTGGTGGTATTGTTCCGGGCTCCCTAATTCTTATATCAGGTGCTCCAGGGATAGGTAAGTCTACATTGTTATTAAAGCTAGCAATGGAGAGAGCGACAGCCAAGAATCCGTCTATTTATATAGCAGGTGAAGAATCTACCTCACAGATCAAGATTCGGTCGGTACGACTAGGCTTGTCTGGAGATAATTTATATGTACTACAATGTACCGATTTAGAAAGAGTATTTAGCACACTGGGTAAATTTCAACCCTCTATTGTTGTTGTTGATTCTATTCAAACTATGTTCGATAGAAGTTTACATGCAGGTGTCGGGAGCTTAACACAGATTAGGGAATGTACTAGGAAAATGATGATATGGGCGAAAGATAATGATGTTTCTGTTATTCTTACTGGTCACGTTACTAAAGATGGAGATGTCGCTGGCCCAAAATCATTAGAACATATAGTGGATGTGGTTATTAATATGGAAGGAGATCTAATAAATTCTTGGCGGATGCTTAGACCTGTGAAAAATCGTTTCGGATCAACCGAAGAAATCGGCATGTGTGAAATGACTGATACAGGCATTGTAGATTTAGAAGACCCGTCTAGATCCTTTATTGATGAACGGAGAAAGGACTCCATTGGCTCCACTATTGTTTGTGTTATGGAAGGGAATAGACCAATGTTGTTGGAGATCCAGGCTTTAACTTCTCCTTCATTTATGCCTAACGCTAGACGGATCAGTACGGGAATTGATTTAAGTAGATTGCATTTGGTCTGCGCTATATTGAGCAAGAGAGCGGGTATTAATTTAAATAATCAAGATATTGTAGTTAACGTTACCGGTGGGTTTAAAATTACAGAACCCGCCGCAGACTTGGGTATGGCTTTGGCCATTGCATCTAATATTATAGGAAGTCCCATTGGGTTAGGAATGGCGGTTATTGGTGAATTAGGATTAAATGGTGAAATCCGCAGAGTTTTTCATTTGGAAAGAAGGATTGATGAAGTAAAGAGACTTGGTTTAAAACAATGTTTGGTACCCGGTGCAATTGGCAACTCTAAATTTTCGAATAACGAGCTACAAATCATTAATGCTAATACTTTAGTCGGAGCATTGGAGTTTATTAAATAATAAAAACCGATGTAGTATCGTATAGGAGGTGGGATCCTGAAAGTAGCTTACTTCGACTGTATTTGTGGCGCCAGTGGGGATATGATTTTAGGAGCTCTGGTTAATGCTGGAGTTTCCGTAGATGGATTGCGGAATGCACTTAGCAGTCTAAGTGTACTGGGATATTCTATATCTTCTACGAATGCCTGTCGTGGAGGAATTTCAGGCACACTGGTTCTGGTGAACCAAGACGATGTTGGACGGAGACGTAGAGGAATACCGGAATTTTTAGATACCATAAAGACCAGTAACCTTTCTAAGTCAGTTATCGATAAATCTGTAAAGATATTTGAGAATTTAGCGCATGCTGAAGCAAAGGTGCATGGTTCCTCCATTGAACAAGTAACCTTGCATGAACTAGGTGAAGTTGACACATTAGTGGATGTTGTTGGCTCAGTAATTGGTCTTGAAATGTTAGGGATTGATCAAGTGTTTTGCTCTCCACTTGCCGCCGGTTCAGGATTCGTTAAAACTGACCACGGATATTTACCCGTGCCAACACCGGCAACACTGGCGTTATTTGAAATGGCCAACGCCCCTGTTTCAGCCACACCAGGCGATATGCCAAACACTGGAGAAATGACAACACCCACTGGTGCAGCCATTTTGACTTCCTTAGCGACCTTTGGGAAACCTAATATGTCTGTTTATAAGATAGGATATGGTTTAGGCTCACGAAATCCGAAAGAGTACCCTAATACTATTAGAATGTATCTGGGAGAGAGATCTAGCGATCATACCCGAGATAATCTCCTGATACTCGAAACTAATATCGACGACATGAGTGGTGAATTACTGGGATATCTTCAAGAACGACTCTTTGCATTAGGAGCGAAAGATGTCTGGTTCACTCCTATTCAAATGAAGAAAAATCGACCGGCTACGATGGTCAGTGCCATAGTCTCTATTGCATCCGAAGCAGTTGCTACCACCTTGATTTTGAAAGAGACCTCTACTTTGGGTGTGCGAGTACGGCCATTTACTAGGTATGAAGCAGATAGGGAAGAGGTACAATTCGACTCCACATTGGGGAAAGTAAGAATTAAACTCAAGAATTTACAAGGTCGGCGTATAAGCGCGTCTCCTGAATACGAAGATTGTAAAGAGATAGCACTTAGCATGGAAATACCGCTTCAGGAAGTGTTTCGCCGCATTCAGCAGGAAGCTGACGAACAACTCTGACTTATTGAATAGACCGTCCATTTAGCATGCAGAGTTGAAACCAATTGCTAATAGACATCAGTATGGTCTGAAAATGCTGTTTTCAAGGTCAATGGAATAGTTGACCATGGCTGAAGCCTTTTGTAGAATGTCTTAGTCGTGAGTAGGCTAGTAGTCACAATTTAAGGCAGCTAGCCTCCTTTTAATTGGGACTAAATGTCTGGAATTCGTCTTTTCTGGAAGGGCGGACAGGCCCCAGTGGCGCAACAGGAAGCGCAGCCGACTTGTAATCGGCAGGTTAGTGGGTTCGAGTCCCCTCTGGGGCTTACATTCTTGTATTAGGCTGAAGTTGTAGTTCATTTAGGAACTGGCCTTGGGTTGAATACACTGGTATACTTGAATATTAGTGGACTTTCTCAAGGAGGGGTGGGTGAGTGGTTAATACCACCAGACTGTAAATCTGGCGCCCGGAAGGGCTACGTAGGTTCGAATCCTACCCCCTCCACCAGGAATTATTTGTTAGGGGATGAATAACGAATAAAAATATTTAAATTGCCCACATAGCTCAGTAGGTAGAGCGCGTTCTTGGTAAGAACGAGGTCAGCAGTTCAAGTCTGCTTGTGGGCTTCACATATCGGAGGAGAATATAATGGCGAAACAAAAGTTCGAACGTACGAAGCCCCATCTTAATGTAGGGACTATTGGTCATGTCGATCATGGTAAGACAACTTTGACCGCTGCTATCACGAAAGTTTTAGGAGCGGCTGGGCTTGCTAATTTCAGGGCTTTCGATACGATTGATAATGCTCCTGAAGAAAAGGCCAGAGGTGTTACTATTGCCATCCAGCACGTCGAATATGAAACTGAGTTGCGTCATTATGCTCATGTGGATTGTCCAGGACACGCCGACTACATAAAAAATATGATAACAGGAGCGGCTCAAATGGACGGGGCTATTTTGGTTGTTAGTGCTCCAGATGGTCCTATGCCTCAAACCAGAGAGCATATCCTTTTAGCACGTCAAGTTGAAGTCCCAGCCATTGTGGTTGCTCTTAATAAAGTTGACGCAATGGAT
>CAUZEB010000058.1:0-10158 GCA_963578655.1 Dehalococcoidia bacterium | reverse complement strand
TTACGATTTTCCACCAGTATATTCCTTCCCTAGATCCGTACAGCGGCCTCATCCTCCTGTCTTTTTAGGAGGCATGGCCAAAAACGTTTTCAGAAGAGTTATTGAATATGGTGATGGTTGGTTACCAAACAGAGTAACGCCAGAGGATGTTCGCAAAGGCCGTATTAGATTAAATGAGCTCGCAGCTGAGGCAAATCGGGATCCAGAGTCGATTCAGATAATTGTATTTGGCCAGGAAGCTGATGGTGATTTGATCAATCAATTTGCAAAAGCAGGAGCAAACGGAGTTACAATACGTTTGCCCACTGCAGATGAAATAGAAACTAAGAAAACTTTAGATAATATTGCGATTGAAGTTTTGAGGTAATATTCCTGACATCCTAGGTGTCATATACATCTTTAAATAATGGCATCACTTTTTGCGAGAACAGACGCATGGAGGACTGGACATCTGTTGTGTCCAGTTCCCCTATATTGATTTTAAACATTAGATTTCGGGCTCCTATATCTCTCATTTCAGCAATCTGATCTGCAACTTGGCTGTCCGTGCCAATAATGAAGGACTTATCAAAGTCCTCACTAGCTGGGGGCGGTTTGTTAGGCTCTTGAACCGGAAATCCACCAGGATTGTAAAGTTCTCTTGCTTCACGGAAATGCTTGCGTTCTCTTACAAAGCCTGCTTCCGCGATCTCCCGTGCGTGTGAATAACTTTCACCCACAAACAGATTCTTAGATATCCACGTTTTATCAAGAGTGTCTTCTATTATATTATGACCAAATCCTACCTCTTTCATGGTGCTCTCATAAACTGCTAGGCGACTTCGAGCTACCTCTACATCCACACCTCCTAGAAGAATTGGCCGACCAATTCTAGCCATCTCAACTGTAGACTTTTCACTTATGCATGCCCTCACCAAGGGTGGGTGAGGCTTCTGAAAGGGTTTTGGACGAAGCTCAGGAAAAGCAACTTTCCAAAATTTTCCTTCGTATTGCAGGTCTTTAGTGGTCCAAGCCTTTATCAATAAATCTTCGGCTTCGGGCAACCTTTCTAATCCTTCTTCCATTGTGAGACCGAATCCGATGTATTCGTAGTGATTGAATGCCGAACCTCTTCCTAAACCAACAATAAGGCGCCCTTTACTTAAATTATCTAGAAGTGCTGTTTGCGCAGCTAAACGAACAGGATGATGGAAAGCCAATTCGAGCACAGCGAATCCGATTTTTATCTTACTCGTGAGAGAAGCAACGGCAGCTGCAAATACCACGGGATCGGCATATGCAGACGCCCCGTCAAAATGATGTTCAGTCAGCCATACTGCATCGAAATCTAAATGTTCCATTAATTCTATCTCTTTAAGAGCATTATCTATAACAATTCCGTCACGTTCAGGATTATGGCTTACAGGGAACATAATTGTTCCAAATTTCATACGAGTCTCCTAATGACTTATTCAGAATATAATAGGTAATAGCCAAAGATGTTATAAATAGTCCGCTATACCTAACTCACGCGTTGAACATTCGAATCGGCAAAATAGAACATGTTCACATTCTATGACACAAGTCAATCTATAACAGTTTAGTTCTATTTCTAGAAACTGTATATACCACTATGGCTTGTACTAGTTATCAAGGGAGGATACACTAAACATGATGATCATGTTTAAGAAGACACTATCGTGAAGTAAGGCTTGCACAAGGATAGAAGTTATGACAAGCGCTATTGAAAGTGATTCTCTTAAAGAGTCGGCTCTAAGATATCTCTGGATGCACAACCTAGATTGGACTCAAATGTCCGAGCAAGGTAATCCCTCAATCATTGTAGAAGGGAAGGGTACTAAAGTCACGGATTCTGAGGGAAAAACCTGGATAGACGTGAACGGCGGGTACAATTCTGTTAATGTGGGCTATGGTCGAGAAGAGATCGCTAATGCCGCATATGAGCAAATGCTGAAATTAACCTATTTTTCCAACGGTACTACAACCGCCCCTACTATTAAACTAGCGAAGAAACTAGCAGAAATTACTCCTGGTAGTTTAAGCCGCGTATTTCCAGTCAGCGGAGGATCAGAAGCCACAGAAACGGCTCTCAAAATAGCCAGAGCTTATCACAAGAGACGCGGTGAACATGGCAGGTATAAAATTATAAGTAGGAAAGGATCATACCACGGTACAACTGGTGGGGTTCTATGGTTGGGATCCATGGCAGCTCAACCGCGCGCAGATTGGGAGCCTATCTATCCCGGTACGCTGCACGCTCCTCAACCGCTTCCTTATCGATGTGAACTTGCCGGCTCTTCCTCTTCGGAATGTGCAATAAGATGCGCCCAAGCAATAGAGGATCTTATCCTTTTCCATAATCCTAAAACCATAGCGGCTGTGATTGCAGAACCGGTCTCCAATCCTATGGGAGCCGCGGTACCGGGCGATGAATATTGGCCGATGCTAAGAGACATATGTGATAAATATGGCATATTATTAATAGACGATGAGGTAATAAGTGGTTTTGGTCGAACAGGAAAGATGTTCGCCATCGAACATTGGAACATTGTTCCAGATATTATGGTAGTCGCTAAAGGCATTGTAAGCAGCTACTTACCACTAGCAGCAACTATAGTGAAAAAAGAGATAGCAGACTATTTTGGAGGCGAAGGTAATTATCTCCGTCATTCCTTGACTTTTGCTGGTCATCCCGTAGCAGCTGCAGCATCTCTGAAGAATATTGAAATAATGGAAACCGAAGATCTAGTAGGAAATGCTGAAGTAGTAGGGAAGTATCTAAAAGATCAATTGCAAGGTTTACAAATAGACCACCCTATAATCGGAGACGTGAGAGGTTTGGGACTAATGGTCGCAGTTGAACTAGTCGAAGATAGAATAACCAAAAAACCATACGATGTTACAGTGAACATACCAGGTCGTCTAAACGAAAAATTTAGATCTCACGGACTAATTCTACGTATGAGCACTAACGTTATACAAATTGGACCGCCCTTATGCATCACGCAGAGCGAAGTGGACGAAATAATTCACGCGGTAGATCTTTCACTATGGGAATTGGAAGGAGAACTTGGTTTCAATTATATGGCTTAAATTAAAATAATTTCAAACAGGGAAGTTTAAACTTAATGACTTTAAATGCACAAAATCAAACGACAAACACCAGTGAACAACGCGTTGCTATCTTCATAGATGGAAGCAACCTATATCATAGCCTAGAGGAAAATTGCAAGAGATTTGACTTAGATTTTGCAGCTTTCTCCAAAAAGCTTAGCAAAGGTCGTAAAATATATCGCACATACTACTACAATGTGCTGAGAGATGCAGAACGTAATGCCCAAGCCTACTTGGATCAGCAAAAATTCCTAAGCGCATTATACAGTACCCCATATTTAGAAGTACGGTTAGGACAATCCAAAATTAGGGGCGATACAGCGGTTGAAAAGGGCATAGATATTATGTTAGCCACGGATCTACTAAAACTTGCGTGGAGTGATCTTTACGACGTAGCCATACTAGTTAGTGGTGACGGAGACTTTGCTTACGCTGTCAAAGCTGTTAAAGACACAGGTAAACACGTTGAGCTAGCGGCTTTCCCGTCAAACTTATCGACTGACCTAGCAAATATAGCAGACGACAGGGAGTATTTCTCGCCAACATACTTCAAGGGTCTGTGGACTCGCAAAAAAACTAAAAGCAGAAACCTTTCTAGACCCGGTGACAATTCAAGACGAAGAAGTTCTAACTCTCGCCCCAGTAATCCTGGTTCTATATCACATGAACAAAGAGAAACTACTGAAACGAGCGAGAATCCACAGCAACAGACTCTTGTCTAAAATGGACTTACGTTCCAGCCTCATTGCCAACTTGAAATCTTCATAACAATATTTAGGGGACTTCCCAATCTTATTATCATCTGCTATACTCTCCTGGGCCAAAAGGTGGGGTATACTATATATACCTCAAAGAGGGTACTTGATATGCCAGCCTACGCTGTCTTAGGCGCACAATGGGGTGATGAAGGCAAGGGAAAGATTGTAGACTTTCTCTCTAGAGATGCCAGTATTGTAGCCCGCTTTTCAGGGGGAAACAACGCTGGGCACACCGTATTGAACGATGAAGGGAAATTCTCCCTTCATCTTGTACCTTCTGGTATCTTTTGGCCTGAGTCCAAAAGCGTAATCGGTAACGGGACCGTGGTTGACCCTGATGTGTTATTGAATGAGATCTTTGCCTTAAAAGATAGAGGTATTGATATATCCAGTCGTCTTTTAGTCAGCGAACGGGCTCACATTGTTATGCCTTACCATGTCTTGCTAGACTCACTGATAGAAAAATCAAAAGGTAAAAGAGCCCTTGGAACCACAGGCAAGGGGATAGGCCCTGCATATAGCGACAAAGCTGCAAGAACAGGGATAAGAGCAGCGGACATACTCGATACAGACAGTCTTATACCTAGACTTGAAAACGTACTGCAATATGTTAACGCCGTCATAACTAAAGTATACGGTGGCTCTGCAATAAGTCTAGATACTGTTCTTGACAAGTGCGAGTATTGGAAACGAGCGTTAGGTCCTTTTATAGGGTCGGTAGAGAAAACGGTTCAAGATGCTCTTGACTCAGGAGAACATGTGCTCCTTGAGGGCGCACAAGGAGCACTTTTAGATCTTGACCACGGCACATACCCATACGTAACTTCGTCTAATTCCACCATAGGCGGTGCATGCACAGGGCTGGGAATCCATCCACGTCATATAACAGAAATTATGGGTGTTTTTAAGGCGTATTGTACGAGAGTAGGTACAGGGCCATTCCCAACAGAACTGAGCGACAACACCGGTGAGACTATCAGAGAACTAGCACAAGAATTCGGGACAACCACCGGTCGACCTAGGCGGGTAGGGTGGTTCGATGCCGTAGCAGCCCGCTTCAGTACGAGGATTAACGGCTATACATCGGCCATATTAACGAGGTTAGATGTGTTAGATGGCTTTAACAAAGTAAAAATATGCACGGGATACGAACTAGACGGGAAAATCGTACAAGACTTCCCAGGAGGAACAGCAGAATTAGCGAGATGCAAGCCAATCTATGAAGAACACAATGGTTGGGACATACCAACCGCAAGTTTGACCAAGTTAAGTGATCTTCCCAAGGAAGCTAAATCATATGTCGATAGATTACAAGAACTCATCGGCTGCCCGATCAATCTAATATCCACTGGGCCACATCGTCACGAGACCATAGAGGTCACTCCTATGATACATAGCATAAAATAGGTTACAGACAATTCAAGTCTGAACAGATAACTCATGTCTCTTGGCAATCCGCAGTGCATGATTTTATGAAATATCGATGGCAGGTAAATCTGTCATGTATCTTTTCATCAATTCATCAATTATTCTTGCGGTATTCTCATCAGGTGGTACTAATGGCAACCTTGGTTCACCCACATTAAATCCCGCTTTCCCAACAGCATATTTTACCGGTATAGGGTTGGTAACTATGAACATCCCTTTGAACATATCCATAAGTCGCAAATGCTCGGCACCCGCCTTTTCTAAATCACCTTCTAGTACCATGCCCATCATAGATTTTATTTGACTACAAATAATGTGAGAAGCCACGCTGACAACACCATAGCCACCCATACACATAATTGGGAATGTCTCGTCATCATTCCCACTCCAAACTTTAAATTCATCTGAGGTGTCGCGAATTATATGTGCAATTTGCACTGGATCACTACTAGCTTCTTTCACTCCTATAATATTATCAATACTGCTGAGGCGCACCGTAGTAGTCGATGTCATGTTTAAACTGGTTCGACTCGGAACGTTATACAAGACACAAGGGATATGTACACTTTCAGCTATCGATTTAAAATGTTCGTACAGACCATCTTGGGGCGGTTTATTATATGATGGAACAGTAAGTAAAAGCCCATCTACACCCAGGCTTTCGGCTTCCTTGCTTAATTCTATGCTTTCCCTGGTATTATTATCTGTTGTGCCAGCCACCACGGATGCTTGATCTCCCACCACTTGTTTTATCTCCGAATATAATCTCAGTTTTTCATCGGTTGACAAGGTAGGAGATTCTCCTGTCGTGCCAGTAATTACAAAGCCATCGCAACCAGCCTTAACTAGAGATATTGCCAATCTTTGTGCCTCTTCATAGTTCACATTACCCTCATCATCAAAAGGGGTTATCATTGCTGTTATAAGCCGTCCTATCTCTGTCATAAAACTCCTCCTGTTTCAATCATGAGAGCAAAATAACAATCCTTGTGAAAGTGTACCAGATCTTAATTAGTAATCAAATCTCTAATTAAAATTTCTTCAGCAATTTGTAGCGCATTTACAGCAGCGCCTTTACGCAAATTATCGGATGATAGCCACATTGCGATACCATTGGGATGTGATATATCCTTCCTGATCCGACCAACCAGAACTTCGTCTAGACCTTCGGCCTCAATAGGCATAGGATATAGGTTTGAGGCGGGGTCATCCAATAATAGAATGCCAGGGAAATGATCTAGACGTTCTCTAACCGTTTCTACGTCAATAGCATTGGTAAACTCAATATGCACTGCTTCACTATGACTAACCATTACAGGTACCCTGACGCACGTAGCCGATACGGCCAAGTCGGGAAGGTGAAGTATTTTACGGGCCTCATCTCGCATTTTCATTTCTTCTCTCGTGTAGCCATTGTCTAGAAATGGTTCAATATGAGGTAAGACATTGAAGGCGATCTGATGTGGGTATTCAAATGATTCAATATCGTCATAATTTAAAATCTGTTCGGATTGACGTCTTAACTCATTGACTGCCGCCTTTCCAGTGCCTGAAACGGATTGAAATGTGTCTACTACAACCCTCTTAACTGGGTTCACATCGTTCAAAGCTTTAAGAATCATGACCAGGGGAGTTGTGGAACAGTTGGGAATCGAAATAATACCGTCGTGGCTTTCCAAATCTTCTATATTAACCTCCGGAACTACCAAAGGAACGTTATCATTCATTCTAAAAGCGGATGAATCGTCGATAACAAGTGCTCCATTCCGAACAGCTTTAGGTGCTAATTCTCTACTAACATCCCCATTAGCTGAGATAAAGACTATGTCTACTTCACTAAATAATTTAGCTGTAGGTTCCTCAATCGTTAATTCCTCACCACGCACCCAGATTTTATTACCATACGATCTTTCGGAGGCACATACACGGATGGAACTAGTGGGAAACTCCCTGGTATCTAGTAATTCTATAAATTTTACCCCAACGGCCCCTGTGGCGCCTATTATTGCTATTCTGCATGATTCCAATTTTGTGCCTCCAGATTATTGGACGAGGAAAATGATAAACTCTAACTAAAAATAAATTCACACTCGATTACCATAGAAACCGAATATTTTTACGCCATTTAAATTATTCCCGTATGGATACTCTAAATTACTATTTTTATAATTATACTTTATGCTCTCCTCTATTTACCTATGATGAATCTAATAGAATTCTTTTTGGGATACACTTGAATTCACCCAAAATATAGCTGAGTATCAACATATCATACACCAATTAATTAATAGTTGACCTACATACAAACGATTAGTAATATGCTGATATGACATGTTCATTGAGAAACTATCAATTGTAAGTATATTCCATTAAGGGAGTTTGATTATGCCACATCCAAACAACGACAACTGGATTTCTCTATTGGCTGGACGCTCTGTGAAAGCAATACCAGCAAAATCCATATCTGAAATCGCACCTCAACGCTCCAGAATTCACGATCCTGAAGCTAATGAAAATCTTCCAGAAATGTCACAAATCCACGAAAATATTATTATTTGGGAGCGACAGGATTTTATGTTGACAGCTGAAGTCTATGTCCCCAAAGGCAAAGGTCCATTCCCCGTATTCTTATATCTTCACGGTGGTGGATGGTGTGTTGGAAGTGCCGAGAGAGTTAGAGCACCTGCAATTAGAATAGCAGAACGTGGCTTCACCGTAATCAATCTAAATTATAGCCTAGCGCCCGAAAGACCCTATCCAAAGGCTGTAGAAGAGTGTGTTTATGCGGCCAGGTGGGCTTCGGTAAACGCTCAAAGATTTAATGGAAACGGGGCCAGACTTTTCATAGCAGGAGACTCAGCGGGCGCAAATTTATCGGCTGCAACCATAATAGCACTAACAGATACCAGATATAACATGGACGATGGTGGATTGGGTGATGTACCAGTGAAATTCGCGGCAGCTTTGTTGTTTTATGGAGTGTTCGATTTTCCATTGGCTACAAGAGAACCAGGCTCAAATGCCGGTAATGTGGAAATAAATTGGAATCAGGCATATTTGGGTCCACACTTTCTTAAACAACACTACAATCCTTTAGTAAGCCCTATTTATGCTCCTAACTTAGACAAATTCCCGCCCACGTATCTTTCATGCGGAGACGAAGACTCGTTACTTGGTCACTCTTTGAACATGACCAAGGCCCTAACTCGGGAAAACGTACCCACAACTCTTTCAGTAGTCGCAGGCTTGGACCATGCTTTTTCATATGTGGAAAGAAAACTCCCCGAAGTTACCCCTGAGTTCGAACGTATTCTTAGTTGGCTTGCCAAACATAAGGAATTTTAACTATGCTGGATATAGGCAGACGCTTTTAAATGTGGACTGACTTTGAGGTATGCTTGGTTCAACTTGCTGGATATAGGAGTACATTCATAGCGCGTTAACTGGAGAGGCCGAAGGCCATTGAGGACTGAGAATGAGGTTTGCTGAAGGTTTCTATAATTCCAGTATATTTTCTAGTCCGACTGTCAATCCGTCAGAGTCCGTAACAGCTTCAATGGCCAACAAAACACCTGGCATAAAACTTTCTCTGTTAATTGAATCGTGCCGAATTGTTAACGTCTGACCAGAAGAACCGAAAACTAATTCATGATGAGCTACCCTTCCCGGTAATCTTCCACTATGGATACTTATACCATGTAGAGTACCTCCTCTGGTGCCAGGCAATGTTTCTTTTTCTGCCTTGACGGATTTGAAATCCTTCCCTTTACCTGAAGCTACTGCTTCCGCTATAGATAAAGCGGTCCCTGAAGGAGCGTCTATTTTAGCTTCATGGTGAACTTCATTCAATTCAGCATAGTCAAAAAAACGTGCCACCTTTCTGGCCAAATGGATCATTAAAACAGCCCCTATTGCAAAATTTGGAGCCACGATGATACCTACACCATACTCCTCAGCCAATCTATTTGCCTCTTCTAAGTCTGTCTTTGACAAACCTGTAGAACCCGTAACGATATTGACATGATTAATCGCCGATACCCGGATAGCTGACATTGCTCCCGCTGAATTGGTAAAATCAACTACCACATTAATATCTTTTATTAACTCAGTTAAAGATGTACATACGGGCAAATCACGAAAAGTACTTGCTAATTGATCTGAATCTTGCCTAGTGACCGCTCCTACTAGTTTCATATTAGGACTATTGTTTACAGCCTTCAAAGTTTGCATACCCATTTTCCCTAAGGCTCCTTGGACGGCCACTCGTATCAAGTCATTCTCCATGTCGCCACCATTAATTGCCATCTATCCTAAACAGCACTTTCATTAATTTAATTAAGCGATTAATATATTCACCAATCCGAGTCTCTCTAGCTATTTTGGCATTTCCACAGAGCAACTTAGCGCCTACCGCCATCACGCCTTGGTCCTTGTCTATGTGCAGGTCTATTTCCAAAAGATGGCCTAGGTCCTCGTTGTGGTCTAGAGCGAGAATTTCTCGTTTCATTTTGCCGAATGACGTCATCTCGTGATTCTTTATCATGTCCTTTCGTTGATGCAGTGTCACCGTCTGACAAAAGTGCGCGGCGTGACAAGTTGATTCGTCCTAGGTTGTCTATCTCAGTCACTATAACCGTTATTTCATCCCCGACTTCTACTTCATCTTCAACACTGCGCACATGGTGATCCGAGAGTTCGCTAATATGAACCAAACCATCTCTACCCGGCAATATTTCAACAAATGCGCCAAAGTCCATCAATCTGACGACTTTCCCTGTGTATATATTTCCTTGCTCTATTTCACGAGTCAAATCCTCAATTATTTTGATTGCCTTGTTTGCTGATTCTCCTCCACCAC
>CAUZEB010000057.1:0-10303 GCA_963578655.1 Dehalococcoidia bacterium | reverse complement strand
ATAGCTTAATAATTATCAGGAAAGTTCTCGTAATTACAAAGTAATTTGTTTAATCACCTGTTGTAATATACCAGTATTCGATATATTACACTGTGATGCCGACTTAACAAAAGGAGAGCTGAAAGATTTGGCGACTGCAGCTCTGTTGGTGAATATAGGCCACATGAAAGATATTATCTCTTTTATTGGGATTATAATTAGACGAATTTGCCGTATTATGAACAAACTACTAAATGTGAGGTCATAGTTTTTTATATGGAAACTCGAAGATTAGGTCGAACTGAACATGAAAGCAGTATCGTAAGTTTTGGAGCTTTTGCTATAGGTAAATTAACTCAAGACGAAGCAGATATTGCCATCCAAATGTGCCTAGACCACAAAGTGAATCATCTTGACATAGCTCCAGGATATTCTAATTCAATGGAAAGATTAGCCTCGTGGATGCCTAAGCTTAAAAGGAGAATGTTCATCGGATGTAAAACCGCCAAACGGACCAGAGACGAAGCTTGGAGAGACATTGAATCTGCAATGAATCGGATGAATATTGATGCCTTTGAACTCTTCCAGTTACATGCAATACTAGATATAGAGACTCTTGATAGAGTCACATCAGAAAATGGTGCTCTCCAAGCACTAATTGAAATGAGAGAACAAGGAATATCTAAATGGCTGGGTATCACTGGACACGGGCCACAGGCTCCTCAAACACAACTAGAGGCTTTAAAACGCTTTGACTTCGATACCGTTATGTTTCCAGTTAACGCCTCAATGTATCGCTCACCACAATATAGGTATGAGGCTGAACATCTGCTTTCAGTATGTCAGGATAAGGATATAGGCATCCAGGCTATTAAAATGATTGCTCGAGGAGGATGGGGAAATAGACCAAGGGATTGTGGTACGTGGTACGATCCGCTCAGAACACAATCTGAAATCGATAGGGCCTTATGGTGGCAATTGTCCCAACCTATACACACTGCTCCATCATGCGGGGAATTTAAATTGCTGGACAAAATTTTGGATTCAGCTTCCAGATTCAAATCTCTCGATACATTGCAGCAAGAAGAAGTTATCAATTCCCAAAATTCGCCATTTCCAGAACCAAATTTATCTATATTATAATTTCAAGTCTTTTAGGCTCTTTCAGTAGAGTACGTACCCTTGCGCGACTTTATTTAGAGTAATACACTGCCGATTACATCGGACAATAGATGGTTGTTATGATTGAAATGAACACAGACCAAATTTACCAGTTAGCGCAATTAGTAGGAATTAAGCTGGACGACCAGAGAGCTGAGGCGATCTTATCCAAACTTAAAACGGTGTTGGATGAATTAAACTTAATACCGGATGACGTCCTTAATGGTGTGGAACCTGATTCGACATTTACATATCAAGGCGAGGAAGTTGATGGGTAACAACGACATTCATTATAACAATATCTCAGATCTCGCAAGTAAATTATACCAGAAGCAGATTTCTCCAGTAGAACTAACTCAAGCCTATTTAAAACGAATAGAATCTTTTGACGATACACTTCGTTCATTTATTACCGTAGTAAAGGAAGATGCAATCAGCAGAGCTAAAGAAATGGAAAAGACCATACACTCGGGAAACTATATTGGCCCCTTGCACGGTATACCTATCGCAGTTAAAGATATTATCTTCACCCGAGGGATCCTAACTACAGCAGGTTCAAAGATTCTTTCCACACACATGCCTAAAGAAGACTCCTCGATTATTGATAATCTCATGAAATCCGGCGCAATACTTATTGGAAAACTAAATCTCAGTGAATTCGCCATAGGAGGTACCACAGTTCATCCATATGGTACACCCAGAAATCCCTGGAACACGGATCATACTCCAGGAGGATCGAGCAGTGGCTCAGGAGTCGCTGTCGCCGGAGGCCTTTGCGCAGGAGCTCTTGGATCAGACACTTTAGGTTCAATACGAGGGCCATCATCATACTGTGGCATAGTGGGCTTGCGTCCAACCTATGGACGCGTGTCTAGACAAGGAGTTATACCAATGTCCTGGTCATTGGATACTATAGGACCCATGACACGTACAGTGAAAGACTGCGCAATATTGCTTAGAGCTATCGCCGGTCCGGACCGTAGAGATTATTCCTCCAAAGCTATCGGAGTTCCCGACTATCTGAAACAAATAAACGGAGGAATACAAGGATTAAAAATAGCTATTCCAAAAGAAATGTTTGAGTTCGAGGGATTAAATCACGAAATTAGAGATGCGGTCTTTGATGCCATTACAATATTTGAAACGCTGGGTGCATCGTTGACAAATGTGTCTCTTCCGATGTCTGTTCGAAGTGGAGCTATTGGAGTATCTATAGCGGACGTAGAAGCGTCCAGTTTCCACATTGACAATCTAAGGTCAAGAGGCTACGAATACGACTGGAATACTAGAAATAGACTGGAGACAGCAGCTCTAATGCCCGCTAATTTATATATAAAAGCTCAAAGGGTTAGATCTATTATTCGGCAAGAACTCGATGACATATTAACGACTAATGACATAATCATCACTCCTACCAGTCCTGTATTACCACCCATAGTTGAAAAAAGCACAGGCTTGCCCGGAGGGCTCTATCAAGGTGATGCTGACATGGGAAGAAGAAGGTTTATTAGTCCAGCTGCGTTGGCAGGATTACCTGCTATTTCAATTCCCTGTGGCTTCTCTGATTCGGGACTGCCAATAGGACTACAATTAATCGCTAAAGCTTTCAACGAAGAGTTGCTGTTCAAGACTGGATACTCCTATGAACGGGAGACAGAATGGCATTCATCTCATCCTGATATCTAACATCGAGACCCGTTAACTAAACACCTTACACTGCAATAACATTTACCTAAAGTTCTTACAATTTGACCAAGGAAAGCCTTATCGCATCTTCAAGTTTTCAACTATAACTACAAATGTTTCGATAATACAAAAAAGGATTCTAGTATACGTCAGCTAATTTTTCTATTCCAATGACACAGTGGTTTATATGGTTTGTGAACTAGAATGAAACTTAGGCGAACAACTCAGACATACTCTCGAAGTACATTCCATGCATTTGAAAACAAGAGTTTTCGCTTGCTTTGGCCTGCCAATTTCTTTTCTTACGTTTCTAGATGGATGCAAATGACTCTCTTAAGTTGGCTAGTATTAGAGATTACAGACTCAGCGTTTCTAGTAGCTTTGGTTGGTTTTTTTGCTATGATACCCCTCCTATTGTTAGGGATAGTTGGTGGCATACTGGCTGACCGTGTAGAACGAAGAAAACTATTAATAAATTTACAGTTGTTTAATTTTTTGTCTGTTCTGATTTTCACGCTTCTGTTGTTCTTTAACTTCGATGCCATACGTCCATGGCACGCATATATCGTCATTTTAACTACAGGGACAAGTTGGGCCTTAGACATGCCGTCACGCCGCTCTCTCATGCACGATCTACTTGGTCGTCAGGGCCTAACTAACGCCGTGGCAATAGACTCTATGGGAATGCATGCAAGTAGGATGTCAGGTCCAGCGCTTGCAGGTATATTAATAAAACTCACTGGCGTGCCCGGTGGATATATAGTCATATCCCTGTTCTACATGATTTCAATATCTCTTCTGTGGTTCTTGGCACTTCCCCAGACGCAAGCCAAACATCGTAACTCCCAAAATATGATAAGAAATCTTTTAGAAGGATTGAAATACGTTAAAGGTAACAGAACTATCTTAGCCGCCATTCTAGTAACAATACTGTTAAACCTACTACTCTTCCCATATCAACAATTAGTACCAGTTATAGCCAGAGATATTCTTAGTGTAGGTCCAGCTCTTATGGGCTTACTATTAGCTGCAGAAGGGTTAGGAGCACTTGCTGGCGCTGTATTAATTGCTTCAGCAGCAAATATGACTCACCATGGTAGAATATACGTTGGCGGATCTATGATAGGTCTGGTTGGACTATTAGCTTTTTCCTTTTCACAATGGTATTCGATTTCCTTTATAATCATGTTAATTATGGGATTAGGCACCGCCGGTTTTGGAACCATGCAAGCAACTATAGTCATGCTAGCTGCAAAAGAAGATATGAGGGGTCGCTCTCTGGGGGTTATTACTATAGCTATAGGGGCCGGACCAATCGGTTCGCTAATAGTAGGAACAGTGGCAGACGCCACTAATGTCCCATTTGCTATTGGATTGAACGCCTCAATTGGAATAGTGCTATTGTGTTTTACATGGATCCTCATGCCTCAGTTAAGACGCAGAATATCAGAAGATACCGATAATTAAAATTTATAGGCTCACAAAAAGGCGTAGTCAACTTAGAGGAGTATCCACATGAAGACTTTGAAACTAGGGAACCTCTACTACGAGATCAGTAGATACAACAAACCGTCTATTACAATTAGGCCTGGTGAGACGATCGCTATAGAAACAGAAGATGCTTTCTCAGGGCAAATACGTAATAAGGGCGATCGCCGTGATGAACAAGCGATTCCAGGCAGTAATCCACAATCAGGACCTATCTACATAGAAGGCGTTAACTCTGATGATACTTTAGTTGTCCAAATTAACAAAATAGAGGCCCGCCTCGGACAAGCAGCAACACGAACTGGTCGAGTTGAGGGAATCGGTGAGTTTATAGGACTAAATCCTCCACACGGGACACGTATAACACCCATACAGGACAGAAAGATACAGTGGAGTTCTACCTTGGAAATTCCCTATGCTCCCATGATTGGTACAATCGGATGTGCACCGGATATTGGTGTGCCTACTACTGGCCCGGCAGGCGATTACGGTGGCAATATAGACATTAAAGAAGTTACTGAAGGAAACACAATTTATCTGCCAATCTATGTCCCAGGAGCGCTTCTACATCTTGGAGATGTGCATGCTTCTCAAGGTGATGGCGAACTCTGTAAGACCGCTCTTGAAATGCCCGCAACAGTTACTATTACAGTGGACGTAATAAAGGGAAAGAAAATTACCAGGCCACGTATCAGATCCCCGAAAGAAATTATGACTGTCGCAACAGGAACACCCATGGAACGGTCAGTGGCCAGAGCATACACAGATCTCATCCTGTGGATGGAGGAGGAGTATCGTATCCCAAAATGGGAGGGGTATAATCTGGTTACTCAAGTCGGATCGACGTCAATGGGATACTTCGCTATAGGCACAGTGGCAGCCAAAATACGCAGAGAATATGTCGAAGCAGCAGCCTATGAATTCAAATAGGGCCCTATTATGACTGTGCCTGACAATTTAAAACAATGTCACTACCGTCCACAAACATCAAATAAGGTTCACCATGTTGATCACCACATAATACATCCCAGTCCTCGATCGTTGTTTCTGGCTTAAGTCGTATTCCCCAGTCGCCTCCATAAACCAAATGTACGACCGCCTGTCCTGAATCAGAGACAGGGGCATACATAGCGGCACAAGGTGTACCTCCGTCTTTACTAGACCACCCAGTGACGCTATAAACACCTCTGATTCTATCTGGCTCATCAAGGATGACCTTATGAATCGGCACAGGTGCGCTATGAGCTTCATATACAAGAAGCGGCATATAATCGCAGTTTTCGTTTTCCTCGATTTCAATGTAGATACTCTCTACCATATCATATTCCCATTATGTTATACCCGGTATCGACATTTACAATTTCGCCGGTCACCCCACTTGACAAATCACTACACAAATAAAGCGCAGTCTTAGCCACTTCATCAGCTGTAATATTCCGTCGCATAGGAGACCGTTCAGCATGTATCCTCTTCATACTCCTATATTGACTTATCACTCTGGATGACAAAGTATCCAAAGGTCCTGCAGATATGGCATTAACCCTCACATTACCTTGCCCCATGTCATACGCTAATTGCTTAACTTCATTTTCCAAAGCAGCTTTGGCAGTACCCATAACGTTATAACCTGGAAATACCCTCTGAGATGCTTGAAATGTTAATGTTAATATACTTCCTCCTCCAGATTCCAACATTAAAGGATACGCATATCTCGCTATAGGTAACAGCGAGTATGCACTTATATCTAGTGCTAAACTATATCCCTCCCGACTAGTATCTCTATAAGATCCACCTAGATCTTCTTTATTAGCAAACGCAATGCTATGAACGACAATATCTATTTTCGCGTATTTTCCTGAGATCTCGTCAAAGGTTTGTTGAATATTATCATCAGAGCTTACGTCGCATTCAATGGTGTTTACATCGTCCCAAGAGGAGATAAGAGATAGAACATTTCCTTTTACTCGTTCATTCTGGTAAGCAATAGTTATCGTGGCTCCAGCTTCGTACAGTATCTGTGCTATTTTCCAGGCAATACTGCGCTGATTAGCAACACCAAATACGATGGCAGTTTTACCTGACAAATCAATTGAATACATATGAAGCCTCCATTATTTCAATATTATAATTTTCCTCAAGCCGCATCTCTAAATCGTCTCATTGTAATTAGTCTCGTCATATTCTTTGCGCGCATCTTCCTGAATCTGGTAAAGCTTGTTTATTGCTTGAAGAGGGGTCATAGAAGCAATATCCAGGCCCAACAATTCCTTGACCGTCGGTGATGCCGTTATGGGCAAAAAGGGAAGTTGAGCTTGAAAGCCATGTAAATTAGAGGTCCCTGGAGATATCGTCGCGTCCCTCAATAAATCAGCATTTTCCAATTCATTAAGTATATCCCACGCCCTATTGATCACATCAATTGGTATTCCTGCCAATCTAGCCACCTGTACTCCATAACTCTTGTCAGCGCCTCCAGGTAAGATCCTCCTTAGAAACACTAAGTTACCTTTATTCTCCGAAACTGCCACATTGTAATTGACTATCCGAGGTAATATCTCAGCCAGCTCGGTTAGTTCATGATAATGGGTAGCGAACAAAGTTTTACAACCTAGCCTAGGGTGATTATGAATGTATTCCGCAACCGATCTAGCGATAGCAAGTCCGTCATATGTACTTGTGCCTCTCCCTATCTCGTCAAGGATAATTAGAGAATTTCCTGTGGCATGATTTAAAATTCCCGCTGTTTCTATCATTTCCACCATGAAAGTTGATTGTCCTGTAGTAAGATCGTCCTGTAGTCCAACGCGAGTGAAAATTCTGTCCACGATACCTATAGACGCTGACTCAGCCGGTACAAAACTACCAACTTGAGACATGAGTACTATCAATGCGACTTGGCGTATATATGTAGATTTTCCGGCCATATTGGGGCCAGTCAGGATCATGACCTGTTCATCCAGGTTAGAAAGTCTAGTATCATTTGGAACAAAGGTACTCTCTTCCAGAATTACCTCTACTACAGGGTGTCGACCTTGATTAATTATCAGAGTCTTGTCATTATTAATTTCAGGCCGAACATATCCATACCTAGAAGCTACAAATGCCAGCGAACATGATCCATCAATATGGGCTATAGCTTGCGCTGTATCCATTACGGCGTTGGACATATCTCCCAACTGCTGACAAATATTGCGGAACAGCCTTTGCTCCACATCTGATATTCGACCCTGAGCATCTAAAATTTGCGATTCGTATTCCTTCATCTCTGGGGTTATGTATCTCTCTCCACCCACAAGCGTTTGCCGGCGTATGTATTCCTCCGGTACATTGTGGAGATTTGACTTACTAATCTCGATGTAGTACCCAAAAACTTTGTTATAACCAACCTTCAAATTTTTGATGCCAGTTCTTTGACGCTCCACATTTTCCAAATCTGCTATATAATCCCGTGCCTTTCGCGAAGAATTTTTTATGGAATCGAGTTCTGGTGAAAATCCTGGGCGAATGACTGTACCGTCTCCCACGAAAGTAGATGGGTCATCATTAATTGAGCTTCTAATCAGTTGAATAATTTCTTTGTTATTTCGAATATTTTTATAGAGCCAGGATACATTTTTATAATCTGCACCAGCTTTTAGGGCAGACTTCAATAGAGGGGTCAACTCAAGACTACTTGCTAAAGATAACAAATCTCTTGGACTGGAAGTATATCCACGGACTTTATTAACCAATCTTTCCAAGTCAGCAACATCTTCTAAGATAGACATGATTCTGTCACGACGAAGTGAACTATTATAAAACCACTGAACAACATCCAGTCTTTTATCGATATTCTTAACGTTCAATAATGGTTGACCTAGCCAACGCCTAAGTAAGCGCCCGCCCATTGAAGTTTTCGTATTGTCTAGAGTGGAAAGAAGAGATGACCTTGATGCGCCCCATCGGCCGGCTTCGAAGAGTTCTAGATTACTTATAGTCTGATGATCCAGCAGCATATAAGACTCCATAGATTCCGTATAGAGGTGAGTCAGCTGACTCACCGAATTCTTCTGTGTCTTGCACAGGTAATCTATAATTGCACCAGCAGCCCCGATCGCTAATGGCAACTTTTCACACCCATATGCCTCCAGAGATGACACTCCAAAGTGTCGTAAAAGTGTCTCAGTTCCCCATTCTAATTTCAATGTCTCCGGTTCTATAATTGTTATGTTACTATTACTATCGGGAAGTAGATCGTAGCATTCCGCTGTCACTAGTAATTCGGAAGGTTCTAAACGACTCAATTCGGTGGCCACCCGGGATAAGGCTACCTGACAGGTTGTAAACTGACTTGTGGTAATGTCAACGTAAGCCAATCCAGCTAAATCGTTCTTAATTACAACTGCTGCAAGATAATTATTGCTTTTTTTATCTAATAATGAATCTTCCACGATCGTTCCAGGAGTAACAACCCTTACGACTTCTCTATCTACAATACCTTTTGATGTTGCTGGATCGCTTGTCTGTTCACATATTGCCACCTTATGACCGCTTCTTATCAAGCGAGCTAAATATCCTTCCAACGAGTGGTAAGGGATTCCTGCTAAAGGCACTCTGTGTCCGGAGCCAAATTCTCGCGATGTGAGTGCTATTTCAAGTTCTCTTGAAATTAACTTCGCATCGTCGTCAAAGGTTTCATAAAAGTCACCCATGCGAAACAGAAGAATATCGTCCTGATATTCTTTTTTGATTCGCAAATATTGTCTTCTGGCAGGAGTCGTCATTCTATCGGTTTCTTTCTATTTCTGTTTTAGATTTTCTCCGCGTCTCCATGACTGGGTATTCCTGAAACATAAACAAAATGAGCTACCTTTCTCCATAGATCAATCTTCATCAATCGTAAATTTACTATCTCGCCGGGAGTGCAAATTATTGGTAACATAGCTCGTATCCTAAAAGGGTAATTCTGTAATTCCAGAATCGCGGAGCGCCCAGTTTGGTTTTCCAGTACGACTGCTTTAGTCAAATCTGATCCTACGTTAGGGGAACATAGAAATGATTTATTCAGGTATTTGAGAAACCAATATCTTTTTCTCTCTTCTCCAATCCGACTTAAGTCTTTGAGCTGTATTCTAGCTCTATCCATAACCTGGATCATATCTTCAGTTGAGTAGAGAGTCTTCCCCTTCTCTAAAAAGTAACTGATTTGTCGTTGCATTACCAGGTCGGTGTAACGTCTGAGCGGTGAAGTTAGCTGAATATAAGTGGATACCCCTAATCCCACATGCGGAGACGGAGAACTATTCAGTTCAGCAGGTGGTAAACGCCGCATCATAAGATAACGTAGTAATGGATCTGTAGATGTATTTACAATCTCATTGTCATTTATTTCGGGACGGTTCGTTTCATTTGACCGCTGTGTCCTATAGATCGCAGGAAGACCATTATTTTTGCAAAACTCAGCCACTACGGAATTATACAAAATCATAAATTCTGCAACCATATCTCTAGCCTTAGAGGAATCCACTGACAGACCTACATTAATATCACCGTCCTTTGTTACTTTTATAGTCATTTCAGGTCGATTGAAAGTCAGTCCTCCCGCAGACTTCCTTTTCTGATGTAATCTTTGGGATAGTTTAAATAATCCATCAATCATTAAATGCCACGGGGCGTCACTGTTTGAAATGGCGTTTTCTGCATCTTGGTATGAAAGAGAGGCATGACACATGATAACGGAAGGCATCAATTTCCAATCTAGAATTTCACCATTTTCGTCAAACTTTAGCATAAGACTAAGGGCTGCTCTTTTGACACCTGAAAGAAGGCTACCCATGTCGTTACCGATCTCTGACGGTAACATTGGGATGTTTCTTTCTGGTAAATATAAAGTGGCCATCCGAAGCTGAGCTTCTTGATCAATCGCACTATTAGGTGGAATGATCGCCCCGGCATCGGCGATATGTATACCAAGACTATACACAACTGGGGTATGACTATCTTTTGAACT
>CAUZEB010000056.1:0-10443 GCA_963578655.1 Dehalococcoidia bacterium | reverse complement strand
AATTTGGAAACCGACCCATGTCAGTTTAACAGTTTCCAGTTTCCAGTTTCCAGTTTCCTAATTATAAAGGGCTATCGATAATTGTTTCAAGACGTATCATTGTTAAACTTGAGGAAATTTCCGAGACGTTTCGTTTATAGCCTCTAATGAATAGGCCACCTGTAATAAAAGATCTTCTCTATAATGGTTAGCAATTAGCTGGACTCCTATGGGCAACCCTTCTTTAGACCATCCATATGGTATGGATATAGCTGGACAGCCGGTTAAATCTGATGGTATTGTGGCCTTAAGGGCATTCCGTCCAGGCACTTTACATCCCTCCACATCTAGTTCAAATGAATCATGGGGATGTGCTGGAACCGGTCCAGTAGGGCAAAGCAATACATCATACTTACGGAAGTAAGAGGAAGTAGATCTTCTAAGTCTTTCAAGATCGTTAACAGCTTTTACATATTCTTGATGTGAAGGTTTAGGAGTCACCAATCTCCGCTGCATGGATTCTGCTAACATGGCTTCTGAACCAGCTATTATTGGATCCAGATAGGAGCCACCTTCCACTGCATTGATTGTGGCCGATATGTTTTGTGTATCTAGCTCTGTCCAATCATCTAATTCGATTAGCTCTACTTCGCATCCGAGATCACTAAAACTAGTTGCAGCTGCCTTAACGGTTTCAAGGACTTCGGAATGAACAGGAGCAAATGGTCCTTCCCCACACCACCCAATCCTAAGGTTCTTAAGTTCACATTCTATATTCGAAAAAGAAGGAGCAGTAAATGGAACGGCGTAATGATCAAAGCCGTCAGATCCAGCTAGAATACCCGTTAACATAGCTATGTCTTGCACCGACCTAGCCATCGGGCCAACATGCATAAATCTTAAAAGAGTGTCAGGCCAATGCCCTGTTAAGGGTATCCTACCGTGAGTCGCCTTCAATCCCACAATACCGCTATAATGTGCAGGCTGTCTTATTGAACCGCCCAAATCACTACCAATTCCCATCGGAGACAAACCTGCAGCGATAGCGGCAGCCTCACCTCCACTAGAACCACCAGGGGTTCGACCGTCCATCCATGGATTTTCAGTTCGTCCAAACACTCGATTTCCGGTTTCCCACCAAAGCGCAAATTCAGGCATGTTGGTTTTACCTAGCATAATGCCCCCTGCATCTTTGAGTCGCGTAACTACTGTAGCGTCTTTAGTAGGGAAATGATCTTTAAAAATTACCGAACCGCGTGTGGTCCTGACCCCTTTTGTATCTATACAATCCTTTATAGTAAAAGGGACACCATGTAGAGGCCCCCAAATTTCATCACGCATTATTGCCTCTTCAGCCTTAATAGCAAGGTCTAAACTATCATCACACAAAGTAACAATAGCGTTGAGTTTACCGTTTACCTTCTCAATGCGATCCAAATGAATGTTCATAACTTCTACAGGAGAAATGGATTTCGATCGAATATCACCAGCCAATTGTCTGGCATCTGCGTAATAAATCTCACCATTCATATTTTCTCCTTGGTAATAGAAATCTTGACTCAAAAGTGCATTTTATTCCCCATCTGATTTGGCGTCAACATAACAAATTCCGAATCCTCGCCGTTAACTCTTAAGCAAGAGTAGTTATTTCAATTGGAGATCATGGTTGGCCAGTTGACAGGTTTTGGGAGCATTGTTAAACTCACCGTCAGTTGCTAAACTCTCCTTGCTGGAGCTTTAGGAATTGGAGATTTCACCTTTGCGTGATATTTAGAAAGATTAGCGGTGTGATATAAATGTGTGGTATTAGCGGTATTATGTACAAAAGAAGTGGGGAAAAGGGGCTAGCTCCAATCGGGCGAGACTTAGTCAATATGTTGCAGTCTATGGTTCATAGGGGTCGTGATTCCAGCGGTATTACGATTGCGGGAGAGCGCAACGAGGGTGATCTAATTATACGTATTTGGGTTGACGACTGCGCTGATGACAGGGAAATCCTGAAACGGTCCACTGATACCATAACAACCCTTGGAGGTCATATAGAAAATAGTTCAGTGCAAGGAAGTTTCCTAAGGTTGGATGTCCGATTTGCAGGTGAGATCCGACAGCTTGCAGAATCTTTACTCACACAGCGAGGATTAGAACTCCACAGCATAGGTAAGTCTTCCGAAGTAATAAAAGATGTAGGAACGCCAAGTTCTATCGACAGCAGACATAGCATCACTGCAATACAGGGCACACACGGAATAGGTCATGTGCGAATGGCAACAGAAAGCAGGGTAGACATTAGTCACGCTCACCCATTTTGGGCATACCCTTTCCCTGACGTTACAGTGGTACATAACGGCCAATTGACAAATTACCACAGTATGAAACGTAGCTATGAAGACCAAGGACACCATTTCCAAACTCAAAACGATTCAGAATTAATCGCAGTTTATTTAGCAGAAAAATTATCTAAAGGAGCATCGTTAAACCATGCTCTCGAAGAATCGATAGTAGATCTAGACGGGACTTTCACTTACCTCGTCTCAACCGAGAACGGACTAGGTTACGCCAAAGATCAATGGTCAGCTAAACCACTTGTTACCATGGAAACTGAAGATGTCGTGGCAATCGCTTCTGAAGAGGTAGCTCTGCGCCGTGTCATGTCCCAAGAAATCGATCGGCTGGAACCGCAAGAAAGCGAGGCAATGACTTGGTTACTTTAAACGCTAGCGATCTGAGCATACGAGAACTTAACGTGAAGATCAAGGAACTGGCGGCACAATTCCAAGAAATAACGGTTGTTGATCCTCAGGCACGTCACAATATTGGAGTCGGAATCTTACAGCACGCAACCATTAAAATCGACGGGAGTGTAGGTTATTATGCGGCTAGTTTGATGGATGGACCGGAAGTCACAATAAATGGTAACGCTGGCTGGGCATTGGGTGACAATATGATGAGCGGGAAAATAACTTTGACTAAAGATGCGGGGGCTTCTGTTGCGTCAACCATGAGGGGAGGAGAAATTTTTGTAGGTGGTAATGCAGGGGCAAGGGCAGGGATTTCTATGAAAGGCGGTACTCTAGTCATTGGTGGCAACACTGGTTTTCTTACTGGATTTATGATGCAGAAAGGTAAAATTATAATTTGCGGTGATTCTGGAGAAGCCGTCGGCGATTCAATGTATGAAGGCGAAATATACATCGGCGGGAAAATCGGTTCATTAGGTACGGATGCAAAAATTGAGGAAGTAAGCGAAGAAGAACTTATAGAGTTGTGGAACGAACTGGAATCACACGGTATAAAAGACAAACCCAGATTTAGAAAAGTTGTCTCGGCGAAAAAACTTTATCATTATGATTCATTGGAACGCTTAGAAAAAACCCTTATATAGTCACATAAAAGGTTTCATTATTATGGTTAGAGATAGTAGTCAAATATGGTCACCATGGGTTATAGATGACATACATTCAAAAGCTGATCTCGGCAGGTATAGAATTCGAGGTCTCAGTACATTTCAAAAAGTAACACATTTTGACGATCTAACTTTTCTTTCTACGGGACTAACGCGATTTCCTCTAGAAGGATACAAAGAGCAATGTAATACACGTACTGTCCTTGGTGGACTACACTCTGAACATCCGCTTGAACTGGACATACCGATATATATAACTGGCATGAGTTATGGAGCATTGTCTGCCAACGCCAAGACCGCGTTAGGAAAAGCAGCTTCTATGGTAGGCACGGCGAGCTGTACCGGAGATGGAGGTATGCTGCAATCAGAACGAGACGAATCGGATAAACTAATCTACCAAGTTCTTCCTAGTCGGTATGGTTTCAATCCACATCATTTAGTAAACGCACAAGCAGTAGAAATAGTTGTGGGACAAGGAGCCAAACCTGGTACAGGCGGGATGCTAATGGGAGTAAAAGTTTTAGACGAAATAGCCGAAATGAGGGACCTGCCTACTGGCATAGACCAAAGGAGTCCAACCAGACATCCTGATTGGCTAGGTCCCGACGACCTAGCTGTAAAGATCGAGCAGTTGCGTGAGGCGACAGACTGGCGTATTCCGATTCACATAAAGTTAGGAGCCTGTAGAGTTGCGGACGACGTAAAACTAGCGGCAAAAGCAGGGGCAGATTCGATAATAATTGACAGTATGGTCGCAGGGACAGGAGCATCAGCCGAAGTTTTACTAGATCATAGCGGAATACCTACGGTACCTGCTATCGTTATGGCACGCGAAGCCTTAAGAGAATTGGGCTTATACAGAAAAGTAAGCCTTATAGCTTCAGGCGGAATACGGAGCGGTGCTGATGTTGCTAAAGCACTAGCATTAGGTGCAGACGCAGTAGCGATAGGTATAGCTTCCCTCATTGCATTAAATTGTAATAGGGAGATTCCAGAATCTGACTTTATGAAAGAAATGGGCGTGCCTGCCGGACAGTGCCACCATTGCCACACCGGAAAATGTCCAGTAGGAATAGCAACACAGGACCCAGATTTAATGAAACGCCTTGATATCGATGAAGGTGCTGAGCGGGTAGCCAATTTTCTAAACGCGATGACCATGGAAGCAGCTGTGCTTACGCGTTCCCTAGGGAAAAGTGATGTTCATAGCCTTGAACCCGAAGACCTTATGGCATTAACAATGGAAGCGTCCGCCATGGCGAGAGTGCCTCTTGTAGGTACGAATAAGATTTATTAATATTCCTGAAACACTACTTGATATAATATAATTTTTACATTGATACCATTAATTAGCCAAGAAATCACAGATAATATTCTAGCAGTCTCCCGCACCTTGATACGGTCATAAAGAAATAAGTATCCCTTTACATTATCAGGTGCTGTTCAACGGAGAAGCTGCTTATTTAACATTAAATGCCTGGGTAAGGAATAATTTTCTAGGAGAGTCTAGAGACATGTCATTAAGAGAAGAAATTAAAATGCAGCTGAAAGAGGCGGGTGTTGAATTTTTACTAGCACAATTTGTTGACATACACGGTTCACCCAAGGTAAAGATGGTGCCAGTACGGCACATAGACGATGTTATAGATGATGGAGCAGGTTTTGCAGGAGCGGCGGTGCCTGGTATGGGACAAGGCCCCCACTCCCACGACATGCTAGCTAGAATAGACCTGGATTCCTATACGCCCTTACCTTGGAAAGCAGGTGTAGCACGGTTTGCTAGCGACTTATTTGTCGATGGCCAACCCCATATGTATTGCCCGCGTCAAAATTTGAAAAGGGTGCTTAACCAACTAAAGGATCAGGGGTTAATTTTTTATGTGGGCATCGAACCAGAGCATTTTCTTGTGACGAAAAACGATGACGGTTCTATATCTGTGTGGGATCCTAATGACATAGATAATTTAGATAAGCCATGCTACGATTTTAAGGGTATTTCTAGTGTAATGAATTATCTGCAAGACATGATGAAAAGTATGGATGAACTCGGGTGGGATTCATACCAATCTGATCATGAAGATGCTAACGGTCAATACGAAATAAATTTTGTTTATTCAGACGCCCTAACTACTGCCGACCGTTACACATTTTTCAAAATGATGACGAGTCAATTCGCTCAAAAATATGGCGCGATTGCCACCCATATGGCCAAACCGTTTTCAGACAGGACTGGAAATGGCGGCCATATTCACTACCATATGGCTGACCTTAAAACGGGTTTGAACATATTTGAGGACAATAATGACCAACAAGAGCTTGGCCTATCTAAAACCGCCTACCACTTTATTGGTGGAATATTGGCCCACGCTCCTGCGCTATGCGCTATTAACTCCCCAACAGTAAATTGCTATAAGAGACTTCAAGTCGGATCAGGACTGTACGGATCTCGTTCAGGTTTTACATGGACTCCCGCCTTTGTTTCTTATGGTGATAATAATAGAACACAAATGATCCGTACAGCCGGACCTGGACATCTTGAAGATCGGACAATATCATCCGCATGTAATCCTTATCTTGCGTTTGCAGCTTATATAACAGCTGGCATGGACGGTATCAAAAATGAACTTCATCCAGGAGACGCTTACAGAGGTAATATGTATGAACTTGGTTTAACCGAAATCGAACGCAGAGGTATTCGTCTGCTACCCCAATCACTAAAGGAAGCCTTAAATGCATTACGTGAAGATAGAATTGTTCAGGATGCCTTAGGCGTTATTTACGACGAATTTTTGGATCTTAAAGAAGCTGAGTGGCGAGAATATCACAGTCAGGTATCTCAGTGGGAAATAGATCGCTACCTTACGATGTTTTAAGGATAAATATGGCATTTTTAATTAATTGCCCCAACTGTGGGTTTAGAGACGTGCAAGAATACAGGTTCGGAGGCGAGGTTCAGTTACGTCCATCCCCAGACGGATCCCACCATTCGTGGTCATCATTTATATACGATCGATCTAACAAAGAGGGAGATCAAAAAGAGTGGTGGTATCACAGACTGGGGTGTAGAAACTGGTTTATAGCTACCAGAAACACTAAAAACAATGAAATATACGAAGTTTCATGGCCTGATACCAATTAACTTAAGATAATTTAGATACACGATTTAGGTACACTATTGAAAGAATGGATAAACCAAGATTCAAGTAAGAGATTAAAGAGTAACACTTACCAGGTAGTTGATTATTCTAAAGAAATCGTTTTCGAGTTTGATGGTATTACAATCAAAGCTTACGAAGGCGATTCCGTCGCGTCAGCGTTAACCGCAGCTGGAATCGATATGATCAGCCGCAGTTTTAAGTATCACAGGCCGAGAGGTCTACTTTGTGTGTCTGGACGTTGCCCAAACTGTATGATGAATGTCGATGGCACTCCAAACGTGAGAATATGCACCATACCTGCCAAAGACGGTATGATGGTTCGACACCAGAACGCCTGGCCAAGTTTAAAAAATGATATTCTTCGAATACTAGACAAACTAGATAGATTCATGCCAGTGGGATTCTACTACAAAATGCTCCACCGTCCCAAGATACTGTGGAAACTATCTGAACCCATCATTCGAAAAATTGCTGGGCTAGGTAGAATTGATATTTATTCCGTCCCTCAAGATGAATACTTCCACGAACACACAAGGGCAGATGTTGCAGTTATTGGTGGTGGTCCAGCTGGCCTAAGTGCCGCTATATCGGCTGCCAAATCAGGAGCTTCAGTTACTCTTGTTGACGATCAACCGAATCTAGGCGGTCATCTTAGATTCGACTCCACACAATATTCAAATATATCCAGCCCACAAAAAGAAGTCGGATTTGACATTTGTACGTCTCTTGTTGAAACAGCTAAAACTTTCTCAAACATAACATTTATGACGAATGCAACAGCCTTTGGTTTTTACCAAGACAACCTAATTGGCGTAATGTCAGACAGCTTACTTACTAAGATAAGAGCAAAGTCAGTCATCCTAGCAACAGGATCTTATGAAATACCCTTAACTTACCAGGGAAATGACAAGCCAGGTATATTGCTGTGCTCTGGAGCGATTAGGCTTATTCATCTCTATGGTGTCAAACCTGGTACAAAAGCCGTCGTCGCCACCACCACAGATCAAGGTTACCAAGCCGCATATGATCTGTTGAATGCTGGAGTCCGTGTCGTCGCCTTGGCCGATACTCGACCGCAAATGTCAAGCAAAATAACAGCGATGGTGGATGATCTCAAAGCCAAGGGGATTCCTATACTTAACTCACACTCTTTAGTAAGGGCGAACGGGAAAACAAGAGTAACTGAAGTCGCTATAAGGGAATTCCAAAATGGCAGCCCAGTGGGTACAGAAAAAGTTTTTAAATGCGATACCGTCTGTATGTCTGGAGGCTTCCAACCTGCCTCCTTTCTAATCCAACAGACTGGCTCTAATATGACCTACGACCATCAATTAGGGGAAAGTATACCGAGCATCCTACCCACCAGCCTGTATGTAGCAGGTGATGTGACAGGAATTCGCAGCTTAAATGCAAATATCATTCAAGGCCGCTTGGCTGGTATTAAAGCGGCCTCTTTAGTAAACAATCACGACAATAATGACATTAACGAGCAAATTAAGTCAGATATTGAAGAATTAAGGAATATCGAGAGAGATTATAGACTTGAATTTAAATGGTCGGCTGGACTGCCTGTACCTAGTACCAAGAAAAAAGCCTTCGTATGCTATTGTGAAGATATAACATCAAAAGACATATCTGACGCAATTGAAGAGGGATTCCAGGATATACAAACTCTTAAGAGATACAGCACTGTGACGATGGGACCTTGCCAAGGAAAAATGTGCCTGAAACCATTCACTGATATAGCAGCGGAACGTACCAAGAGTAGTTTAGACGAGATAGGTGTTACTACCTCCCGCCCACCCTTGACGCCCATACCTCTTGGTGCTCTAGCAGGCCAATCCCATATACCTCTTAAAATCACGCCTCTGCATCAAAAACACCTAGGTTTAGCAGCGCCTATCGTTGAAGCGGGCTCTTGGCAAAGAGCCTATAGTTATGGATCTCCTTTGGATGAAGTAATGGCAGTGAGAAATGGGGTAGGGATAATAGATGTCAGTACACTCGGGAAATTAGAAGTTAAAGGTCGTGACGCCGCCGTTTTAATGGACAAAGTCTATACACAGACTTTTTCAAACTTACGGATAGGTCGTATAAGGTATGGAGTACTATGTACGGACAGTGGCACGATCTTAGATGATGGTACAGTGATGAGAAAATCTGACACTCATTTTTTTGTCACCACCACAACCGGCAATGTGGAATTAATAGAGGAATGGTTTAAGTGGTGGATGGCGGGAACAGGATTATGCGCCCACATTACTAATGTAACATCCGCCTACGCTGCCATTAACGTAGCAGGACCAAAAGCCAGAGAAACATTGAGTAAGATCACTCAATTGAATTTAGAGCCAAAATCTTTTCGATATATGAGATCGAAAGAGGGTCTTGTAGCGAACATACCTACGCTTTTGCTTAGAATAGGGTTTGTCGGGGAGACAGGCTGGGAACTCCACTTCCCTGCTGAATATGCCGAATTTATGTGGGATCAATTAATGATAGCGGGTGAGGAATTTAATATTAAACCATTTGGGTTAGAAGCTCAGCGAATTCTGCGTTTAGAGAAAGGTCACATAATTGTTAATCAAGACACCGATGCCGTTACGAATCCCCTCGAAAGTAACTTATCCTGGGCCGTCAATTTTGACAAGAGTGACTTTATAGGTAGGAACGGGCTCCTCGGTATTAAAGATAGGGGTCTTAAAAATCAATTGGTCGGATTTATCGTAAACGACGGAAACGTGCCAAAAGATGGTAGTCCAATAGTGTCCGATGATAGTAGACCAATAGGGCGTGTAACGAGTTCACGCTATAGCCCTACAATCAACAGCGGATTCGGGCTTGCGTGGGTACCAATAGATCAAGCCCAACAGGATGAGCAGATAAATATTTTAATTGATGATGCCCCCGTTAAAGCCAAAGTGACTCTAAAACCAATCTACGACCCCGAAGGGAAACGATTAAGAGAATAATATGTCTGACTTTACTCCAATAAGATTGAGTGCGATGCATCATATCCATGTCCGTTGTGGAGCAACTTTTGTCGAGAAAGATGGGTGGCAGCAGCCTGCTTTTTACAACTTATTGGAGGACGAATTGTCCATAATACAGAATTCAGTAGGGATTTGCGACGTTAGTCCGACCAGGAAACTCCTCATCCAAGGAGAGGATATTAACTCTTACCTAACTAACACGTCTTTGGGAATCGAACAAACCTCTATTGGAAATGTGACCCGATTTAATAGAAATAATGAAGTAGACACCGAGTCATTCAGTTCTTGTTGTCGCCTAGCTGAAAATGAAATACTGATATTGTCACCCCCTGATTGCTCAACACAAGTCCTAACATTTCTTGAGGAACCAGTCAATCAATGCGCACATATAGTGGATGTGACATCTGGTCTGTCAGGCATTAAAATCATCGGACCTAAAGCTCAGTCACTACTATCCACCGTTACGGATTTCGATTTGACCTCAAAACGTTTTATTGATATGTCCTGCGCTCAGGTTAACTTATTGGGAATCCACAATTTTCTGCTGAGAATAGATATAGGGAGTATGCGTAGTTACGAAATATACTTCGCTAGAGAGTTTGGGCAGTACCTCTGGGAATCCCTCGAAAGATACGGTAAAACCATTAACGTTGCGCCAATAGGTATAAATGCGATTAACAATTTGAAAATAAATCAACACGCTTAGGCAAAGTTACACGAAAGGAGTGCATCCAAGATTTGTTTAACTTCGCACGGATAGTCAGACCCAGTGGTCAGATGTGGAAAAAGACCGCGTTAAAAGGCGATTATGATGTCGTTATAATCGGCGGAGGTGTACATGGATTATCGACAGCCTACTATTTAAGTAAGCTAGGAGTTTCAAATATTGCCGTCTTAGATAAAGGATATT
>CAUZEB010000055.1:0-10608 GCA_963578655.1 Dehalococcoidia bacterium | reverse complement strand
GTGTGACTTGCACCGACATTATAAGTTTCGCTATCTATTACCATCTCCAATTCTCCATTTAATACAACAATTAACTCATCTGTTTCATGCACGTGTAGAGGAGTGCCAGCTCCGGTCCCTAGCAAACTAAGAGACATAGAACTACTGGTTGTCCCATCTCCTTTCTTTGTAATATCCCATCTCTTATAATTAGGTCTCCATGGAGTTTCGTCGGTGTCGTTATGATCAATGATTGGCAAAGTTGTCACTCTCCTCAGCACAAAGGTTAGTTCAGAATTTAACTAAATCAATGAGATTCAAAACTGTTTAGGCGTGGACCACCTTCTGTACACTAATGATTGCCAGCAGAAGCATGGCCAGTACGAAACGGCCAACCCAGAAAACCCAATTTATTTTCGTCTGGATATAAGCTGCCGATACAGCCAAGCAACTAGGCCTGCAACGCTTTCTATCACCTTGTATACTCTGGTCTATAACCGAAAGGACGAAGGAGACAATCCCCATAACAAGCACCAGGCGGTCGTCTTCGAACTAAGCATTGACTCTTTTAAGCATCTAATTTGCAGTATTTGAAACCGTACAGCAAGACAACGTTAATGGCGCCAGATTCTAGTGCCAATTAGATACCATGACGTCATTATACATGAAACACTAATTGGTGTTAGTACCCGATAATGGATTAAGAGATAAACGTTGATGGCTGTGTGGAGCTATTGAGGATGATTTAGTAGTGAGAGGGTATGTCTTGGAGAATGTGTTGTAGAGTGGTGGATACCCGTGACAGACTTTTGAGACCAAAAGTGCTCCAAACGAGAAATTACTGCAAAAGAGGCTGCCTTTCATATGCCAAATATTCGTAGCGCATCTTTCGATTTACTCTTATAATTTTTCCTCTAGGAAAACTTGCAGGTGCTAGGCTTTCACCCGACAAAATGCTAAGCTATTATGATATGCAAGAGTCGTGAATAGGATTCAGTCGAGTGACTCGCTAATCTACGTCGCCATGGGGAACCGCACTAAGTGAATAAAGGACTCATATTCAAGACTTCTAACCGAACCCTATCTGAATGTCTTGACAGGAAGCTGTTTGGTGCAGACATTGTGGCCAGAGATGACGTTCTTTTCTTAGAGCCTGGAGACCAGCTATTCCTTTTGAACGTCGATAGCGACGAGTTAACGGGGCCATACGAAGCAAGCTCAGCCGGTGGGGTCCGACTCGTACCTCAAGCTTGGAAAGGTAGCTACCCATTCCAAGTTGCCGTTCGGATACCAGATACAATTGGGAGTATCCAGAATGCAAAGCAAGTTCTGACCACCCTTGGTCTACAATCACATCGAATACTCGCTGATTTTGAGTCAGATATTCTAGCCATGCTAATATGTCCGACAAAAAATCAGTCAGAACTCTTACTTGATGATGAATATGTAAGAAAACACGTTCGTAGGACAAGAATTCAACTTCGAAAGACCCGCAAGCAACTGGGACTACGTCCAGAAGGAGAGGAGCGACCTCCACTTGAGTCTACGACGTTATGGGACCAACGCAAGCAAAGTTACGGCTCCACTCCCAAAGGAAACAACAAGTATGCGGGTGTGACTCCAGCTTTTATCATTTTCAATATGGTTAAAAGATACACATGGCCTGGAGATTTGGTGGTAGACCCTATGTGTGGCAGCGGTACAACCTTGGACGTCTGCAAGGAAGAGGGACGCAAGGCAATTGGTTATGATATTGTACCAACCCGTCCGGACATACTTAAGAATGACGCCCGCAGTCTCCCCCTTAAAGATAATTCAGTTGACATGGTATTCATAGACTCGCCATACGGTGATAACATCAAATACAATGATAGCCCCGAATCATTTGCCACACTATCAGCAGAATCGAATTCCTTCTATGATGAGCTTGAGAAGGTAATGAAAGAATCGTATCGAGTACTGAAACCAGGGAAGGTACTGGGTTGGCTAATAGGTGATCAATGGGTTAAGAAGAAGTTCACACCCGTAGGATTTAAGATGTATGAAAAGCTGGTTAAGTATTTTGAGCCAGTGGACATCATTAGCGTAGCGCGGCGCAGTCAGACTTCAAATACAGGGATATGGCATAACCGTGCGCTGAGGCACAATTTCTATCTTCGTGGCTTCAAGAATCTTCTCATCATGAGAAAGTCTGAGAATGATGTTGAAAGAGAGCCGCACAGGAACCGAGTAAAATGGACTCAGTACGAAAGGACAGTCAATAAACCCAAAGGGGAAGACACTTATTTCGATAATGGAGGTATGTATGACTCTCGAATCCAATTTTGATGTCGGCGTTAGTCACATCCCTTTCGCCAAACTTTTGGGGTTGGAAATAGTTAGTGTTGATAAGGATTCAGTTGTAGGGCAGTTGACAGTAAGAGAAGAATTAACTACAGGTGCTGGCATAATGCATGGAGGTGCAATCATGTCATTTGCGGATACCTTGGGAGCCCTAGGTACTTTAGCTAATCTATCTGAAGGTACGGCAACTACTACGATTGAAAGTAAGACCAACTTTACCGCTCGAATCCTTATCGGGGATACGGTCCGAGGGGAATGTACGGCTTTGCATCTTGGAAGATCAACAATGGTCTGGCAAACTAGGATTATACGTGGTGACGGGAGAGTTGGTGCTGTAGTTACTCAAACTCAGCTTGTGATGCAATCTAATACAGGTACTTCGTAACGGCGAATATAGTTTGTGTAGACCATCCTTATTTGACACCCTGACTTATAATCTAACAAATGGCGAAATTAATTTAGTTATGTGGTGCCATAGGCGTTAAAAGGGCGTAAATTGCATGACATAAAAGAAGTAACATTACTACCTCCAGGACAACTGCGTGCAGTAGTAGGGTTAATTGGCGGAGACAAGGCTAGAACGTACGTACAGGCGTCTGAAATCGCCGGCATATCCTTGAGTACTATGCACACTCACCTGCGTCGTATAAGAGAGAATCACCCACTTCTATATAAAGGAATCCGTGCTATGCGAAAGTACCAGCTCAAAGCACGACACAGGGTGGCACTAAGAAATGCCAGAGTGCACAGCAGACAATACTTTAGGAATGTCAGAAAAGACGAGTAGCGATGGCAGCGTCTGTTTATTTAGAGACGGTATTTTTATTAGTCTGCAGAATGGTGACGACGCCGATTATTAATGACATCGCTAACCATGCAATGATCGCATATTGAGTGAGATTGCTGTAATAGTCATCTGATGCCGCGTAAAGAGCAAATATTCCTATTATCGCTGTTAGGCCTCCGATAACAATATGATAATTTCTCTGGATCAAAATCGAAATTCCAGTTAACGCGAATCCGATCGACACAGCGCAAATACTGAGCGTGCCAATTCCTTCGGCACCAGTTATTAAGGTGATTGCGGTTGCCATTCCTCGTCCTTCAGGTGCTGCCGCGGCGCCACCGGCTCCTACCACCAATCCACTCTCAATCAAAAATCCTGCAGCGCCAATGATGACGAAGAATCCAGCAAGGGTCATGTATCTTGTGCTCGATCCGTTAAACATCGAATCTCTTATACCGAAGAATCCTGCAGCAAATAGAATAGAGCCTAACGTGGTTATTAAGGCAGACACTGATGTCAGGCCAGGATTTTCACCAAGAGACCCCAAAAGAGCTCTGGTGTCAGACCAATCGCCAAATCCATGTGGGTTAAGTGCTGCGCCTATCAGAATTGCTATAGAGCTTAATACCAGTAGAGAACCTGAAAATCGATTGCCATTCATAAAAAACCTCATATCATGTAAAAGTAAACTTCTAAGTTCGAAATGTATTAATCGCCATTGTATAGTCTCCACGCCTAGAATGCCACGCCCAACGCTGAAAAGTAGAAGAGTTACACAGTGACATACATCGACACTTCTCAGCGTACAAGTTCCATAATGTAGGCCCGAATGATGGCCCGAGTTACTTCACGCAACTGGTAGTCTTACAGTGTTACGCATCAACAGATAATAGTAGGCAAATGTAGTAGTAGATAATGGTTGGTACTGGTGGGTCGTTATTGGCGATGGGTTAATAGTGGGGGGTATGTCTTAGGTTATGTGGTGTATGGTGGTGGCTACCCGTGAGAGACCTTTGAAACAAAAAGAGCTCCTTCTCCTGACACACAAATTATATTAATGACTCCTATGATTTCATGGCTACTAAAGGTAGTCTTGTATCTCGGACCTAACGGACGCTACATCCTTCAATTGGTGTTCCCAAATTCTCAGCACCGTCCATCCATCTTCCTTCAGCGAAGCACCTACTCTAAGATCTCTTCTTTTATTGGCTTTATTTTTTCTGTCCCAATAATCTTGGTTGGATTTTGGTCTTTTGTAACATTTTGGACACCCATGCCAAAAACAACCGTCCACAAATACGACGACTTGTTCTTTCAAAAATACAAAATCTGGTTTTCCTGGTAAGTTACTGTCATTTAATGTGAATCCGGAAATTCCTGCTCCAGCCAGAGAACTTCTCAACCTTAGTTCTGTTGACCTAGAGCCAGTGGACCTTATGTTTGTCATATTCTTTTTTCTGTCTGCTGAGGACAGGTTATCCATATCTCTATGTAAACTTCGACTTTTTTATTCTAGAATTCGTCAAGTCCATCTAGTATTAGTTGATTTCCGGACTCATTAATATTTTGAGGGACATTGTCATAAGCCACCCCATGCAATGTTTTCATCACCGCTTCAATTATTGTCTTTGCTGCGAGAGGAGGAACTGCCATTCCTATCTGCTTTCTGACACTTTCCTTGCCACCAATAAATACATAGTCATCAGGGAAAGTCTGAAGCCTTGCTCTTTCTCTATTCGTCAAGGCTCGATTTTCTTCCCAATGATAGACATGTGTTCCGCCTCCACCACTCCCTGTAACAGTATTGGATATCCACTTCCCTAACACCTTGGATGACCTTTTGGTATCTAAGGAAAAATATGTTGATCAAAAAAAGCAAGTTGCCAAAAACCAAAGAGTTGATTCTTCGATCGAGAATCAAATTCTAGTGATTAATCAGGATTCAGAACTATGGATAAAGTTTCTGGAATGGGGTAATGAATACGGAATGGTAGGTGAAAAAGTTAAAAGTATTTTAGTAAAGGTACCGCAAGGAAATGTCACTTCATCGCAATGCAAAGTGTTAGTGGATTGGGTTCATCAACTTCAAAGCGACGGATGTCCTTATCAATTGAAAACAGATTGATCCAAACAATAATGACTTCTTCTCTCTGGAAGATGACTGGATTGTTAATCGAACAGACGAAGCAATAAGGATTGGCTATGCATGTGACGGTTATCTGCCGATTAATTCAACAATAGAGTCGGCGGCGGCTGTACGTAAATCTGTAACGGTTTCAAGTAATGAAAGCCCGCTTCCAGCATTTGCGAAACTTCCTGAACTTAGTCACTTGAGGGTGTGGGTAGACTCTGTAGATGAGAGCATCGAACCAAAGTCCCAGTTGGGGATACCGACACCGCCATCGTGGATAGTAGATGATAGCGATGACTTACTTGTTAAAGGAACTTGTTATAAGCTTGATCCTTGTCCTTATGGTAGAAGTATTTCTTTTTGGTAGTACTGTCGAGTTGCTCTATGTAGCCTGCGCATCTCCAGAGTTTCCTGTCCTTCCTGTAAAAGAATGTCCCTTCTCCATTTAATCGGCGCCCATTAAGTTTAACCTTGTCATCACCTTCCTTTAATTTGATTTGTTTGAAAGGCTATGACCTGAGATAATAAGGCCACAGCCTTTCGGGGTTGTTTGAGTGGGGGTGCGGTATCTTTAGACGGACCCTGCATCCCCATTCTTTATTTAACTTAAATCTTTCCCCATAATTTCTTCTGTTACCTTTCTCCATTTTTTGGTGAATGAATCTAAATTACGTGCTTCTTGAGTGAGTTCCTCTGTAGGAGGATCAGAGTATTCGGGATTATATAGTCCCTTCTCATCTAGCATCTTCTTTATCAACTCTTTGGTATCTACACTACGGTCTTCTAGTGAAGGCTTTGCGTCTGGGAATATTTCACGTTCTTCTTGCATTGTCTCTCTGGTAATTCCCGTACCGTAGAAGATAGAACCTTTACGGTCGGTTCCATATAATTCACTATCCAGATCACTGTCGAAGAAGGGTAGCCAAAGTAGGAATCTAAAGTCTTTCCTTGGTATAACAAGTGATTTAGCACCCAGATAAACCTCTGCAGGTTCTCTCTGCACCCACGCATGCTTTTCTATGTACAGGTCTTCATATGTGGTGTCTGGTCGTTCTCTGTCTGGAATAGCTTCTATCAGGTCTGCGTACCAGAACTTTTCTGCAAACAATGCACGCTGTATGTCTCCGAATCCTTCTGGTTCTTGCGTGAATATTGCGACATCAACAAATCTTTGGGTTAATCCTATTGATGGATACACATCATGAAACTTGCGATAAAGTTTTAGACAATCGCCTGCGTATTCAGCATATCTTCTGGGAATCTGGTTGCGTCCATCGCCGATACCACTAGGATAGTGGAACTCTTTCCTTTTCTCATATTGTGTAACCTTCCCACGGTGTATATCAGCCATGCTTCGCTTAATTGTTCTGAGTGCTGGATGGCCACGATACTTTTGATTACCTTCATCTAATAACTTGTTTTCAAAATAATCTAGTATTTTCTTAGGGTCGTGCGCCATCCCTTCGTAGAACATAAGGCGTTCAATTTCAAGGATGAAGAAATGATTTGTCTTCGGACGTGCCATTTGGCCTTAAGGATCCTATTATTTAGACCCTTTACTCCTATATGAGATTGAAAACTTGCATAATTAAAGTACACCAGACACCTGTGGCGATAACTAAATTGGTCGTCATCATAAATTTCTGAAACATTGTTGACTCCTATACCATGTATTCTTAGAGTGCTATTTTAGTATTGGCACTCTCAGTTTTTTATTATAGCCCGATCTTGTGTTGCTAACCATATAATACCAGTTTATTATGGCCCAGATATACGGTAACACATACCTCGAGTTAATTACAATTGAAAGGAGCTGCACGACATGGCAGGTAAACAATTAGAAGTCCAGAGAATGCTGGCTTATCCCAAAGTGTGTGAGTTCATGGATTTCTCAAGATCAACCTTGGTTAAGTTAGTGGATGAAGGGAAAATAATGTCAACACTAAGGAATTCAGATCCACGAACATATAGAGAAGAGTGTGCTAGAGTAAAGGTAGCCCTTGAATTACTACAGGTGATTGGGATTAAGGAATACGCAATAAAGACTATGTATAAACATACCAATCAAGATAATGATCTTATGAGTATCGTAGATTTAGCCAAGATAGCTGAGAGTTATAAGATGGAAGCGGAGTTAGAAGAGGAGTTATTGCAAGGATTACGACCCAATGTAGGCCCAGACGTCGAAATAAATTTAGTTATGTGGTGTCACAGGCGTTAAGTGGTAAACAGCACTGGACTTCTTAGTTGTGGTGCAATCTGATCGGCTGTCAGAGGATAGGCTTCCTTCTTGTATACTTGAATTCGGTGTGACCCGAAGTCAGGCACTAACATGTGCCCCGCTAGGTCTACTTTAACCGATATAGGACCACGAAATCGTTTCCCTTCCTCTAGATATGCCATGTCACGAAGCCTCAATGTGACTGGGTTGGCTAGCACATATTGGCGTCCTGATACTGATAAGTTGGCCTCACCTCTAAATGCCTCAATGTAATGTCCCATAGCATCAAATAGTTGTATGCGATTGTTACCCCAGTCCGCGACGTATATATCACCATCTTTGTCCACCGCTATTCCCGTAGGCCTATTAAACTCTCCACTACCTGTACCAGTTACACCGAAGTTCATAAGGAAATCGCCGTTACAAGTGAATTTTTGTACTCTGTCGTTGCGCCAATCGGCAACATAAATATCTGATAACTCATCGATAGCAATTCCCCAAGGCATATTAAGTTCACCGTAATCCGTTCCGAGAGATCCAAACTGAGCTATAAAGATTCCCTCGTTAGTGTACTTTTGTATACGATGATTTAAAGCATCTGAAAGATAGATATTTTGATTAATATCGAAGGCCATACCTGTGGGACGATTGAAACACCCAGGTTGGTTCCCCTTAAGACCCCAGGAATTAGCTAATACGCCCTCACTATCAAAAACAAAAACCTTATTATGGGCTTCATCCGAGACATAGATATTTTCGTCTTTATCGCATAGTATGGACGAAGGCCATTTTAGAACTCCACTTCCCATGGTTCCCAAATTGTTATCTTCCCAGTTGATGAGACGAACTTCAGTTCCCAATGTGCCTCTACAAAGTACATAAATTGTGCCGCTGGGGCCGAGAGCTATGTCAACTGCATTGGATGTAACTCTCCGCATGCCTAAAGTCATATGATAAGGGAAACCTGATCTCAATAAAGCGTAAGGTCTAGCCATAGTTTTACCTCATAATGGTATGATTACTAGAATCGATACATACCTGACCGCCAACAATACGGCCGAATTCATAAAAACAGAGATTCTATCAATTGAACGGATAGATCTGTTCATAGTTGCCACCAACTATGGGATTGGCTTCTATTCCCATCCATTGTTCAAGGACTGTAGCGTAGACTCCTCTGAAATCTATAGTATGCTCTAAGTCTTCTCCTTTCGCCCAGTATTTACTGTCTAGCCTGGGATAGCTAGAGTAGAGTCCTCCTTTCACGGGATCTCCTATGATGAAAGCACCACCTCCCGATCCGTGATCAGTACCGCTACCATTGTCTTTAACTCGGCGTCCAAATTCGGTGAATACCAGCATAACGACGTTGTCTGCTGTACGGTGAGCTCTTAAATCGTCGAAAAAGTCCCTGATTGATTTAGATAAATCTTGTAAAAGTTTAGGGTGTGTGGGATTTTCGTTGGCATGGGTGTCATAGCCTCCTTGCTGGGTATAAAATACGCGGGTGCCCAAATCGGCTATGTGGACTCTGGCGATATCTCTAAGACTTTTCGATATCGGGTTGGCAGCATATTCTATGTCGGAGTCATATCTTTCAGGAGCTATTTTCAGGCGGTCAGCTCCTCTGAGGACATCTGTTCCTGTACGTGACAGATATTCCATTACGGGTCCGGTTCCAATTGCCTGGCCATACATATCCTTGAAAATCTGTAGGGCCTCGTCCCGTTGAGTTAAGTCAGAAATGCCGGTCATGAGACCATATGTGTCCAGATCGCTTACGGAAGTAACAGGCACACCAGGCGAAGCCATAGCACGTGGAAGACCCACACCGAAATTTATGCCAGTTAATTCGTCTTCAGCGTTTGGATCCAATTCCTTCAGCACCTGGCCGAGCCAACCTTCGGTTACCACCTTATCTGGTTCGCATGTATGCCAAATATCCATTCCTCTAAAGTGAGATCGATTCGAATTTGGATATCCAATGCCTTGAACTATTGCGACATCACCATCATCATATAAATCCTTCATGGCTGCGAAATGGGGGTTGAATCCTAATTGGTCATCTAATGGCAAAATTTCGCTTTCTGGTATTCTCACAAGTTGTCTATTGTCGTAATAGGTTGAACTGGTGTAAGGAATAATTGTATGCATGAAATCATTTCCACCGGAAAGCTGTACAACAATAAGGACAGGCGGTTTGCTTTTATCAGTCATGTATCCGGATCTCCTGTATTGACTCTACACTCAAAAAGTTTTCTTAGTGATCGTTTATTTAAAATGGCAAAATGTCAGAATTTTAATTTAGGTTAGAACACTTGTTTTCTTATTCGTGGAGTTATTCAAACTGGTATTCACGTGATGCTACTATAAGTTGCAACATCCGCTTTATTCGGTTCCCGCTCATTTCTATTTCATTTGAATTATTAAACAGGAGCTCTCCGCATGAATTTGCGTATTTAAGAAGACCGTCGTATGTTTCTCCTTTGACTTCTAACGGTCCTACTAAGTCGAGACATGTATGGACGAATTCATTTGGAGTGACATGACTGTCATTTGAGGCTTGTATTCTGGAAATGATATCTTGTATTCCCGGTTTATCAATATCGTTGAGCTGGTTAACCGCAAAGTTGATACGTTCGTTCAACGTTCCACCATCAATCCATTCCTTTCCTGTGTGCCAACCTTCTACGGTGGGAGGATTCATTAATTGTTGACCCATCACTGTTGGAGCCTCTCCAAGTTGCGTAATTCCATCCTCTGGAAATTTATAAGTACCTACCAATTTGATGGTACTGGCAACCAATTCGACTGGACTTTTGACTTTCTTGAACATCGATTCCTTGAAGAAATCGGAATTAAATAGGACTCGAAGCATTGAATTTATGTTACCGCCGGAATCAATATACGTGTCTTCCAATATCTCGATCGCATTCATGTCTTGAGGGGGTTCTAGCTCCCATGCAGGGATTTGAGGTTCGTCCGCAACGAAGAAATTATATAGGTGGCGGGATACGAATCGAGCAGTGGCGGGCTGCTTTACAATGATGTCGATGATATTCTCACCGTTGAATGCTCCACTTTCACCGAGGAAGGTTTTGTCACCACCATCGTGGTCTTCTGCTATATATTTAAAACGAGAGGGAT
>CAUZEB010000054.1:0-10754 GCA_963578655.1 Dehalococcoidia bacterium | reverse complement strand
TTTCCGTATGGATATAGTGGAATGGGCTGAGTGAATGTCCATCCAGTAAATGCACGAGAAGCATTTTTGATATCTTCCTCACTATAATTACCAACACCCATGGAAAACAGTTCGAGAAGTTCTCTACCCCAGTTTTCATTAGGCTGGTTACTGTGATTTTCACAGTTATCTAGCCAGTAATTCATAGCGGGATCTCTAGCTAGCTCCATCAGAATTGTTCTGGTGTCTGAAAGTCCCACTCTACGAAACATTTCTATTTGATGTATCATGGTGGGTGAATGCTCACTTTTGTACCAAGCTGTTGCAAGGACCTGATGCCAGAATAGAGTTATTTTTTCTACAAGGGGGCGTTGCGTATTTATCATTCGATACAGCCAACGACCAGTCCATACCGGGAGCGAGTCAAGATAGGTTAATTCCAAATAGTACCTTTTCAATACATCCTCTTCAATGTCTGGGAATCGTTCAGGATGCAGCAAATCATCTACAACAGCTTCATATCCCTTAACCATCAGTTCCTCAAGTTCGCCTCTGGTGGTTCCGAAGCCTGCACGACGCATCAAATGCGCAATTAGGGCCATTTCGTTAGTGGCCACAACTTACCTCCTCGAAAATTCTCTATATAATTTATAATGCATTCCGGCAAGGGTATTGCGTCCTCTGAGTATTCTACCCCAAGATTTACAGGATAAACAACTGTCGATATTGGTAGATATAGGTCATTTATGTTCAATCAAAGTACTAAGCGAATCATCTGTGCATTGATATTAAAAAATGACCCACAATTACTGCATTGATAACTGTAACGGCCCCAGTAATGGATCCCACGGAATAAATTAGCCATCTTCCCAATAAATATGAACGTGAGAGACATAGAATACACGAAGTGATTCAATCTAAATTAAAGTTGTACTCTGTCTTAACCTCGGGGGCGTCGTCTGGATCGAGAGTAAAACTAGTTCACTGTGGATCCAGAGGGAGAAATATTTGATAATCGAGTCCGTCATTCAGAGCAAGGTATTAAGTTCATTTCAGAGTAAGAGTTTTACTTTTCTATGGATTTCAGATTGGTTTGTACGAGTAGCAGAACAGATGGAATTTGTAGTATTGGGGTGGTTTGTTTTAATTAAAACTGAATCACCACTTATATTAGGCTTTTATGCAGCTTTAAGATATTCAGGGAATTTGTTCGCACCTATCTATGGAATTGCTGTTGATCGCTTTGATCGTAAGAAGATTTTAATCTTTGTTAGGTCCACATTCGTACTTCTAATATTGATAATACTCATACTAACTGTGACTGATTCACTTGAGATATGGCACGTGTTTATTTTTACTGGCGTTAATGGCATGGGACGGTCCTTGGACAATATCGCTCGTCAGTCAGCAACTCCTGATTTGGTGCCACGAGATGTTTTAATCAACGCTGTTGCTATGACAAGTAATGGACGAAATATTGCTCATATTATCGGTCCCATTATAGGTGGTGTGCTTTTAAGCAAACTAGAGATCTCCTGGTCTTTTCTTGCCATAGTATTGGGGTACACGTTGGGTGTAGGGTTTGTTTTACTTGTTAGTCTTCCTGTGCGAACTCCAGCTGGCATTGGTATGTCAGTCCGCAGCAATCTTTCTCGGACTGCGGGATACATCAGTAAGAATGATATAGTTTTCGCTATATTGCTGGTGGCGTTATTAACGAATATTACAGCATTACCGCTTAGCGAAGGTTTAATGCCTGTGTTTGCTAAGGATGTTCTACAAACAGGATCCACTGGATTGGGAGCTTTACTAAGTGCATATTCTCTAGGAGGATTCATAGGATCAGCCGCTATTGCGTGTGTACCGCGAATATCTCAGCCTGGTAGAGTGATAGCATTTTCTTCATTTATATGGCATCTCAGTTTGATATTGTTCGCTCAATCTGTGTGGTTTAGAATTTCACTAGGGATTTTAGTGTTTAGTGGATTGATGCAGTCTTTCACGATGGTAACAATGTCTATAACATTGCTGGCCGTGGCGTCGCCTGAATTTAGGGGACGTGTGATGGGTGTACGATCTCTGGCGGTATACGGTTTACCAATAGGCTTACTAATTGCTGGTGCATTAGCAAATATGTACGGAGCGCCTTTTGCTATTACAATGGATATGTTGGTTGGTATGTCAATAACAGCGCTTATAGCTGTTAAATTTAGTAGCCTATGGCGTTCATAAGATGTGGTCGCAGCAGGTATCCAAAGTCCTATTACTTTTGATATCCATGGCACTTCTTGAATTTCTTGGAACTTCCGCAGGGACATGGAGCATTTCGTCCTACTTTACCGGCAGAAAGCACTTTATCAAAGTTGCTTCTTTCCGTGTGACAGCGCGCGCAAGTGCAGGCATCTGGATGTTGACTATACCAATTTGGTCGGTTCACAAGCAGTTACTGTCCTCATTCAGCTTATATTTCATCATAAATAAATTTTACCCATAGCTTGTGAACAATTCATGTCTATGAATCCAGTTAACCTGCAATTGAGAAATAACAATCGGGCCTTTAAAAGAGAAATCCTAGTTTTGAGATAACTGAACAGCTCCAAGATGCCCAATATGATGCGCATAAGGGAAGAGAAAGGTAGTAGGTTCTGTAATAGAGTATGCCTAGTATCCTTCCGATCTAATGCAGGCCACCCAGTGATCAGCAGATACTTCTCTTAGCTCAGGTATACCAGCCCGACAATCGTCGATCATTTCGGAGCACCTGGTATGGAAAACGCATCCCTCTGGTGGATTCATAGGACTAGGGACATCACCTGTCAAGATTATCCGTTCTCTCGTCGCTTCAACGACAGGGTCAGGAATAGGTACTGCAGATAAAAGCGCCTTGGTATATGGATGCAGTGGATTTTCATATAGTTCATTACGTTCTGCGATTTCAACTATGTGGCCCAAATACATAACAGCCACACGATCACTGATATGTCGCACTACCGAAAGGTCATGTGCGATAAATAAATACGTTAAGCCGAATTGATCCTGTAGTTCCTCCAGTAGGTTAATCACTTGTGCTTGGATAGAAACGTCGAGAGCAGATACAGGCTCGTCACATACAATAAAACTCGGGTTAACGGCCAATGCTCTTGCTATTCCGATACGTTGGCGCTGACCTCCGCTGAATTCATGTGGGTATCTGTCACCCATGTACGGATTTAATCCCACTACGCTCAGTAGTTCAGAAACTCTGTCACGATATTCCCCTTTACCGGACGTCATTTTATGAACCTTTAATGGCTCACCGACAATATCACCACAAGTCATACGTGGGTTAAGCGAACCGTATGGATCTTGAAATATGATTTGCATTTTACGGCGCATGGCGCGCATTGAAGAATTATCAAGTTGGGTAAGATCCTGGTTTTCAAACATCACTTTACCAGCAGTGGGTTTATAAAGCTGAAGTATAGCTCTTCCAGTGGTAGTTTTACCACAGCCGCTTTCACCCACTAAACCTAGAGTTTCCCCTTTTTTTATTAAGAAACTGACGTCATCTACAGCCTTAACATCCGCAACCTTACGTTGAAGAATAATGCCTGAAGTGACTGGAAAATACATTTTCAGGTTAGAGACTTCTAGAAGGATCTCGTTATCGGTTGCACCGTTGCTATTCTCTTGATTGTCTGCCATATTTAAAACTCCCTAGATCTTTCTAACTTGCTGCTTTCGTAAGTTCATCCAGTTCGGAAAATCGGAAACATGCGGACATATGATGGCCATCTACCGTATTCAGTGTAGGCGTTTCCTGGAGACAATGATCGTTGGTGAATTTACACCTAGGTGCGAAACTGCATCCGGCTGGTAGGTTAACCAGATCCGGCGGCATACCGTCTATAGGCTCCAGTCTTGTCTTCATGGCTTCATCGAGACGTGGGACAGATTTTAATAAACCTATTGTATAGGGATGCTTCGGATTGTGGTAAATTTCTTCTGCTGTGCCAGTCTCAATAATCTTGCCGGCATACATCACATTCACTCTATCAGCATAACGAGCAACGACCCCTAAATTATGCGTGATAATTATCAAAGCTGTACCAAACTCTTTGGATAGGCCTTGCATTAGTTCCAATATTTGTGCCTGAATAGTCACATCTAGAGCAGTAGTGGGCTCGTCAGCAATTATCAACCTAGGATTACAACTAAGAGCGATGGCGATCATTACTCTTTGACGCATACCACCGCTGAATTGGTGCGGATAGTCTTTGATGCGACTCTCCGGGTCAGGTATGCCTACCGTTCTGAGGAGTTCTACAGAGCGATCTCTGGCCTCGTTTTTAGACATGTTTTGGTGTAGTTCTAGAGTCTCTGTAAGTTGCCGCCCTATAGTTAGAACTGGATTAAGAGATGTCATCGGTTCCTGAAACACCATTGCAATACGATTGCCACGAATATGTCGCATTTCCGCATCAGAGAGGTTAAGAACGTTTACTCCATCAAATAGTACTTCACCTCCCACAATTCTACCGGGGGGATTTGCAACAAGCCTCATGATGGATAGAGCGCTTACACTTTTACCGCAACCGCTCTCCCCAACTATACCAAGAATTTCTCCTTCTTCGAGGTCATAACTGACACCGTCAACAGCCTTTACGACTCCATCCTGTGTGAAAAAATGAGTTTTGAGATCATTGATTTCCAATAATTTTGCCATTAGGCATCTCTCCCTTTAATTAACCTGTTCCCAATGCTGGCGAGTAACACGCATAAAAAACATAGCGATCTACTTTCTCAATAATCCTCCGGTTAGTCGCCCACACTACACAAGTAATCGAACGTGAAATCATTACAAGTCCACACATCTTAGCTGAAACAAGGTATGAAACGCAACAAAGGTCCGTTTTATATCTAAATACAGCCGGAATTGCCCCTATTTGATCACGAGTTAATAATGTTTAGAGCCGCTTTAATAATTCCAGTGCAATTCTCAATCTTGTTCTGAGACGTGTTAATCATGATATTGAATAAATGTGGATCGTCCGGATCTTCAATATTAAAGTGTTCTTTAAAGAAATGCTGTCTGGCTCTGTCTCTAGACGCAAGACGAGACGTGGCCTGATCTTGGCCCAATGATTCAAGATGCATAAGGCGTTTAACACGGTCTTCCGTGTTGGCTATTATTCCTACCCGCAGCACGTGGGGTTCGTCTTTGAGGATGATATTCCCACCTCTCCCTACAAATATGACGTTACCTTGTTCGGCTAGATCATGGAAAACGGCTTGTAATCCTTTTAGAAAATTTCCCTCGTCTGGAAGACCGTCGTTTAAACTCGGTCTTAGATCCTCGTATTCGCTGGATAGAAATGCAGCTAATCCAGGACCGAAATAAGGATCGCCGCCAGCACCAGTTATAGCAGATCGTTCAAGAACTCTTCGCAACATGCCGGAAACTTTTTCGCCAAAGGTAGGCGGGCGATCTTCTTTTGTGGATAGTTCCTGTACAGACGATCCGACAAGTTTTGCTATCTCTGCTAGTAGCAATCTATCTACGTAATCCGCTTTTAATTGTTCGCTGAGTATGGGTCCGATAATTCGCGCTCCTCCTCCCGTCATGCCTCCTAATGTTATTACTGACATAATTAGCCTCCTCTGGTGGATGTCCCAAATGTCTTACTAATTGTGTTTAATATCAATCGTTATTTTTGTAGGACATCAAACTAATTAGGAGGAGATGTATCATATAATTTACCGCTGCTCACCTCAGACGTCGGGGGACTTGAAATTTGAGTAGTGTTCTCCTGTTCGTTTATATGGGTATCCCAATGTCGTGCTATCATTTGCATACGATCTTTTCCTGACTGATTACCAATACCTTGCCGCACCATTACTATAGCACTAGGATCAACAAGTGCTTTATAGGCATTAAGTAAGCGAACTTGTAACTCACGAGCTTCTGCCATTAGGCTTTTCATATTCACTCCAGCTACCCTGCCTACTGATCGTGCATTCATTTCGTCCGTGGAAGCATAGATTGTAAGTGGTCCTCCTTCAGACGATACAGACTCCATTCCTTCAGCTGTTGCCCTATGCCAATAGATTAGATGGCATAGAACTTCTCGTGGGGTCCATATACCTATCTTTGGTTTAGAAGAGTCCCCAATTAATTCTAAAAAGCTGAGGCCGCGTTTCACAGATTTTGTAAGAGCCGCGACAACGTCAGTTTCTGACATTTCTTTACCTCCTCATGAGAGACTTGTACAGTTTAGTATAGTTGTAGACTCATAAGTATTTTTCCTGCGTTTCAGCAATAATGTGCGGGGTTAAGTCGATTTCCTGGTCATCGAGGTTAATAATAGTAGAGTATCGCAGGTATGCATCCAATTCCATACCGCGGTGGTCAGGACTGCTGTTCATTTCTGAGATTATGTTTCTTATAGATATTTTTGTCTTTCTTGATGCCGTACAAAGAGCCTCAAAGGCTTTCATGTGTGTAAGTAGTACAGTGTCTTCCATCTTTGGTTTCCCCAGACGTTCTAGTTCCTGATTAACTATACCACGGATGAAAGGCCCATTACCGTAGAAGAAATCTTCAAGTGCCACCACCATGCCCGATAATTTTGAGGGGCTGTTTGCTGTCTTGGCTTTAATCTGATTAATAGTTATCTGTAGTTGTTGCACCGTTTCGACTAATCCTCCGGGCCTAGCGAGATCTCGGCGAATTTGTTCCGGATCACCGGTCGTTCTGCTCAAAGCTCCAAATGGACGTGTTATGCAATTTATGATTAAGCATGTATCTGTATCACAAATCGTCCAGAATCCCTCGTTGAACTCTATGTATTTTTCCGGTAGCGACTCTTTGAGTAAGACTCCGATATAGCCTTGGAGTGCTTGACCCATTAAACTGACAAACCCCTTCCTATTTAGTTCTATCAGATCGTAATAGAGACCGTGAGTTATTCGTCTCAGCAAGTAAGAGGGAATTGGTATCATATATTCGGTACGAGTTATCTGTATAATCGGGACTTTGCGTAGGGGGTTTATGCTGTAGGGCTCAAAATGAGACTGATCCGTGGGAATCCTTAACATAGATCGATAAGAGTTAAAATCACAAGCAGTCAAATTTAGGAAATTCTGCAACTTATTTGTTTCTAGATTGAGTGACTTTGCCATTTCTGAAAGCGTAAATAATAGACCAGGGTTCTCAACAGAAAGTTTATAGATGCTGTATCCAATCTGCCAGAAGTCAGCTGTGCTGAGTCCGAATTGATCTTCAAAGTCTAGCTCGAAGTCGAATCCTAGGTCACTTTTAATTTTGGGAGCTATATCGTGATAAATATACAGTGAACGGGCGATGTAACTTTTATCTAGATCTGGCATTCTTTGATAGGCGAGACGGTGTAGATATGACATAGCACCCGAAGGAACAGGTGTACCTAGCACTGAGTTCGGTGATTCGACAATAGACGACACTATGTCAAGGCACAAGTTTAGAGAAGAAGTATTTAAAGTTTTATCTCCCAATTTACCATCTGTTGACGCCTCTATGAGTACTCTCAACAATATGGCGAGCTTATGATCATTAAATCGCGGTAAAGCGTCGCCATGTTGTTTTGTTGAAAGACGAGCAATTGTCCTCATAGCCTCGTTGATGTCGAGGCTCTTTATCACAGCGTCGAGCGCTGGTCTCATGTTGTAACCGGTAGAGTAGTCGGTTAGCTCTGACATTTATTATTCCTCACACTATGTCTTTAGTATCTTACAAGAGAAAAGAGGTTGTAATCCGATAAAGTTTGTCTACCACTTAATTCCGTTAGTTCAGCTAATACAGCAAGCCCAGCTACTATACCACCACTCAGCTCTATCAATTTTATAGCAGCCGCCATAGTTCCTCCAGTTGCTATTAGATCATCCACAATTAGAATATTCTGATCCTTTTCAAGGGCGTCGGTGTGAATTTCCAGTATTCCTGTACCATACTCCAATTCATAACCCATCTGTCTGGTTTCATATGGCAACTTGCTCTGTTTACGAATGAGAATTAATGGTTTATGTAATTTGAGTGCTAGAGGAGCCGCCAGCAGGAAACCTCTGGATTCTATACCACAAATGGCATCGAATCTCTCGGTATTATAATGTCCGATTAGTAGATGAATTGCGTAGCTAAAGGCTTCCGCATTTTTAAGCAACGGCGTTATGTCTTTGAACAAAACACCGGGAGAAGGAAAATCAGGAATATTTCTTATGTAATTACGTAGTTTCAAGTAGCTATACCCGACTCTTTCAAAGGGTTAGTGGTAAAAACAAAATTTAATGAATAATCTAATTATATGCGGGGAATGATAAATCCGAGCCTCGGCAAGGTCAAGTCATGTTTATACCCAAATAGCGCTTTTAGCAGGTTTAAACTCCCCTATATCATACTATGACGTTAAAAATACTACTGGTTAGTTTGCAGAGGTCAATGGTGAAGCAATTAGTTTTCATATATCGGTTAATTACGAAACTTGTCCCGAAGGCTGTAAAAAGTTGACGACATACAATACAATACACTTGGCTCGACACAGGCGTGCTGAAGAAAAGAATTGGGAGAATCCTATGAAATTTAGCAATTTTCTGTTCCCTGAGAGTGAGTCTCCTGATTCAGATTATGAAATATTAAACGAGACATTGAAGGAGGCCGAGTTATCAGAAGAACTCGGTTTTGAATATTTGTGGCTTGGGGAACATCATTTTGATGGGACTTGTTCGTATGCAGATCCCATTACTTTTGCGGCGGCAGTAGTAGCGCGTACTAAAAGAGCTAAGATAGGATTTGCTGCTGTTCAGACGGCTTTACACCACCCAATTAGACTAGCTGAACAAGTCGCACTCCTTGATAATTTGAGTGGCGGTCGGATTATCCTTGGTACGACAAGGGGTACAGCTTTTAATTTCTATGAATATCGCGGCTATGGTGTTAATCCGGAAGAAGCGCAGGAGCGTTTGATAGAAGTTGAAGAGATACTCAGGAAGGTCTGGACTTCTTCCGATTTCAGATACGAAGGGAAACATTGGCAGTTGGAACTTCCGGTATTGCGGCCTGCCGTCTACCAAAAGCCTCATCCCCCTATCATACGTGCTGTTGCTGGCGAAAAATCTCTTAAAGAGATGGCCCGGCAGGCACGACCTTTTATGATGGTTCTACATCCCTTCGATGTCACGGAACATATGATAAATCTTTACAGGAACACAATGGTTGAATCTGGTTACGGGCTCGATGTGATTCAGCAGTGTATGACAGACTCTTGGATATGGCGAAATATAGTGGTTGCAGAGACCGATTCGGAAGCCATGGCTATTGGGATTCCTGCTTTTGAAACTATGAAGACTCGATCTGGAGCAACACGGGTTGGGCTGTTGAGTAAGCAGGAAAAGAATTCTATATCTACCGATTTGGGAGGTGCAAGACATACTTTACAGCATGGCCTGATTGCTGGATCAGCAGCAACGGTTTGCGAGAAATTAGAGGACCTGCAAAAGCTTGGTATCGGGGGAATTATCATACATTTCAGGCTCGGGCCAATGTCCTGGGAAGAGAACGAAAACAGTCTACGTCTGTTTGCTGACAAGGTAGCACCAGAATTCAAATAACATTTAGTAGAGAGAATTGCTTCGATGTATATATGAAGCCAAATATAAAGATGCCCCCGGGCTTCTCAGTGGCATGACTGAGGACGTATTGCTATAATGCCACAATATGGTTCTCATTGGTGACTAAATTATCCAGTTTAAGAAAATCAGTCAAAAGGAGAGGTTCATGATTTCTATTTTTGTAACCATACAGGTCAAACCTGAATGTATGGAGGAATTTAAATCGGCTAGCTTCGGAGATGCTCAAGGAGCCGTTAGAGATGAACCTGGTTGTTACAGATTTGATATTCTCCAGGACGAATCAGATCCTTGTCGTATACATCTCTATGAAGTGTATGCAGATGAACAATCCATCGAGGCCCATAGGAATGCACCCCACTACTTGAAGTGGCGAGATATTATCGACGACATGGTGGAGGGAGATTTCCAGAGAATAAATATGACTACGATATTTCCCTCAGATGAGGGCTGGAAGAACCAGAAACCATATCTCCTTAAATGGTAGAATTACAAAAATTAGTTTGGTGAAGTAATGAGAAATAATGATATGAAAAGAAGGTTAAAAGCAGGTGAAGTCCTGCTCGGAGCCTTTAATAACTTGCACTCTCCAGCCGTGTTGGAAATATTAGGTCTGGTCGGGCTAGATTTTGTAATCGTAGATGCGGAACATACATCTGTAAGCCCTGAAACGGCTGAAAATCTATATAGAGCAGCAGAACTACGAGAACTTTCAGTAGTGACTAGGATCGGAGAGAACTCGCAACAGGTCATTCAAAAGTTTATGGATGCAGGTTCACCAGGAGTGCTGATACCTCTCGTTAACACCGTTGAAGAAGGCCAAAGAGTGGTGGATGCGGTTAAGTATCCACCCGTTGGTAAACGTGGATTAGCGGGTACTAGATCTGCTGAATGGGGTTTAACTAGCATACCGGCTGATTATGTTATTGAGTCTAACCTAGAAACATTAGTAGCTATACAAATAGAAACTAAAGAGGGCATCAAAAACTTTGATGAGATAGTCAAGCTGGATGATGTAGACGTCATTTTCTTTGGACCTTCAGACATATCTACCTCGTTGGGATATCCGGGAGAATTACGACATCCTGAAGTGTTGTCTATTATTGAAAAGTTAGGGGCTAAATCAATAAGTGCAG
>CAUZEB010000053.1:0-10874 GCA_963578655.1 Dehalococcoidia bacterium | reverse complement strand
CAATGAAGATACCTGCCATGATTGATGCTTTAATAGTCCCCATTGTGGATATGCGATACATGAAAAACAGAGCTGAAATAGCGAAAAGAGTTTGAATGGTGTCAACCGCAAAAAAGTGACTTAATTGAATATGTATGACTGCCAGAGCTGTAAATAAAGAGGCAAATATACCGACCGTTCTCCCATATAACATTCTACCGACGAAGAAAACTAGGGCCACTGTAGTAACGTCAGCAAGAGCAGAAATAGATCTCCCCAAAGCACGAAGATCTGCGACGGGTTCCCCCGTAGCGAGTTGTGATATGTAGCTTACACCCTTTAAGAGATATAATGGGAAGCTGCCATAGGGGAACCATCTTGGGTTCCATGGGCTTTCTTGAGCTATGAAAAGCGTCTTAAAATTATTGAGCTCAGGCAGGTGTATGCTTGCGACTTTGGATAGAATTGCTCGTTCATCGGGATGAGGGGACCAGTAATAGCCATTGTCCCAATTGAGTCCAAAAACACGAAAATACAATGCGATAAATATTATAAACGCAGCTATAAATAAGTGGAAGACTTCTGGATTTAAGACCGAAGACGATCGTACGCTTCTATAAATTAGATAAATCTTTGAAGGGACCTGCATTTCTAGTCCATCATAAACAGTATCAGAGTTTGCCTCAAAACAGCCAACGGACGACGATCCAACAAGTTTTTCACCGACTATTCCATGTATTAAACCGTAGATTCACTGGCCTAAAAGTTGATGAACGAACCGGTGGCACGTATTATCCAAAGCGTATGGCCTGATCTACAATGTCAAGGCCAACCTTTTCACTCCAAGCTGCTAATAGCTGCTGGGTAATAGGACCGGGATCACCGTCTCCGATCTGACGCTTGTCCACTCTAGTGACGGGGAGTATGCCAGGGCCTGTAAAAGAGAAGAACGCTTCATCGGCCGTATACAAATCATAGGGTTGCAAACTCTCTGCTACTACAGGTATGTTCAATTGTTTAGCCAAGTCGAAAACAGTACCCCTAGACATACTTTGCAGTATATCCTCGTCTCCTGGAGTTCGTATAACTCCGTCTGTAATTAGAAATACACTATTTATTGTTCCTTCGGTGATGTTGCCGTCTAAGTCTGTCAAGATTGGCCAGGAATCCGGATCGACGTCCGCTGCTTCTAGTTCCGCTAAATTAAAATTCATACGGCTATGATGCTTTACTTTTGGCTCTAGTGATTCCGCTGGATAGCTTCTGGTTCTAGTAATTACACCACTAGCTCCTTTCTCAAAGGATGAAGCATATCTTGCATAGTCGAGAGGATAAATACGTACACACACAGTGGGTGGTCCAGCCGTGTGAGCCCATCTGCCTGGGCCTCGGGTGATAAATGGGCGAACATAGAAATCATTTCCTTCCTCACGTAAGTGCTCATTTCGTCTTACGGCTTCTTCACAAATATCGAGCATTTCGTTGGAAGTTAGTCCAGGATCTATCCTGACGTATTTAAGGGAGCGGTATAGGCGGTCAACGTGATCTTTCATACGGAAAGTTTTGCCGTTAAAGGTACGAGCGACGTCGAAAACCACATCTGCCACTAAGAATCCTCTATCCGCAGGATCTATCTTTACTTCGCTCCAGGGTACCCATTGCCCGTTCAAGTATGCGATGTTATCTGCCATATTGTGCTCCTCTATTCTTACTACTATACTCTATCTTCACAGGTTTTATGGAATTATACTCCGCGATTGTTTAGAACGATAGTATCTATTATAAATTGGATGATTGTAAAGTTGTCCGAGAAAATAAAAAATAGTACCTTATGTAAAGTTTATTAAATCATATTCTCTAGGATGTGGCCAATGGGATATAGACAACAAGTTCAACCAAGACAGCATCCCAAAGGTTATAGGTCACTGATTCTAGATTTGGACGGAACGCTTATCGGGAGGAATCAGAAGATTTCACCCAAGGTCTATGATCAGGTGATTGAGGTAAAAAAAGTAATTGAAGTCAGTATTGCTAGTGGCCGAGAACCAAAGGATGTTGTAAGGTTTGCGAGATATTTAGGTTTAAATACGCTTCAGATAACTGATAACGGGGCACTGATTCTAGATCCTAATAACGGTAATAAAATCTGGAGTTCGCCGTTAGGCAATGATCGAGCTCTGGGTATTATAGATAAATTGTATATTGAGGATTTAGCATTTATTGCAACACATGCTACAGGGTCCATTACTGATGTATCCATGATAGGTGATCATAAGATTACACGTGTTTCTGCTTTGGATCTTGACGAGACTGACGCCGACAGACTGGTTTCTTATTTCAGATCTAATATTAGTCTAAACGTAGTGAAGGTCATACTACCATACAACGATAAATGGGCTGTGGACTTCACACTGAATGGTGTAGATAAGGGAACAGCTTTATTGAGATTGGCACGCCTGCAGAGCATCAGCCCAGACCAAATGATCGCTGTTGGGGATAGTTATAACGACCTTGGACTATTACGATCTAGTGGTTTGAGAATCGCGATGGGTGATGCACCCAAAGAATTAAAAGATTTAGCTGACTTCGTAGCACCCTCGTTAGATTGTGATGGTTTAGCTGTCGCGATAGAGGAATTTATTCTCCCAAGGATAAGATATAGTCGTCCATAACCAAGCGTGCCAAATGCTATTCACATTTAAAAGACAGAATTCACATTATGCTATAATCCTTATGCTGGGGAGAGATGGCCGAGCGGATTAAGGCGCTGGTCTCGAAAACCAGTATGGGATTAATCTCATCGTGGGTTCGAATCCCACTCTCTCCGTTTGGAACGTTTAATAAGAATCGTGATCTCAATACTGTAGTTTTACGCATCCGTTAGAAGTTGGGTAAATGAATCGAAATTAAGCTTTCAGTCAGATGGGACCCTTCTTTTTTTCAGGAGAGATGCTAGAGCGGACGAATAGGCACGACTGGAAATCGTGTGTCCTCGCAAGGGGACCGTGGGTTCGAATCCCACTCTCTCCGCCAAAAACTTTGGCGGAGTTGTCGGTCTTATAATGAACAAAACATCAAGCATGTGGTAATGTGTACTTGACACCTTGTAGTAATATTCACACTTGGGATTTATTTCCTATGTACCTGTGGCACGTGAAATTTGGGATAGAGGATGGTAGATAAAAAAGATCTGTATAGAGTATGAAACAAGCTTATTAGAAGTTTCTATCGCTGTGAAGATCGAACTAATTTACATCTTTTAATTTGATTGTAGACTCTAGTTCCCCTGTAGCAGAGAATTTTTCATGTTCATCCCTTCGCCTTATATCATATGAGTACTGGTATTCACTGGAATATGGCGTTATAACTAAAATATATTGGTGGTATGTTAATTTATGTCAAAAGATTTAGTAATAGTAGAGTCACCAGCTAAAGCCCTGACTATTGGGCGTTTCCTAGGAAAGGATTTTGTCGCGAAAGCCTCTATGGGCCACGTTAGAGATCTGCCTACCGGTAAAATGGGTGTGGAGGTGGATGAAAAGGGATTCCATCCTTCGTATACTAACCTTAAAGATAAAAGAAAAATTATTTCTGAGCTTACCAAAGCCTCCAAAGAGGCAACTACAGTTTATCTGGCTACAGATCCTGATAGGGAAGGCGAAGCAATCTCCTGGCATCTCCTTGAAGCTGCTAAGATCAGTAAATCCAAAGTCAAGAGAGTAGTATTCCATGAAATAACGAGAGAAGCCATACGTGAGGCTTTTAACAATCCCCGGGAGTTAGATTACCACTTAATAGATGCCCAGCAAGCTAGACGGATTTTGGACCGATTGGTGGGTTATAGATTGAGTCCAGTTTTGTGGGGTAAAGTGAGACGGGGTTTATCTGCTGGTCGAGTCCAATCTGTCGCTCTACGTCTCGTTGTTGACAGAGAAGAACAGGTAAAAGGATTTATTCCAGACGAATATTGGACCATAGAAGCACAGCTTAAGAAAGGTACAGACGGTAAGAAAGATCAATATTTCAAAGCTTATCTTCATTCCATAGTGGGAGAGAAAAAGCAGATTCGAATTGGTCAGCAAAGTAAGGCAGTGGATATTACTACAGATTTGCAAGGAGCCAAGTTTGCGGTGGAATTGTTAAAGAAACGAGAAACACGTTCACGACCATCGGCACCATTTATTACAAGTACTATGCAGCAAGAAGCGTCACGAAAGTTAAGATTTACCGCGCGCCGGACCATGCAGATAGCACAACAGTTATATGAGGGGCTCGATGTTAAATTGGAGGGAACTGTAGGGCTTATCACCTACATGCGAACTGATTCCACAAATGTGTCGCAAGGAGCATTGGTAGATTGCAGAAGATATATCGAAAGCGAGTTTGGCAATAAGTATAGGCCCGATTCCCCAAGATTTTATAGAAAGAAAGTTAAAGGTGCGCAGGAGGCTCATGAGGCGGTTCGACCAACGTCTATATTCAGGACACCAACATTACTTCGACACTCTCTTACGACAGATCAATTCAAACTTTATGATCTCATTTGGAAACGAATGATAGCGAGCCAAATGGAGGATGCCGTGTTCGATTCCACAAGGGTGGATATTAAGGCAGAGAGTGGAAAATCATCTAAGCAATATATATTTAGAGCATCAGGGTCGATAATTAAATTCCGAGGATTTCGCGCGTTGTACATAGAAGATTCAGATGATACTCCTGATGATAAAGATGATTCGACAACGCTGCCTTCCAATTTTGTTCGAGGAGAACTAATAGAATGCGATAATGTCGTTCCCGAACAACATTTTACCCAGCCTCCACCAAGATATTCTGAGGCAACTTTGATTAAAGACTTGGAAGAAGGAGGGATTGGTCGCCCGAGTACCTACGCTCCTATTATAGCGACCATAATGGATCGGGATTACGTTAGGCAAGATCTGAGAAGGTTTATACCTACTAGATTAGGTATTGCTGTTACCAAACTACTAACTAAACACTTCCCCAATATTATGGATACAGGATTCACCGCCAAAGTGGAGGAAGATCTGGATGAAATTGCCGAAGGGGAACGAGAATGGTCCCCTGTCCTTAGAGAATTTTATGAGCCATTTGATAAAGCTATTGAAAAAGCCATGAAAGAAGCTGAACGAGTGCCTAGTAGTGAAATAGATGAAGAAAGTGACGAATTCTGCGAAAAATGTGAAAGACCAATGGTTATTAAGTCGGGTCGTTATGGGAGATTCCTATCATGTAGTGGTTTTCCAGAATGTAAGACCTCCAGACCATTGCTAGCAAAGGTTGGCGTTGATTGTCCTGAATGCGGTGGTGATTTAGTTGAACGTAAATCGAAGGCGCGTGGAGCTAAAAGGTTTTATGGTTGTGCCAATTACCCAACTTGTACTTTCGCTGTTAATCAACGTCCATTATCCGCAATATGCCCTGAATGTAGTAAAATGCTCGTCTCTTCTGGAAAGGATAATGCTAGGTGTAATTTCTGCGCTTATAATGGGCCTGTGCCTGAGGAAGAATCTGTCAATATAACTGTATAAATCAATTGAGCTAAAGATTAAATTACTCCTTATCGTAACACTTGATCAGCTTGGTTCATATATCTGAACTGTAAGCTATTGTCATCTTCACCTGGTGCGGTTAGTTACGATGCTTGATTCGCTCGGCAGTATTTCGTACGAGAAAATATAATGGAGCAACGAAAGTCTAGCGACTCAGACTTTAATTCCCTAGAATTCCACATTCAACATCGATATTCTAAAGCACATGGATAAAATAGAATGGTGCAAGATCGTTAGTAGATTTGAAAACCATTTAAAATGGGAGAGATCACTGTCGGACTTCACCGTCCGAAACTATAAGGCCGACATAGAAAGCTTTTACCAATATTTGAACGAAGAAGGTATTGCTGATTTCAAAATTATAGACCGATCCTTCATAAGAGGTTTCTTCGCTTGGCTAATTGATCTTGGATATGTTAGGCCAAGTATCGCTCGAAAATCGAGTGTCTTGAAGACGTTTATGCGTTGGATGGTGAAGCAAAAACTGATAACTAGAGACCCTATGCCCGGTCGAGGTGTCATTAAGTTAGATAGCCGTTTGCCTAGATTTCTATCACAAGAAGATGTTCTAAGACTGATGAAAGCGCCAGATACGTCAGATGATTTGGGTCTTCGTGACAGGACTATACTGGAAGTCATATATGCTTCCGGTATGAGGGTTAGTGAGGCAACCAGTCTTGATGCTGATCAGGTTAATTTGGGACAGGGAGAGGTTAGAGTATTAGGTAAAAGAGCTAAGCAACGGATAGTACTTTTAGGTAAACCGGCCTTGGCTCTGCTAGGCACGTATATGATGGATATAAGACCAAAACTGGCTGGAGCGAAGAATTCAAGAGCACTGTTTTTAAATCGATATGGTTCGCGACTAAGTCAGCGTAGCATCCAGTCTAAAGTGCGCAAATATGCAAAAAAGGCCGGCATTGATTCAGGAGTGCACACCCATACCCTAAGACATACTTTTGCAACTCATATGTTAGAGGGAGGAGCTGACCTGAGGGTAGTGCAAGAATTATTGGGGCATTCAAATCCAGCCACAACACAAATATACACACACTTAACGCAAAGCGAAGTCAGAGACACTTATCATTCTGCTCATCCCAGAGCAAAACTTTCTAATGGCAGGACAGTTGAAGAGATTGAAGAAGGAGATTAAGCTGTACTCCATCGTAAAGCACAATGGCTGTAGTATTCGTTTAAAATAAGGCGGGGCATATGAAATTCCTAGTTATAAATGGTCCTAATCTCAATAATTTGGGTAGGAGAGAAATTGGTCACTATGGCTCTAACACTCTGTCTGAAATAGAAGATTTAATACGAAGTAAAGCGGAAGAACTCCAAGTGGAGGTGGAATTTTTTCAGTCTAATCATGAAGGTGCCATAGTAGATTATCTACAGTCGGCCAGTGTAAACAGTTCTGGGATAATTATTAATGCTGGTGCTCTTACTCACTATGGATTATCATTGAGAGATGCATTGTTGGACGTAGCCTTACCGGTAATAGAAGTACATTTGTCTAACATACATGCCAGAGAGCAATTCCGGCATCATTCAGTAATTGTGGATATCGCTATCGGTCAAATAGTTGGCTTGGGAAGTCACAGCTATCTCTTAGCTTTAGAATATTTGGCACATGAAATAAATAAGGGAACTTAGATATGGGAATCGAGCAAAGAATTCGGGAGCTACGTAGGAAACTTCAAATGGAAGAATTAGATGCAATGCTGATCTCTAATGCTGATAACAGACGATATTTATCTGGCTTTACAGGATCGTCGGGATATCTAGTTGTTACACAGAAGGAATTAATCCTGTTAACAGATTTCAGATATACAGAGCAAGCAAGTAATCAATCTCCCGAATTTAGAATTGAACGCGTTGGTGGGAATTATGCGTGGTTGCCTAATATTGCCCAAGAACTTGGAATCAAAAAGATGGGCTTTGAAAGCCAAGATTTGACCTTTGCAACCCATGCACTTTTCAAAGATAATCTTAACGAATCAAATATAAACGAGAGGCCTCCATCATTCATTCCAACAAATGGAATTGTGGAAACCATAAGAATTTTGAAAGATGGTCACGAACTAGAGCTGCTAACTCATGCTATCGGATTATCTGATAACGCAATCAACAAAATAGCTCCCTACATAGAAGCCGGCACTAGGGAAAGTGAGATAGCTTGGAGTTTAGAAAAAGATATGAGAGATGGAGGAGCTGAGAGCCTCGCTTTTGATATTATCGTGGGTTCCGGTTCTAACGGAGCTTTACCACATCATCGTGCAGGTGAGAAAGTTATACAGGATGGAGACGCCGTTGTGATAGATATGGGAGCCAGGTATGAAGGGTATAATAGCGATCTCACTCGGACCGTTATAGTTGGTAAACTGAATGAAACTTTTAGCGAAGTATACGAGATAGTTTTGAATGCCCAATTGTCAGCCATAGAAAATGTTAGGGAAGGTATGACAGGAGGAGAGGTAGACGCTATTTCAAGGAATATTATAACTGAAGCAGGTTATGGAGATGCTTTTGGACATAGCCTTGGTCATGGTGTGGGACTTGCCGTACACGAGAATCCACGAATTAGTCCCAATTCAATAGATGTTCTTCAAAATGGAATGGTGTTTACCATTGAACCGGGAATATATATAAATGGTTGGGGTGGGGTGCGGATTGAAGACGTGGTTGTCCTAGAAAATGGTCGAGCACGTGTGATTAGCAACGCGGAAAAATAAGTTTAATAGGGTTCGTAAACTTTTTATATTAGAATCATAGGGAGATTCTCGAATGAGCATCAGCTACGGTGAATTAAAGAAAGGTATGTCTATTGAGGAGAATGATGTTCCTTATGTTGTTGTCGATTACCAGCGTAGTAAGATGCAGCAACGTGCGCCAGTCATGCGTATCAAATTACGCGAACTTGTAACCGGAAAGCTTGTGGAAAGGACTTATCAAGGCTACGACGTAAGTTTTACACCTGCTTCGGTGCATCGACGTTCCGCTCAGTATATTTACAGGGAAGATAACTTGCATTATTTTATGGATACGGAAACATACGAACAATTCCCTTTATCCAAAGATCAAATCATGGATGAATTACAATACCTAGTTGAACAGTCCTTAATCGATCTATTGCTATATAAAGATAACCCTGTAGCCTTAGAATTACCGATCACGGTCGAATTGACAGTTGCTGAGACTGTTCCCGGTGTCAAAGGAGACACTGCTCAAGGAGGAACTAAGCCAGCAAAGTTAGAGACGGGGTTAGTTATTAACGTTCCCTTATTCATAAATGAAGGCGATGTTTTGAAGGTAGATACTAGGACTGGACATTATCTATCAAGGTCCTAAAATGGAAATTTACTCAGTAGAACAAATTTCCAAGAACATCAAAGATTTGATAGAACAAGACGTGTTGTTGCAGGATATGTGGGTTCAGGGTGAGGTTGGGGATCTGCATAGAGCTCGTTCCGGTCACATTTATTTTTCTCTTAGAGGCGGTCACGCGTCTATGCTGCGTTGCGTGATGTTTCGAAACGTATATAGCCTATCACCATTAGAAATTGGAGACGCTGTTGTTATTCATGGTAAGGTTTCGATATATCAGCCACGAGGTGATCTTCAGATCATTGTAGACATTATCCAACCTGAAGGAGTCGGACCTCTTCAGTTAAAGTTAGAAGAATTAAGATTGAAACTTAAGGCAGAAGGCTTGTTGGAGCCAACGAGGAAACGGTTACTCCCGATTTTCCCCAAGCGTGTCTGCGTAATTACTTCATCTACCGGATCAGTTTGGCATGACATTAAAACTATTGCGGCCCGTCGCTATCCGCTTGTTGAACTTGTGTTGTGTCCATCTCCAGTCCAAGGAGAAATGGCTGTCCCAGGAATTATTGAGGGACTTGCAAAAGTTAATAATCTCCCTGAGGTCGATGTTATTATTTTGGCCAGAGGAGGTGGTTCATTGGAAGACTTGTGGTCTTTCAACGATGAGTCTGTTGCCAGAGCTATTCATGCAAGCAAGGTGCCAGTAGTCAGTGCCATTGGCCACGAAACCGATGAAACTATAGCTGATTTGGTTTCTGATGTTAGGGCTTCTACTCCTTCGGCAGCAGCTGAACTAGTTTTTCCTGATAGAGAGTCCTTGATAGAAAGAATATTGATGCTACAACGAACTCTTATCACGAGTATATCAAATCAACTAAACTCGAAAACTGAACAGTTACAGAAAGTTCGAGACATACTTGAAAGAATTCGACCTGACCTTAATGATCTCAATATACAAATTGATAATTTAATGAGAACAGCTAGAGCATCTTATGAGCATAACTTAAATATCCATAAGACAATGTTAGAGAGTCTTAAGAAAAGGTTAGAATCTCTCAGCCCTCATGATATCCTGTACCGAGGCTACGCAATTGTGGAAAGTCAGGAAGGTGGAAATATAATTAGAGATGCCTCGGAACTTAAAACCGGGAATAATATTCAGGTGACAGTACATCGAGGTGTTTTTGAAGCAAGAGTGGAATCTGTTAAAGCTGTCCAATAATGATTAATGTTGAATGCAGGGTCAGGAAACAAATTTAGATTAGTGCAGGAGGTAGAAATCGAAAACTCTCAAATGGATGGAACTTGTTCAGATAGACTTACATTCGAAGAGGCTTTTTCTCGTTTAGAAGAAGTGGTTCAACGTCTGGAACAAGGTGGACTTTCTCTCACTGATGCTACTAACACTTATGAGGAAGGCATTAATCTGGGAAAGCTTTGCAGTGAAATGCTAGCAGCAACTGAACTGAAAATTTCGAAAATCCAAACTTCGTACGCAGATCAAATATTTCCCGCAGATATTGACTTGGATTAGCGATTGGAATAATGGATAGGCTTTCAATAAGAATTCCTAATTTGTTTGGAATAATTGTAAGGCGTTTGCATAACCAGGGTTTAAAGACGACCTTGCTGTGGGTTTATGTTAGGGGAAGAGATTGGATTACGGGTATTCCTAATCTACGATATAGCCAAATCACCGAACAGCTCTATGTTGGTCCTCAATATCGCAAACCTGGTAGGTATAGGTTAGAGGCTGCTGGAATTCACTATAGCATTAACATGCGGAGTGAATTTAACGATTTGGAGAGAGAATTAGCATTGAAAAATCATTGCTATCTACCAACAATAGATGATCAAGCTCCGACGGTAGAAGATCTAACAAAAGGTGTAAGCTTTATAGAAAGGGCTGTTGGTAGCGGAGGTAAAGTTTATATTCACTGTGGTGGTGGTGTTGGTAGAGCCCCAACTATGGCAGCTGCGTACTTCATCAGTGTTGGATAT